>DAOTUU010000032.1:0-5596 GCA_034436555.1 Chloroflexota bacterium | reverse complement strand
TGCCCCAGGTGTTCTGGGAGCCGGTCGACCCGTCCATCCCGCCCCAGCAGGACGACCCCTCGGGCCGGTACGCCTACTCGCGCATCGTGGCGGGCGACCACGACGACTACATCCGCCGGTGGGCGCGCGACGCCAAGGCCGTGGGCGGGCCGGTCCTGCTCAAGTTCGCGCACGAGATGAACGCGCCCTGGTTCCCGTGGGGGATCGGGCGGGCGGGCAACACTCCCTATCGATTCCGGAAGGCGTGGCGCCATATCCACGACCTCATCCGCGGTCCCGGCGGCGAGGGAGCCACGAACGTGAAGATGGTCTGGAGCTTCTACTCAGGCTGCGCCTGCGTGGATGTGAGGACCCTCTATCCGGGCGACAGGTTCGTCGAGTATGCGGGCTTCAGCAGCTTCGACTGGGGCGGGACACGAACCATGCAGCAGCTCTTCGCGGACGGCGTCCAGGTCATCTCCCAGCGGACGCGCAAGCCCATCATCGTGACCGAGACGGGCACCCCTGCGGACGCCACCCGGAAGGCCGAGTGGATCACGACCGGATATCCGGAGGTCTACAAGGCGTATCCCGCCATCAAGGCCATCGTCTACTTCGACGTGGAGGTGACCGGCCAGCCGGACTGGCGGCTGACCAGCCCGGAGAACGCCCGGGCCGCCTACGCCGGACTGCTGGCAAAGCGGAAGTTCAAGGGTCGCATCCGCTGAGCGCCACGGAGCGACGTCACCAGGGAGGCGGCGACCCCCGAGCAGGAGGCAGCGACCCCCGAGCAGCCGCTATCGTTGGACGCCATGGCATTTGACCTGTCCATCGGCATCCCCACCGCGGGCCGACCCGAAGCCCTGGCGCGCTGCATCGCGAGCATCCGGGAGTCGGTGACCGTCGCCCACCGCATCATCGTCTTCGACAGCCTGCCCGGACCGGCCACCGAGGCGATCTGCGCGAACCAGCCTGACATCCTGTACCAGGCGGTCGCGGGACCCGTCGGGCCATCCGGTTCCCGCCGGGCGATCGTGGACCTCGACGACCGCGAGGTGCTGCTGTTCCTGGACGATGACATCGTCGTCCGACCGGGTGCGGTCGAGATGCTCCTGGACCACCTCGAGCAGCGTCCGGAGGTGGACATCGCGGCAGGCGGCTGGGAGGAGGCCGGGAGGCTGGACAGACGCGCCCTGGCCCAGTGGCTGGTGTTCGGCGAGACCCCGGCAGGGAGGGTCGTCACGCGTCGCTACCTGACCCTGGCGGAGGCGCGCGCCATGGGTCTGACCACGGTCCGCGCGGACGGCGTGCTGGCGACCATGGCGGTGCGTCGCCGCGTCTGGAGCAAGGTCGGTTTCGACCCCCGCTTCGGGTTCTTCTACGAGATGCTGGACCTGTTCCTCCAGTGCCGCGAGGCCGGACTGGTCATCCATGCGCTGCCCGGATCGGTGTTCTCGCACGCACCCCTGACGTACAGCGCGAACACCACGCGCCAGACCTCGCCGAAGGTGGATGACGAGCGCCGATTCACGGAGAAGTGGGGCCTCATCCCCGTCGAGCGCCCCGGCGGCCAGGGGCCCCCGCGAGGCAGGGCCAGGATGACGGGGATGTCGCCGCCCTCCTTGTCGGAGCCGGGGAAAGGCTCCCGCTGGAATCTGCTGCGGCGCGGCTGACGGACGGTCTGGCGGGGTCCCCGGCTACCGGATGACGCCCTGGAACCGCGGCTGCGCCACGATCGCGCGGTATGCGGTCAGCGCTCGGGCGGGCGTCGTGAGCCGCCAGTCACGCTGGTTGGCCATGGTGAGCGAGTCGACGTTGAAGTACACGATGAGCTTGATTCGCGGGAACCGCGCGTACACCGCGGGATAGCCCTCCCGGATCCACCGCGGCTTGCTGCCGCCCTCAGGGGAGGATCCCGTCTCCGCCACGATGATGGGCTTCCGGGTCACCGCTCGGAGCTTCCGGTAGGCCAGGTCGAAGGTCTGGACCATCGACTTCCATGGCTGCTTCCCGCTCCAGTTGAAGGAGCTGAAGCCCGCGTAGTCCACGAACGCATCCCCGGGATAGGTCTTGGCGTACGGCACGCACTTGACGCACGGCTGGTTGGGACTCCACACGAACTTGACGTTGGTGGCGCCCACCCCGTCCGGTCCCCGGAAGATGTTCCAGACATGGCGCCACATCTTCTGGAAGCGCTTGGGCGAGTTGTCGAACCGGTCGGTGCCCCAGGGGAACCAGGTCCCATCATGCTCATGGGCCAGGCGCAGCAGCACCGTGCCGCCGTGGGCCTTCGCCGCCTCTGCCCATGCGCGCAGGTACGCATCGTGTCGTCCCTGGATGATGTGGCGGTAGGAGAACCGAGGATCCTTCAGGTCGGACGGGTCCACCGGCTGCCAGAGGACCACGGGCACCACGCCACGCGCGGCCAGTCCGGCCATGAGCGCGGTCGGGAACGCCGCGTTGCCGCCGCCCCAGTCGCTCCACACCGACCATGTGGCCGGCGCGCGCCCCACCGAAGCGGTGAACGCGTCCAGGTCCGAGAGGTCATCGTACGGCCACTGCGAGACGCCCAGGGCGAGCTTCCGCGTCTTCGCCGCGGGTGCCACGCCTGCCGGTTCGGCGGCCCCGGTCTCCGATTCGAGACCGTCCGTCGCCAAGCGTGGCGCACCCGGGGCGGCTTGCGCACCCGCGGCGGGTTCGGCGCCGGCGGCGGGCAGGGACGCCACCATCAGCGCCAACAGGCACAGGAGCACGATGGCGAGACGGCGCGTGACCCATGGGCGGCGGTCGATGGACATGCGAGGCACCTCCGCGGTGACACCCGGCCTCGGGGGAGCGGCCGTGGCGTGAGGCGTAGCCTACCAGCGGAAGCGACGGGGGCCGCCGGGCCGGAGGTCCCGTGCCGCGGACGACGCGGAGGGTGGCACTGGACCCCTGTGCGATACTGGATCGGCTCCCAAGAATCCCATGACGGTGCACCGTGAAGACGTCCCTCCGCTTCCTCCTCCCTGTCCTGATCCTGGCGGCCCTGATCATCCCCGGGGCCGCGGGCCCGGTCGGCGCCGCGGGACCCACCGATCCGGAGCGCACGCTGGCGCTCGGCGTGTCACGACTTGACGACCGGAACATCGCGGAGTACCAGGCGCACGTCGCCGCCGCCGGTCGCGCGCCCGCCATCTGGTCCATCTGGTCGGACTGGGGCGGGCCGGACCGGGAGTTCCCGTCGCTGGAGTTCCTGTCCCAGCTCGATCCCATCACCGTCCCCATGATCTTCTGGCAGCCGGTGAATCCCAATCGGCTCACGAGTGACCGGTATCGCTACCAGGCGATCGTCAACGGGCGCCATGACCGGTACATCCGGCGGTTCGCTCAGGATGCCGCGGCATACGGGCAGCCGGTCCTGCTCCGATTCGCGCACGAGATGGACGGCCCGTGGTTCCCCTGGAGCGTCACCTGGTTCGACAATTCACCCAAGCGCTTCATCGCCGCGTGGCGCCGGATCCATCGCCTGTTCCGGGAGGAGGGCGCCACGAACGTGAAGTTCGTGTGGAGTCCCAACCAGCCCTGCGGGCAGTGCACCCGGTACGCCAAGATCTATCCCGGCAACAAGTACGTGGACTACGTGGCGTTCAGCGCCTTCAACTGGAGCAAGCCCAAGCGCTGGCAGTCGCTCCTCAAGACGCTCACACCGGGCATGGTCGCGATGGGCAAGCTGACGAGCAAGCCGGTCATCATCGCGGAGACCGGCAGCAGCAGCAAGGGCGGGGACAAGGCCGCGTGGATCGCGACGGGCTACCCGGCCGTGCTCGCACGCTGGCCGCGCCTGAAGGCGATCGTCTACTTCGACATCAACGCCAAGGCCCTGGTGTCCAACCAGCGCGACTGGCGGCTGGAGAAGCCCGCCGGGGCGCTGGACGCCTATCGCGCACTGCTGGCCGATCCCCGCTTCCAGGGCAGGCTGGACGAATCCTGACAGCGGCGTGAGCGCTGGGTCGTCTGGCATGGACGGTCGCCAGCCGTTCACGATCGCGGCGGTCGTGGTCCACTACCAGCGGCTGGACCTGCTGGAGGGGTGCCTCATCGCGCTGGGGCGGTCAACGCCGCCGATCGACCATGTGGTGGTCGTGGAGAACGGGGCCACGGACCCCGACGCGACGCGGGCGATGCTCGATCGGCTGGAGCGCGGTCACGCCCTGCCCCGTGTCGTGTATCTGCCGAACCCGGACAACCGCGGGTATGCCGCGGCCTGCAACCAGGGATGGAGGGCGGTCGAGGCGCACGCGTACCTGTTCCTGAACCCGGACGTGACGGTCGCGCCGGAGACGGTCGAGCGGTGTGCGGCGACGCTGCGGACAGATCCGCGCGCGGGCGTGGTCACGGCGCGGCTGGTCCGACCGGACGGCACCACGGACCACGCGTGCCACCGCGGGCTGCCCACGCCGGGCGCGTCGCTGGCGTATTCGCTGGG
The DNA here is from genome assembly GCA_034436555.1 of Chloroflexota bacterium. Lineage (GTDB taxonomy): Bacteria > Chloroflexota > Limnocylindria > Limnocylindrales > CSP1-4 > JAFMJV01. Next base: position 1,149 of record DAOTUU010000032.1, on the reverse strand, counting down.
GTTGCATCGTCGGTTCCCGCGCTCTCGGCGAATGGCGCGGTACGTGCTGTCCTGGGAGGATCTGTCCACGGACCACGACGTGGAGGCGTGCTCCGGGGCGTTCCTGCTCGCCCGCACGGAGCTCCTGCATGCACTCGGCGGCTGGGACGAGGGGTACTGGTTCTACGCGGAGGACCTGGACCTGTGCCTGCGCGCGATGAGGCGCGGATGGCGGGTGCGCTACCTCGGAACCACCACGGCGGTCCACCAGAAGAGCGCCACCAGCCACGTCGGCCGGCCGGACGCGGACCTGACCGCCGACGAGCTCCTGACCAAGCGGCGCATCCGCCGTGCGGTCGTGGACGCGCACGAGCGATTCTTCCGGGTCCACCTCGCGCAGCAGACGCCCTGGCCCGTGCGACACGCGGTGTTCCTGCGGTTCCGCGTGGAGCGTCGACTCGCCAGTCAGGCGCTCGCTGCGGCGGAAGGGCGGACGAGCGGGTAGGCTGACGGCGCCACCCGCGACCACACCGGTCCTCCCACCACGTCACCCGTACGACTGGTTGGTTGGTCCATGGTCGCATGGACCAGACGATGTCATTCGCGCTCCGCCCGTCCCGACCCGGCCGAGCCCCACCAGCGAGGACCACGCCCCATGCGCACCGCCTCCCGCCTCCCCCGATGGCCCGCCGCCCTGCTGGCGGCCGTCGTCGTCCTGGCCCTGCCGCTGTCGGCGCAGGCGTCGTCCCCGGCCCGGCCCTCGGCGGCGGTCCGCAAGGTCGCCCTCGGCGTGTCCCAGAACCCGGACTTCGGCCTGGCGGCGCTCGACGCGTTCACCGCGAGCGTCGGGCGGAGGCCCGCCATCTGGTCCGTCTGGAGCGCCTGGGGCGGCGCGAACGCGGAGTTCCCCACGGATCTCGCGCGGGGCATGCGCGCGCGGGGCGTGGTGCCCCAGGTGTTCTGGGAGCCGGTCGACCCGTCCATCCCGCCCCAGCAGGACGACCCCTCGGGCCGGTACGCCTACTCGCGCATCGTGGCGGGCGACCACGACGACTACATCCGCCGGTGGGCGCGCGACGCCAAGGCCGTGGGCGGGCCGGTCCTGCTCAAGTTCGCGCACGAGATGAACGCGCCCTGGTTCCCGTGGGGGATCGGGCGGGCGGGCAACAC
>DAOTUU010000031.1:0-14992 GCA_034436555.1 Chloroflexota bacterium | reverse complement strand
GCCCGACGGCTACGGATGTCGAGGTCTCGCTTCATGCCTGAATTGGGACAGGGAGACCTCGGTCCGGATTACGCCGAGTCCGAACCCGATCGCGGAAGGCCCCTGGTCGGATCAGCGTCGGTTGCGGCGTCGAGCGGTCACCCGGTCAAGAAGCGATTCCCTCCCGCGCCGCAGTTCACTCCAGGTCAGGTCGATCTCTCGCGACTGCTTGATCTGGCGTTGTCCTCGGTCGACTGCCGCAGCTTGCAGGAGTCGGTCCGGTCCGCCTTCTTTCTCTATCACGGGAAGGCGAAGGCTGGTGCCGCCCAAGTGGAGGCCCAGCACGATCTCGCGCGCAATGTGCTGACCGCCATGCGCAACTATGGTCTCTGGAGCATCGAGCCGGAGTGCCGACTGACCTCGTTCGGACAACGCCTGGCGTCGATGTCTGATCCCGCCGTGCAGCTGCGGGCCTTTGCGCGTCACATCCTGGTTGACCTGCCCGGGCTCGACCTCCTCCAGGCGGCGCGCTCGATCCAGCAGCGTGGCGAGGCCGTCAGCAAGAAGTCGCTCGCCATCGAACTTGAGCGCATGGGCTTCTTCCAGGCCCGGGCCACGACTCACGCGACGGCGATGGGCCAGTGGCTGCGAGAAGCGGGAGTGATCGGCGGCGGCGAACGATGGGCCATCGACCTCGCACTCGTCAAGGACCTTTCAGGCGTGTCGCTTGGCGATGTGGACGACTGGGCGGGGCTCACCCGCGACCAGCGATCGTTCGTGAGCACGCTGCGGGAGATCGCCGAGGGATCAGGCACCGCTCCGATTCCGGCAACGAGACTCGCCGACGAGGTGGAGCGACGCTATGGACCGCTTCCGAGCAATGACCAACTGCGGGCACACGTATATGGCCCATTGGCGAGCCAGGGATGGATCACGAACACGGGCAGTTCCCGAGGGAAGTCGGGCGTCATCACACCGACCCAGCGACTGCTTGACACGAACCTTCACGCCCTGACCCGGCTGACCTCCGGCCAGCTCCCCGCGGAACTCCGTCCGCTGCTCAACACGGCCCTCCCGGAGATCCGGCGGAATCTCAGCTCGCCCGACCCACACACGAAGGGCATCGCACTCGAACTGCTCGCCATCCGGATGGCGAGCGACGCGGGGCTGCTTCCGGTCTTCTTCCGGCTTCGCGCCGACAGCACGGGTGGTGCCGAGGTCGACCTCGTCGCCGAGGAGGCGCACCTCCTGTTCGCTCGCTGGCTCTTCCAATGCAAGAACACGGCGACGGTCCACCTGTCGGCCGTGGCCAAGGAGGTGGGCATGGCTGGGCTGTTGCGGGCAGATGTCGTGGTCATGGTGACGACCGGAAGGTTCGCGGCAAGCGTCCGAGGGTTCACCGACAAGATGAACGCCGATGGTCAGACGCAGGTCGTCTTGGTGGATCGTGACCTGCTGGCACGATACGCGCAGGTCGGCGGAAGTGCGATCGCCAACGCATTCCACGACGCGGCGCTGTCCGTGATGGCGGCACGCAGAGCCCACCTTGCGAGGTCGGTCGAGGGTCTGTCGGAGTAGGGTAGGGCGGCGAGATCGTGTCCTCCATGGACGGATGAGTCGCCCCGTTGAATCATCGGAGCCAGCGCACCCAGCACACGGTGAGGTCCATGTCCGCGTCGCCGCTCACGGTCCTGTTCATGCCCGAGTCGGCGTACGGGCCGACCAACAACTGCATCGGCATCGGCCACCAGCTGCTGGCGCGCGGCCACCGCGTGGTGTTCGCGGCGGAGGCCTCCTGGAAGGGGCGCCTGGAGCCGCTGGGCTTCGTGGAGGACCTCGTCGACCTGGCTCCTCCCCCGCCGCCGAGCGACGAGCCCCAGGACGCAGGCCAGTTCTGGAAGGACTTCATCCGGGACACCGCGCCGGAGTTCCGCAAGCCCACCATCGACCAGCTGGCGACCTTCATGGCGCCCACGTGGGGCGCGCTCATCGACGGTGCCCGCTACTGCGAGCCGCAGCTCCGGGACATCCTCGCCCGCCAGGCGCCGGATGTGATCGTGGAGGACAACGTGGTCGCATTCCCGGCGCTGGTGACCCACGGCGCGCCGTTCGTGCGCATCGTGAGCTGCAATCCGCTGGAGGTGCCGGGGCCGGACATCGCGCCGGCCTACTCCGGGCTGCCCGCGGACGACCGATCGGCGTGGGCGGCCTTCCGGGCGGAGTACGAGCGCACCCATCGGGCCCTGTGGTCCGACTTCGACGCCTGGGTCCGCGAGCAGGGCGCACCCGGCCTGCCGGACCTGGAGTTCATCCACCGCTCGGCCCACCTGAACCTGTACGTCTACCCCGAGGAGCTGGACTACACCGACCGCCGGCCGCTGGACGGGACCTGGCAGCGCCTGGAGTCGAGCGTCCGGCGCACGGACGCCTCCTGGGACCTCCCGGACATGCTCCGCGACCGACCGGCGGGGAGCGCCCTCATCTACCTCTCGCTGGGCTCCCTCGGCTCCGCGGACGTGGGGCTGATGCGCCGGCTCATCGCCGCCCTGGGCGACAGCCCGCACCGGTTCATCGTGAGCAAGGGCCCGCAGCACGCCGAGTACCAGCTGGCCCCCAACATGGTCGGCGCGGAGTTCCTGCCCCAGACCTCGATCGTGCCCCAGGTGGACCTGGTCATCACCCACGGCGGCAACAACACGACCACCGAGGCGTTCCACTTCGGCAAGCCGCTCATCGCGCTGCCCCTGTTCTGGGACCAGTACGACAACGCGCAGCGGGTTCACGAGCGAGGCTACGGCGTGCGCCTCGCCACGTACGCCTTCACGGACGGCGAGCTGCACGGGGCGATCGACCGACTGCTGGGCGACACGGCGCTCCGGGCGCGGATGGCGGCCATCGGGGAGCGCATCCGCTCGACCGACGGGGTGGGCGCGGCGGCGGCGTCGATCGAGCGCGTCGGCGTGGCGGCGCGGGCGGGACGGGCGGGCGCCTGATGGCGGTCATCGGCGGCGAGCGCGTGGCCGGTGGCGGCGCCACCCGGGAGATCGTGGACCCGGCCACGGACGAGGTCATCGACACCGTGGCGGACGTCACACCGGAGCAGCTGGACATGGCGGTCGCGGCGGCGCGCGCGGCGCAGGCCGGCTGGGGTGAGGCGACGCCCGGCGAGCGAGCGCGCGTCCTGCTGCGCCTCGCGGACCTCATGGAGGCCCACGCGGACGAGCTGGCCGACCTGGAGGTGGGCGAGACCGGCAAGACCTGGGCGACGGTGCGTGACGGGGAGCTGCCGTTCGCCATCGACAACGTGCGCTTCTTCGCGGGCGCGGCGCGCTCCCTGGAGGGCACGGGAGCCGGGCGCCTGTCCGCAGGCTACACCTCGCTGCTGCTGCGCCGACCGATCGGGGTGGTGGGCGCCATCACGCCCTGGAACTTCCCGCTGATCATGGCCGCGTGGAAGCTGGGGCCGGCGCTGGCCGCCGGCAACGGAGCGGTCATCAAGCCGGCCTCACGCACGCCGCGGGGGACGCTGCGCCTCGTGGAGCTGATCACCGACGCCGGCGCGCCCGCTGGGTTGGTGAACGCGGTGCCCGGGTCCACGGCCGTCGGCGAGGCGATCGTGCGCCACCCGGGCATCGGCATGATCACGCTCACCGGCTCCACGTCGACCGGACGCCGGGTGATGGAGGGCGCCGTGGCGGGCGTCAAGCGGCTGGCCCTGGAGCTGGGCGGCAAGGCGCCGGTGCTCGTGTTCGCCGACGCGGACATCCCGGCGATGGCGCGGGCCGTGGCCCTGGGCGCGACCTACAACACCGGCCAGGACTGCACCGCCGCGACGCGGGTGTACGCGGAGCGGTCCGTCCTCGCCGGCGTGGTCGATGCCCTGCGGGCGCAGCTGGCGGCGGTGCGCCATGGGCCGCCCCGGGCGGCGGACACGGACATCGGGCCGCTCATCTCGCGCGCCCACCGGGACACCGTGGCGGGCTTCGTGTCGCGTGCCGTCAGGGCCGGCGCCGAGGCGCTGACCGGGGGCGTCTCGGTCGATGGACCGGGGGCCTACTACCCGCCCACGCTGGTGGTCGGTGCCGACCAGGCGTCCGAGCTGGTCCAGGGCGAGGTCTTCGGGCCGGTGCTGGTGGTGCTGCCCGCCGACGGCGAGGACGACGCCGTCCGCCTCGCCAACGACACGCCGTACGGCCTCGCGAGCTCGGTCTGGACCGCCGACGTCGCGCGGGCGCTGCGCGTCAGTCACCGCCTGGAGGTGGGCGTGACGTGGGTGAATGACCACCTGCCGATCGCGTCGGAAGCACCGCACGGCGGCGTGAAGGGCAGCGGCTTCGGCAAGGAGATGAGCCACGAGTCGGTGCTGGAGTATTCCGTCACGCGACACCTCATGATCCGCCACGCGGCGCCCCCGGAGCACGAGGGATTCCGCCCCGCCTGATGCGCGTCAGGATGTCCTCCACCGTGCGGACCGTCGGGGACGTCCCACGGCGTGTCCCCAGGCGTCGGGGGGCGCGCATCACCATCGCTGCGATCTGCCTCGGTGCATGCACGATGACGAGGTTCATCTCGTAGGCCACGGTCCCCCGGGGCGGGATGATCGCGACGGACGCCCAGATGCCGCCGAGGTCCTGCGCGGGGTCCGTTGGTCGGCGGGGCCCCGAAGACCATCGATCCCCCTTTCCCGCGGGCTCGATGGTGAACCGGAGGCGGCGGAGGGTCCGGACCGTCATCGATGCGCGACCCGTCACGCATCGACCGTTGGCCTCCCCGGCCGCGATCCCGTTCGTCAGGGAGTCGTCCGCTCGATCGCCGCCCCCCGGGCGGCCACGGGCACGAGGGCTCGTGGGCGATCAAGACCGCGGGTCGGGCAGGCCGGATTCCTCAGTGACAGGGCCGTCCGGCGCTCGCCACAGGTTCTCCGCGGGCGTACGCTCCGGGATGTCCGATGACACCCGATGCCCGCCGTCCGGAGGAGCCGCGACCGATCGCCGGACCGCTCGCCGCCCCGCTCCCGCCGCCACCTGACCGCCCGTGGGCGAGCACCGCGGATGTGGTCCTCGCGGCGCTCGACACCGACCCCGCGTCCGGGCTGACGGACGCCGAGGCGGGCCGACGCCTGCTCCTGGCCGGTCCGAACGAACTCGCCGAGGCGCGCCGGCAGCCGATGTGGCGGGTGCTGCTCGCCCAGTTCCAGGACACGATGATCGTCGTGCTCATCGTGGCGGGCGTCATCACGGCGCTCCTTGGCGATCTCAAGGACACGCTCGTCATCGGTGCCATCGTCATCCTCGACGGCCTGGTCGGGTTCGCCCAGGAGTGGCGCGCGGAGGAGGCGATGGCGGCGCTGCGCGCGCTGACCTCGCCCACCGCGCGGGTCGTCCGGGGCGGCCAGGAGCGCAGCGTGCGCGCCGCCACGCTCGTGCCGGGCGACCTGGTGCGGCTCGAGGCCGGCGACATGGTGCCCGCGGACCTGCGCCTCGTGACGTGCGTGGCCCTGCGCGTGAACGAGGCGGCGCTCACGGGCGAGTCAGAGCCCGCCGCCAAGACGGCCGCCGCGCTGCCCGACGTGGGCGCGACGTCACTCGCGGACCAGCGCTGCCTCGCGTTCCGAGGCACGGCGGTGACGTACGGGCGGGCCACGGGTGTCGTCATCGCGACCGGCATGGACACGGCGCTGGGTCGCATCGCCGACCTCCTGGGGCGCCATGCCGCGGACCAGACGCCACTCCAGCGGCGCCTCGGGTCCCTGGGCCGGGTGCTCGCCGGGGTGGCCATCGGCGTGGGCGTCCTGGTCTTCGTGACGGGCCTGCTGCGCGGCCAGGATGCCTCGCTGATGTTCCTCACGGCGGTCAGCCTGGCGGTCGCCGCGATCCCCGAGGCGCTGCCCGCCGTGGTGACCGTGGCGCTCGCCCTGGGCGCCGCCCGGATGGCCCGCCGCCACGCGCTCGTGCGTCACCTCCCCGCCGTCGAGACGCTCGGCTCCGTGAGCGTCGTGTGCACCGACAAGACCGGGACCCTGACCCAGAACCGGATGGTGGTCGAGCACGTCTGGACGCCCGGCGGCAGCTGGAGCGTCGACGGTCCAGGCTACGCACCGGTGGGCATCGTCAGGCCGGCGCCCGGCGAGGCGACGGACGCGCGCGACGCGGCGACCGACCCATGGCTGCTGCGCGTGGCGGCCGTGGCGACGCGCTGCAACGACGCCCGGCTCCACCCGCCATCGACCGCCACGGGGGCCTGGACGATCTCGGGCGACCCGACCGAGGCGGCGCTCCTGGCCCTGGCCGGGCGCCTGGAGGCAACGGGTGACCAGGGTCCCGCCCGGGTCGCGGAGGTCGCGTTCGACAGCGACCGACGGCGCATGGCCACGGTGCATCACACGCCCGACGGCCTCGCCGTCTCGGTGAAGGGGGCGCTCGACGCGCTGCTGCCGTTCGCGCGCCCCGAGGAGGCGGAGCGGTGGGCGGCGGCCGTGCGTGCCGACTCGGCGCTCGCGGCGGCCGGGTACCGGGTGCTGGCGCTCGCGGACCGGACGCTGCCCACGCTCCCCGACGACCTCGCCCACATCGAGCGGGATCTGTCGCTGGCGGGCCTCGCGGCGATGGCCGACCCGCCGCGCCCCGAGGCCTCCGACGCGGTGGCGACGGCGCGCTCCGCGGGCATCCGGCCCGTGATGATCACCGGCGACCACGTGCGCACCGCGGAGGCGATCGCGACCCGCGTGGGCATCCTGGGCGACGGGCGGCAGATCCTCACCGGGGCCGAGCTCGCGACGCTGGACGATGCCGCGTTCGCGACACGCGTGGGCGACGTGGCGGTCTATGCGCGCACCAGCCCGGAGCAGAAGCTGCGCATCGTCGATGCGTGGAAGGCGCGCGGCGAGGTCGTGGCGATGACCGGCGACGGGGTCAACGACGCGCCCGCCCTGCGCCGATCGGATATCGGCGTCGCGATGGGCATCGCCGGCACGGAGGTGTCGAAGGAGGCCGCGGACATGGTCCTCGCGGACGATGACTTCGCGACCATCGTGGTGGCCGTGGAGGAGGGTCGCCGGATCTACGAGAACATCCGGCGGTTCGTGCGCTACATGCTGACCACGAACTCCGCGGAGGTCTGGGTGATGGTCCTGGCGCCGTTCCTGGGCCTGCCCTTCCCGCTGCTGCCCGTCCAGATCCTGTGGATCAACCTGGTCACCGACGGTCTGCCCGGCCTCGCACTGTCGGTGGAACCGGTCGAGCCCGGCACGATGGGGCACGGTCCGCGACACCCCGGGGAGTCGATCATCGCCGGGGGCCTGTGGCAGCAGGCGGTCTGGCTGGGGCTCACGATGGCGCTCGTCACCCTGGGCGTGCTGGCGCTGGCCCTGGACCGCGGGTGGCACTGGCAGACCATGGTGTTCACCACCCTCGCGCTGCTCCAGCTGGGCCATGCGCTGGCCATCCGCTCGGAACGCTGGAGCCTGTTCCAGCTCGGCTGGAGGTCCAATCGACCGCTCAGCCTGACCGTCGCGGCCAGCGTGGCGGTCCAGCTGGCCATCGTGTACCTGCCGTTCCTCCAGCCGATCTTCACCACCCAGGCGCTGGGCCCGCTGGAGCTGGTGGTGGTGCTCGCCGCCTCATCGGTCGCGTTCCTCCTGGTGGAGGCGGGCAAGTGGCGCGGTCGCCGTCGCGCTGCAACGGAGATGCCACCCAACCGCAACCCGTCCGTGGGCTGAACCGCGTGCCCGTGGGGGGCATCCTCAGGCTCCACCCCGCGCATCCCCTCCTCCGCAGGACGCCGTGACCTCCCCCTCGCTCTATGACCCCCGCTTCGAGCACGACAGCTGTGGCTTCGGCTTCGTCGTGGACATCCGCGGCCGCCGCTCCCACGCGATCGTCCGCGACGCGCTGACGGTCCTGGTCAACCTGGAGCACCGCGGCGCGACCGGCGCGGAGAAGAACACCGGGGACGGGGCGGGGCTCACGGTCCAGGTGCCGCACCGCTTCCTGGCGGGCGCCGCCGCGGAGGCGGGCATCGGGCTGCCGCCGGGCGACACGTTCGGCGTGGCCATGATGTTCCTGCCCCGGGAGGTCGCCGACCGCATCGCCTGCGAGGAGATCGTCGCGAGCGTCGCCGCCCGCGAGGGTCTCCAGCTCCTGGGGTGGAGGGACGTGCCCACCGACCACACGCTCCTCGGCGACACCGCCCGGCGCTCGCAGCCCACCATCCGCCAGGCGTTCTTCGCGCGCCCGTACGGCCTGGATGTGATGGGCTTCGAGCGGCGCCTGTACGTCGCCCGGCGCCAGATGGAGGCGACCGTCAGGCGATCGGTGATCCCCGACCGGGCGCAGTTCTACATCCCCTCGATGTCCGCACGGACGATCGTCTACAAGGGGATGCTCAACGCCTCGCAGCTGATGCATTTCTACCCGGACCTCCACGATCCGTCGTTCGAGAGCGCCATCGGGGTGGTCCATTCGCGCTTCTCCACGAACACCTTCCCCAGCTGGAGCCGGGCACACCCCTACCGCTTCATCTCCCACAACGGTGAGATCAACACGCTGCGCGGGAACATCAACTGGATGCACGCCCGGGAGTCGTCGTTCCGCTCGCCGCTGTTCGGCGAGGAGCTGACCAAGGTCCTGCCCGCGATCGACACGGACGGCTCGGACTCGACCATGCTGGACAACGTCCTGGAGCTGCTGCACCTCGCTGGGCGGACCCTGCCTCACGCGCTGATGATGCTCATCCCCGAGCCGTGGAGCCGGCACGAGACGATGTCGCCCGAGAAGCGCGCGTTCTACGAGTTCCACTCGGCGCTCATGGAGCCGTGGGACGGGCCCGCCTCCATCGCGTTCACGGATGGGACCCTCGTTGGCGCCACGCTCGATCGCAACGGCCTCCGCCCGGCGCGCTACTGGGTCACCGCGGATGACCGGGTGGTGATGGCGTCGGAGGCCGGGGTCCTGGACATCCCCGCCAGCCAGGTCGTGGCCAAGGGCCGCCTCCAGCCGGGCCGGATGTTCCTCGTGGACACGAGCGAGCGGCGCATCGTCCCCGACGACGAGCTGAAGCATCGCATCGCCACCGCGGAGCCGTACGGCGACTGGGTGCGCCAGAACATGGTGCGGCTGGCGGACCTGCCGGAGCCGCGCGGCGTCCACGAACCCGATCACGAGACCGTGCTGCGGCGCCAGGAGACCTTCGGCTACACCGCCGAGGACGTCCGGCTGCTGCTGAACCCGATGGCCGAGACGGGCACGGAGGCGGTCGGGTCGATGGGCAACGACACGCCGCTGGCGGTCCTGTCCGACCGGACGCAGATGCTGTCGAGCTACTTCAAGCAGCTGTTCGCCCAGGTCACGAACCCGCCCATCGACGCGATCCGCGAGGAGATCGTGATGGCGGTCGACACGTCCATCGGGCCCGAGGGCAACCTCCTCGATCCGGACCCCGCGGCCGCGCACCAGGTGGCGCTCCCGTCCCCGGTGCTCCGGAACGAGGAGCTGGAGCAGCTTCGCGGGCTGGACGGCTCCACCGCGTCGCGCGGCTTCCGGTCCATCACGCTGCCCATCCTGTTCAGCGTCCGCGATGGCGCGGCCGGGCTGCGGCGGGCCATCGAGGCGGTCCGGGCCCATGCCAGCAAGGCCATCGAGGAGGGCCACGACATCGTGGTCCTGTCGGACCGCGGCCACGACGAGTGGGATGCGCCGATCCCGGCCCTGCTGGCGACCGCGGCGGTCCACCACCACCTGCTGCGCACCGGCCAGCGCACCCGGGTCGGCCTGGTCATCGAGACCGGCGAGCCGCGGGAGGTGCACCATTTCGCGCTGCTCATCGGGTATGGCGCCAGCGCCATCAACCCGTACCTCGCGTTCGAGACCATCCACGACCAGATCCGCCTGGGCATGCTCCAGGGACCCGGCGACGCGGCCGAGCGGAAGTACGTCAAGGCGGTCACCAAGGGCATCGTCAAGGTCATCTCCAAGATGGGCATCAGCGCCATCCAGAGCTACCACGGCGCCCAGGTGTTCGAGGCGATCGGCCTCAACCAGGACTTCATCGACGAGTACTTCACCTGGACCCCGTCGCGCATCGGCGGCGTGGGCATCGACGTCATCGCCAGGGAGGTCCGCCAGCGCCACGACCGGGCCTATCCGCCCAGCCGGCCCATCCGGCACAAGCAGCTGGGCACGGGCGGTCACTATCAGTACCGCGAGGACGGCGAGGCCCACCTGTTCAACCCGCTCACGGTCCACAGGCTCCAGCACGCGACCCGGAGCGGCGACTACGCCATCTTCAAGGAGTATTCCCGGCTCGTCGACGACCAGTCGACCCGCCTGTGCACCCTGCGGGGCCTGATGGAGCTCAAGCCGGCCCACCGGCCCGTGCCCATCGAGGAGGTGGAGTCGGTCGAGTCCATCGTGCGTCGCTTCAAGACCGGGGCGATGTCCTACGGCTCCATCAGCCAGGAGGCCCATGAGGCGCTGGCGATCGCGATGAATCGCCTCGGCGGCAGGTCCAACACGGGCGAAGGCGGCGAGGACCCGGCGCGCTACACGCCCGATCCGGGCGGCGACTCCCGCAACTCGGCCATCAAGCAGGTGGCCTCCGGGAGGTTCGGCGTCACCAGCCACTACCTCGTCAACGCGCGCGAGCTCCAGATCAAGATGGCCCAGGGCGCCAAGCCCGGCGAGGGCGGCCAGCTGCCCGGGCCCAAGGTCTACCCGTGGATCGCGAAGGTCCGCCACAGCACCCCCGGCGTGGGCCTCATCAGCCCGCCGCCGCACCATGACATCTACTCCATCGAGGACCTCAAGGAGCTCATCCACGACCTCAAGAACGCCAACAGGGAGGCGCGCGTCAGCGTCAAGCTCGTCGCGGAGGTGGGCGTGGGCACGATCGCGGCGGGCGTCGCGAAGGCGCATGCGGACGTGGTCCTCATCAGCGGCCACGACGGCGGCACGGGCGCCTCGCCGCTGACGTCGATCAAGCACGCGGGCGTGCCCTGGGAGCTGGGCCTCGCGGAGACCCACCAGGTGCTGCTGCTCAACGATCTGCGCTCGCGCATCGCGGTGGAGGTGGACGGGCAGCTCAAGACCGGGCGTGACGTGGTCATCGGGGCGCTCCTGGGCGCCGAGGAGTTCGGCTTCGCCACGGCTCCCCTGGTCAGCCTGGGCTGCGTGATGATGCGCGTCTGCCACCTCAACACGTGCCCGGTGGGCATCGCGACGCAGGACCCGGAGCTGCGCAGGCGCTACACCGGCGACCCGCAGCATGTGGTCAACTTCATGCGCTTCATCGCGCAGGAGGTCCGCGAGCACATGTCGCTGCTGGGCTTCCGGACCATCGAGGAGATGGTGGGGCGGTCCGACCGGCTGGAGATGCGCAAGGCCGTGGAGCACTGGAAGGCCCGCAACCTGGACTTCAGTCGGATCCTCCACCAGCCGACGGTGCCCCGCCACTACGGCCGCACCTGCAGCGTGCCGCAGGATCACGACCTGGACGCCAGCCTGGACGCGATGCAGCTGCTGCCGCTCGCGGCACCCGCGCTGGAGCACGGCACGCCGGTCAGCGCGGCGCTGCCCATCCGCAACATCAACCGGGTCGTGGGCACGATGCTGGGCTCGGAGGTCACCCGCCGGTACGGCGCGGAGGGCCTGCCGGATGGCACCATCGACCTCACCTTCCACGGCTCCGCGGGCCAGAGCTTCGGGGCGTGGGTGCCACGTGGCATGACGCTCACGCTCGTGGGCGACGCCAACGACTACCTGGGCAAGGGCCTGTCGGGCGGCCGGATCGTGGTCCGGCCCGCGGCCGACGCGCGCTTCCGCGCGGAGGAGAACGTCATCACCGGCAACGTCGCGTTCTACGGCGCCACGTCCGGCGAGGCGTTCATCCGGGGCATCGCGGGCGAACGCTTCGCGGTCCGCAACTCGGGCGCCACCGCGATCGTGGAGGGCACCGGCGACCATGGCTGCGAGTACATGACCGGGGGCCGCGTGGTGGTCCTGGGTCGCACCGGGCGCAACTTCGCGGCGGGCATGTCGGGCGGGCTCGCCTGGGTGCTGGACGAGGCGGGCGACTTCGCCGGTCGCGTGAACCCGGAGATGGTGTCGCTCGCAGGGCTCGACGATGAGGCGGAGCGCGAGACCGTGCGCCAGCTCATCGAGCGGCACGTGCGCCACACGGACAGCGCCGTGGGGATCCGCGTCCTGGCTGACTGGGAGGCGTCCAGCCGGCGGATCGTGGCCGTGGTCCCCAACGATTACCGCCGGGTCCTGGACGCCCAGGCGCGGATGCGCGAGCGCGGGCTCTCCCCCGCCGAGGCGGAGATGGCCGCGTTCGAGGAAAACGCGCGAGACCTCGCGCGCGTGGGCGGGACCTGAGCTGATGGGCAAGCCGACGGGGTTCATGGAGTACCTCCGCGAGCCGGCGCACCTGCGCCCGCCGCTGGAGCGCATCAGGGACTGGAGCGAGACCCACCCGCCCTACGACGACCTGACGCTCCAGCAGCAGGGCGCGCGCTGCATGGACTGCGGCATCCCGTTCTGCCACACCGGGGTCATCATCAACGGCGCGGCGGCCGGCTGCCCCGTCAACAACCTCATCCCCGAATGGAACGACCTGGTCTATCGCGGCAGGTGGGAGGAGGCGTCCATCCGGCTGCATCGGACGAACGACTTCCCGGAATTCACGGGACGCGTCTGTCCGGCACCCTGCGAGGGGTCCTGCACGGTGGGCATCAGCGGACAGCCGGTGACCATCAAGACGATCGAGATGGAGATCGCGGAGAAGGCCTGGGAGAACGGCTGGATGCGCCCGGAGGCGCCGCTGGTGCGCACCGGCACGAGCGTCGCGGTCGTGGGCTCGGGGCCGGCCGGGCTGGCGGCGGCGCGCCAGCTGAACCGGGCGGGGCACCAGGTGACCGTGTACGAGCGGGCCGACCGCATCGGTGGCCTGCTGATGTACGGCATCCCCAACATGAAGCTGGACAAGCGCATCGTGGACCGGCGGGTGCAGCTGATGCGCGACGAGGGCATCACGTTCGTGACCGGCGTGGAGGTCGGCCGTGACCTGCCGGCGCGCAGGCTCCTGGACGAGTTCGACGCCGTGGTCCTGGCCACCGGGGCGACCGTGCCGCGAGACCTGGATCTGGAGGGTCGAGGCGCCGCCGGCATCCACCTGGCGATGGACTTCCTGAAGGCGAACACGAAGTCGCTGCTCGACTCGCGACACGCGGACGGCGCGTACATCTCCGCCCGGGATCGGCGCGTGGTGGTCATCGGCGGCGGCGACACCGGGACCGACTGTGTCGGAACGGCGGTGCGCCATGGCGCGGCTGGCGTGATCCAGCTGGAGATCATGAACCGGCCGCCCGATGAGCGCGCCCCTGACAACCCCTGGCCGCAGTGGCCCAAGGTGTACAAGCTCGACTACGGGCAGGAGGAGGTCAAGGCCCTGTGGGGCGAGGATCCGCGCCAGTACGCGGTGTCCACGAAGCGCTTCCTGATGGATGACGCCGGGCACGTCACGAGCCTCGAGCTCGTGGCCGTGGACTGGCAGGTCGGGCCGGACGGTCGCGTGCGCCTCCAGGAGGTCCCCGGAACGGAGCGGACGATCCAGGCGGACCTGGTGCTGCTGGCGCTCGGTTTCCTGGGTCCCGAGCGGTCCCTTCCGGAGCAGTTCGGCTGCGAACTGGACGCGCGCGGCAACATCCTCGCCGACGGCGACAAGCAGACCACGGTGCCAGGCGTGTTCACGGCGGGCGACTGCACCCGCGGACAGAGCCTGGTCGTGTGGGCCATCAACGAGGGTCGCGCGGCGGCGCGCGGCGTGGACGGCTACCTCAAGGGTGAGTTCCTGGAGGACCGCTCGCAGTGGGGCAGCCGGACCGCGGAGGTCGCCTCGGTCGGCTGACGACCGAACGGCACGCCGCCAGCCGTCGTCAGCAGCGTTCCCATGCCCGGGGCATCATGGGCCCGGTGTCCGACGTCCCTGCCGAGCGGCAGCCCGAGGTGATCGCCCGCGTCGAGCGGCTGGCGCTGCTCGCGGATCGACGGTGGCTGCTGCTGTCCGCCGACGGGCGCGGCGGCGGACCCGGGGACGCCCTCGGGAGCGAACCCGGGGATTGGCACCAGGCCCTGGATCGGGACGCACCCGCCGAGGCTTCCCCGGCCACGCCCCCCGGTCCGCGCGATCGTGCGCGCGAGCTTGTCCAGACGACGCGCGGCTATCTCCTGCCGCGTGCCCGCGACCTGGATGCGCCGCTGGTCATCGTCCTCCTGGGTCCCACGGGCAGCGGCAAGTCCAGCCTGTTCAACACGCTCGCGGGCGCGCCGGTGAGCGCCACGGGCGTGCTGCGGCCCACGACCCGACATGCGATCGTCGTGGCGACCCCCGCGGACGCGGCGGCGGTCGTCGCGGATGGACCCCTGGCGCTCATCCCGCCCGGACGCATCGAGGTCCACGAGGAGGGCGCGCGGCCGGGAGTCGTGATCGTGGACGCCCCGGACGTGGATTCCGTGGAACACGACAACCGGGCGCTCGCGGACACGCTGCTGGAGCTGGCGGACCTGTGTCTGTTCGTGACGACCGCCACGCGCTATGCGGACCGCGTGCCGTGGGACGTGCTGGCGCGCGCGGAGCAGCGTCGGATGCCGCTCGTCGTCGTGGTCAACCGGCTCCCGCCGGATGACGCGGGCGCGACCGTGCTTATGGACGTGGAGCGACTGCTGGATGCCACTTCGCTCGCGGTCCTGGAGGTGGTCGCGGTCCCCGAGGGGGCGCTCAACGCGACCGGCCGCGCCCTGGAGCGGTCGGCGGTGGAGCCGCTGCTCGCGCGGATCGTGACGCTGTCACGCGACCGGGCGCTGCGCCGGGATCTCGCCGCGCAGGCCCTGGCGGGTGCCGTGGCAGGCCTGGCTCCGCTCGTCGCAGCCATCGGCGCGGACCTGGAGGCCGGGGCCACGGATGCCGACGGGCTGCGTCGCAGCGCCGGGGAGGACTTCGCCGACGAGACGCGTCGGCT
>DAOTUU010000030.1:0-187345 GCA_034436555.1 Chloroflexota bacterium | reverse complement strand
AGATGCCCGTCACCGATCGCTGTGCCGAGCCCGCTCAGGCCGGACCCGTCGGTGTCGACGACGATGTCGGTGTCGAGCGTCTGCCGCGGGGCGCCGTACGCTGCCAGAGCCTCCGACCCCGTCAGGTACCATGACCATCCCTGGCGATCGATCGCGTCGATGACCCTGCGCATGGATGAAACGTACCGGTCGGTCACACGCGCGGGCAGATGGGACGATCGTTGGCCGAGGGGCGATCGCTGGCCGGACGGTTGCGTGCCCATCGCGCTGGCCGACGTCGCGCAGCGGGTTTGGGCGCGGTCGACTATCGTCCCGCTGTCGTCCAGCGGGAGGGAGCCGACATGCGGCGGGTGGGGACCCGCCTCCGGAGGCCAGATGTCGCGACCCGATCAGGGATGCATTCCGACGCGTCGAACCCGTGGGTGGCGTCCAATCCGCCTCGCGCCGCGGGTCGCGCTCGTGCTCAGCCTGTTCGCGGTGGTCGCGCCGCCCGTGCCCGCCATCACGCTTGCCCAGGATGCGAGCGCCACCCCGGCCACACCGACCACCCCGGCCACCCCGGCCACCACCCCCGCGGCGACCCCCCGCACGACCTCGCTGGTCCGCCTGACCGCAGAGCCGATGCTCGGCGGGAAGGTGCGCCCCGGCGACTGGGCCGCGGTCCGGGTCCACGTCGAGAACGACGGCCCGGCCATCGACGGGGTGCTCCGCGTCCAGGGAAGCCAGCGACAGGGCGCCACCTACAGCCTGCCGGTGCAGCTCGCCACCGGTGCCCGCCAGGAGCACGTCCTGGACGCCCAGGCGGGGTTCTTCGGTGGCCGGTTCACGGTCCAGCTCATCGAGGATGGGACGGTCGTGGCGAGCGACCCGGTCGCGGTGGCGCCCATCGATCCCGGCCAGCTGGGCGTGCTGGTCATCGCGGAGCGCGCCTCGGAGCTGCTGCCGGACCTTCGGCGGACGGCCGCGACCGGCAGTTGGATGGCGCCTCAGGTCGCGGCGATCGACCCCGAGGACCTCCCCGATCACGTGGAGGCATGGTCGGCGATGGACCGCCTGGTGTGGCAGGACGTCCCCGCCTCGAGGCTCACCACGAATCAGCTGGACGCGTTGACCACATGGGTCGCGACCGGCGGCGACCTGGTCATCCTGGGCGGCTCGGCCGGTGCCGGGGTGCTGGAGGGATTCCCGGACGACCTCCTCCCGTACCGGCCTGAGGCGCTCGTGGATCCCTCCACCGACGATCTCCACCAGCTGATCACCAGCCTGCCGCCGGGCGCCACGGCCCTGCCCGCGCTGGCGGGATCCCTGCGCGAGGGCACGGCGCTGGCCAGCACCGGTGACCAGGCCGTCGCAGCCAGGATGCGCCTGGGCCAGGGCAGCGTGACCATCCTTGGGTTCGACCCCACCGTCCCGTGGCTGAGCGGGACGAGCGCCGGGGATGCGCTCTGGACCAGCCTGCTGCGCCCGGGGCTGCCCGGGAACACCCCCGACCGGTCACAGGATGATGGGCGCCTGGTGAGCGCGCTGGGCTACCTGTCGCCGACCTCGCTGCCGCCGATGGACCAGCTGCTGCTGCTGTTCCTGGGGTACCTGCTGCTGCTGGGACCCGTGACCTACCTCGTCCTCCGGCGCATGGACCGCCGAGAGTGGGCCTGGGTCGTGATGCCCCTGCTGGCGGTCGTGTTCACGGCCGCCGCGTGGCTGCTCGGGGTGGCGCTGCGCGGCACGGACGTCGTCATCAACGAGCTGGCCGTGGTGCGCGGGGCCGCTGACGCGGAACGCGGGCTGGCCGACGCCTACATCGGGGTCTTCTCGCCGCACCGCGCGAGCTTCGACCTGGCGCTGCCCGGCGCGCTCATCTCGCCACCCGCCCGGGAGCAGTTCGAGGAGGACAGCCAGCCGTTCGACGCGCAGATCGGCGACCCGGCGAGGCTGCGCGACTTCCAGGTGGGCTATGGCTCGCTGCGCGCGTTCCGTGCCAAGGCCGCGGTGGACACGCCGCGCGTGGAGGCAGACGTGCGACTCGTGGGCGACCGGCTCCAGGGCACGGTGCGCAACGCCTCCGATGAGACGCTCCAGAGCGTGGCGCTGCTGTATGGCGCGAGCGCCCAGCCGCTGGGCGATCTCGCGCCCGGCCAGGAGGCCACGGTCGATGTGCGTGCTCGCTCGGTGGCCGGTCGTGGGATCCTGCGCCAGCTGTTGGAGCCGATGCAGACCGGGAGCGAGGACGAAGCGCGGGTCACCGCCGGACGCCTGGCCCTGCTCCGGCAGATCGCGGGTGAGACGGACTGGGGCACGGTCGACGACCGATCGCTGACGGCCGATGGTCCGCTGCTGCTCGCATGGCGCCCCGGCGGCGTCATCGATGTCCAGCTGGACATCCCGGCCAGGCGCGTGGGCGACACGCTGTTCCTGCTTCCCGTCAAGCCGTCGGTGGCGGGCTCCGTCACCTTCGAGGGCGGCGCGATCGGTCACACCATCGTGGGATCGACGGCGGTCGGTGTCTACGAGGACCCCGGTGGCATCTACCTGGAGAACGGCGTGGCCACCGTGGACTACCGGCCGGGCGGCCTGGACGGACGGTTCTCGCCGACCAGCCTCGCCATCGTGCTGGGCGACGCGGGCGCCTCTCCGAGTGGTGACGGCGAGCCGATCGCCCCCCTTCCCCCCTCACAGCAGCCCAGCCAGGACGACCCGCTCCGGAGCGGCACGGGCCCCCGTCCGCCCGCGGGCATGCCCGCAGTCCAGCTGTTCGACCGGACCGACGGGCGCTGGGTGGAGCTGCCGCCCCTAACCTGGCAGGACCGCTACACGGTCGCCGACCCGGAGCGCTACGTGGATGACTCCGGTGGTCTCCTGGTTCGTTTCGTGATGCGCGGTCCGCCAGACCGACCGTTCACGCTGGGCGTGCGTCTGGGTGGTGACGTGCCATGAGCGCCGCCATCCGCGTCGAGGGCCTGGCCAAGCGGTACGGCGCGTTCAGCGCGGTCCGGCGCATCGACCTGGCGATCGAGGACCGGTCCATCTTCGGTCTCGTGGGGCCCAACGGCGCCGGCAAGACCACCACCATCCGGATGCTCGCCACATCGCTCGTGCCCAGCGCGGGGTCCGCGGAGATCTGCGGCGTGGACGTGATCCGGCGACCGGACCTCGTCCGGCGCGTCATCGGCTACATGCCCGACACCTTCGGGGTCTACGACGACATCCGGGTCTGGGAGTATCTCGACTTCTACGCCCACTGCCACGGCATCGACGGCCGACGACGCAGGATGCTCATCGGCGACCTGCTGGAGCTGGTGGACCTCGCGGACAAGCGCGACAGCTACGTCCAGTCGCTCAGTCGGGGGATGCAGCAGCGCCTGTGCCTCGCGCATGCGCTGGTCCATGACCCCCGGGTGCTGCTGCTCGACGAGCCGGCATCGGGCCTGGATCCGCGGGCCCGCGCAGAGCTGCGGGAGCTGCTGCGAGAGCTGCGCTCGATGGGCAAGACCATCGTCATCAGCTCCCACATCCTCCCCGAGCTCGAGGAGCTGTGCACCGCGGTCGCCATCATCGATCGGGGCACGGTGCTCGCGGCCGGGTCCATCGAGGCGATCGAGGCGCGCTTCCGGCGCGGCGCGGTGGTCCGGCTGAAGGTCGCGGGCGAGGAGGGCGCGCCCGCCGCCGCGGCTGCATTCCTTGCGGCGCAGCAGGAGGTGGTGGCGGCGGAGGTGCTGCTGGACGGCCGGGTGGAGCTCGCACTTCGATGCGATGAGGAGGGCTCGTCGGCGCTGCTGTTCCGGACCCTGGGCGCCGGGCATCGCGTGACCGCGTTCGTGCCGGTGGCCAGCGACCTGGAGGAGCTGTTCCTCCAGGTCACCGGTGCGGACGAGACGGAGGCCGTGGCATGACCGCGTCGCAGGCGGCAGGCATCGGGGGGTCGGCGGACGCCGGGCGGCACCCGGGGCGCGTGCGGACGTTCCTGACCACCGTTCGCGCCGTGCTCACGCGGGAGCTGCGCTGGCGGATGCGCGGCAAGCGGGCGTTCGTCATCGCGCTGGCGGCGGTCCTGGTCCTGGGGCTCATCGTCTTCGGCATCCACCAGGTGATGCTGCAGAGCGCGCTGGATGAATCGCGCTGGCGCCTGTTCGGCGGATTCGACGACGAGGGGCTGATCGTGGACCGGGTCGGCGTCCCGCTCCAGGCCGTCTCGGGCGAGGTGTCGGCCAGGATCGGTCAGGCGATCTTCGGGGGAGTGCTGGGCGTGCTGACGGCGCTCACGCTGCTGGTCGCCCCGGCGCTCGCGAGCGGCGTGATCTCGTCCGAGCGCGAGAAGCAGACGATGGAGCTGCTGGTCACCACCCCCGTGAGCACCCTGGGCATGGTCGTGGGCAAGCTCATCGCATCGCTCGTGTACGTGGTGCTGCTCATCGTGGTGTCCGTGCCGCTGATGGCTCTCGTGTTCGCGTTCGGCGGCATCGCGCCCGAGGACGTGCTGCGCGCCTATCTCGTGATCCTCGCGTTCGCGTTCGGCTCCGCGTCCATCGGCCTGTTCCTGTCGGCCCTCCTGGGCCGGACGCAGGTCGCGACGGTCGTGTCGTACCTGGTCCTGTTCGGGCTGGTCGTGGGCACGCTCGCGCTCCACACGTTCCTGCTCGCGACGAGCTGGCGCGAGGAGGCGAACGCGGCTCCCGTCGTGCAGCCCGTCGACGACGGCCGGGGGCTGGACGCGGACGCGGGGCGGGGCGACGCCGCGATGCATCGGGTGCGCCAGGTCCCGCCGGAGGCGCTGCTGTTGCTGAACCCGCTGGTGACGGACATCGACGTGATGTGCAACGCCATCCCGGACACACAGGCATTCTGCTCGTACATCACGGAGATCCAGGGGGTCCGCGCAGACGTTGACACGGCCCGGCCGCGCGACGCGTTCTGGCCGCGGTCCGTGCTGGCCTTCGTGATCATGGGCCTCCTGCTGACCATCCTGACCACGCAGTTCATCAGCCCCTCGCGCCGGTGGCACGGTTGGCGCCGTGTGCGGCGGTCCCCCACCGAGCCACCCTCAGACCCTGCACCCGAAGCGGCCGGATAGGCTGGCGCCGGGCATGCACGGCGCTACAGTGGCGAGATGGACGTCATCCCCTGGCTCCTGGCGGGCGATCCCGCGATCCGCTGGCAGACCCTCCGCGATCTGACCGATGCCCCTGCCGAGGAGGTCGCGCGCGAGCGTGCGCGCGTGCTCGACGAGGGCTGGGGCGCCCGGCTCATGGCGCTGCGCGGCCCGGACGGGCTCTGGGCGGGCGGCGCGCTCTTCCCCGCGCGCGACGGCGTGCCCCTTCCCTGGACGCGCGAGGAGGGGCAGCCCTGGACCGCCACGGCGTACAGCCTGGTGCTGCTCGGGGACCTGGGCGCGGATCCCCGGGACCCGCGCGTCCGGGAGGCCGTCGAGGCCGTCCGGGCGACCGCTCGCTGGGAGCACGCCGGCCAGCCATTCTTCGAGGGAGAGGTGGAGGCGTGCATCAACGGCATGGTCGTGTCGCTGGGCGCCTGCCACGGCGTGGATGTGGACGGCGTGGTCGACCGACTTGTGGGCGAGCAGCTGGACGACGGCGGCTGGAACTGCGAGACGGAGAACGGATCCGTGCGCGGCTCGTTCCACTCCACGATCCGGGTCCTGGAGGGCCTGCTGCTGCACGAGCAGCGGACCGGCGGCACCGCGGCCTCCCGTGCGGCGCGCGTCCGCGGGGAGGCGTACCTCCTGGACCGCCACCTGTTCCGGCGCCGGAGCACGGGCGAGGTGGCCGACCCCGACTTCCTGCGTCTCGCCTTCCCGACGCGCTGGCACCACGACGTGCTGCGCGGCCTGGAGCACTTCCGATCCGCCGGGGGTCCCCCGGACGATCGCCTGGGTGAGGCGCTGGCGGTGGTCCGCTCGAGGCGCCAGCGCGATGGCACCTGGCTGCTCGACCACACCTGGAAGGGCGCGGTCCCGTTCGTGATGGAGGACGATGGTCGCCCGAGCCGCTGGAACACGCTCCGCGCACTGCGGGTCCTGCGCTGGGCGGACGGCGGGAGCGCGCTCGGCCCGCCGCGATGACCCATCCGAGACCGACCCACGCCCGACTGGAGACCGTCCCTCGACCGCCCCATCCCCGCCCGGGCACAGGCGTCGATGGCCTATCGTCGGCCCCGTGAGTCGAGCGGTGGAGGATCAGAACCGGCGCCTGCTGCGCGCCCGGGATGCGATGGACCGCGCCTACGCCGAGCCACTGGATGTTCCTGCGGTCGCGGCGGTGGCACACCTCTCGCCTGCGCACTTCAGCCGCACCTTCCGGGCCACGTTCGGGGAGACGCCCCACCGCTATCTCCAGCGGCGGCGCGTGGAGCGGTCGATGTTCCTGCTCCGGGAGACCGATCGAAGCGTGACCGACATCTGCCTCGACGTGGGGTTCACCAGCCTGGGCACCTTCAGCCGCACCTTCCACGCCATCGTGGGCGAGAGCCCCTCGGACTACCGCACCGGCCACGCGCCGATCGATGCCCCCAACTGCATCCAGATGGCCGCCACGCGACCGCAGCAGCGCGTGGAGCGCTGACGGCCGCGGGACACAGACACGGCAGTTCCGGAGAAGCCACGGCGGCGGACGATGCGTAGGATGCGCGGCAGACCCAGCGACGGACCACCAGAGGAGATCGAGCATGGCCGAGACGAAGAAGACCCCCAGGCGCACCGAGGCGACCACCGGTTTCACGGCCGAGGAGACCGCGGCGATGAAGGACCGCGCCAAGGAGCTGAAGGCAGAGCGCAAGGGCGCCGGCAAGGCGGGCGGCCTGGCCGATCTCCAGGCGAAGATCGCGGAGCTGACCGAGCCCGACCGCTCGATGGCAGGGCGCCTTCATGACCTCATCACCGAGGCGGTCCCGGAGCTGGCGCCCCGCACCTGGTACGGCATGCCAGCCTGGGCGAAGGACGGCAAGGTGCTGTGCTTCTTCCAGCCCGCGACGAAGTTCAAGATCCGATACGCCACCTTCGGGTTCAGCGAGGAGGCCGCCCTCGACGAGGGCACGATGTGGCCCACCTCCTGGGCGCTGGCCACGCTGACCCCCGATGATGAGCGGGCGCTGATCGCGCTCGTCCGGCGAGCCGCGAGCTGATCGCCGAGGAGGTCGGGACTGATGATCACCCGCCTCGCCGTCACCTCCGTCAGGGTGCTGGACCAGGAGGAGGCGCTCGACTTCTACGTCAACAAGCTGGGTCTGGAGGTGGGCAGCGACATCCGCCGCGGCCCCTTCCGCTGGCTCACCGTGCGCGTCCCCGGGGACCCAGCCACGGAGATCTTCCTGGAGGAGCCCGGACCGCCGGTCCACGATGCGACGACCGCCGCCCAGCTCCGGGAGCTGATCGCGAAGGGTGCGATGGGCTCGCTCGTCCTTCACACCGACGATGCGCGGGCGCTCTACGAGACGCTCAAGGCGCGCGGCGTGACCGACTTCACGCAGGAGCCGACGGACCACTTCTACGGCACCGACCTGGGCGTCCGGGATCCGTCCGGCAACGCCATCCGGATCGTCCAGCCCCCGAGGGTCGACCAGCCCGCCTGACCCTCGGGCCGCAGGGATGGTCAGCCCAGGACGGCGCGGTCGTTCAGCCCGCGTACGCCGCCAGGTGCTCGCCCGTGAGCGTGTCGGCCCGCGCGACCAGGTCCGCGGGAACGCCCTGGAACACCACCCGCCCGCCATCGTGGCCGGCTCCCGGGCCCAGGTCGATGATCCAGTCGGCATGCGCCATCACCGCGAGGTGATGCTCGATGACGATCACCGACCTGCCCGCGTCGACCAGTCGATCGAGCAGCCCCAGCAGCCTCTCCACGTCCGCCAGGTGCAGCCCGGAGGTCGGCTCGTCCAGGATGTAGATGCCGCCGTCGGTGGCCATCTGGATGGCCAGCTTCAGGCGCTGCCGCTCGCCCCCCGAGAGCGTGGTCAGGGGCTGACCGAGCGTGAGGTAGCCCAGGCCCACGTCCGCCAGCCGAGCCAGGGACGCCTTCGCCGCCGGGACGCGGGATGCACCCGCGCTGAAGAACTCGAGCGCATCGGCCACCGGCATCCCGAGCACCTCGCTGATGGAGCGACCCGCCAGCGTGTACTCGAGGACCTCGGGGGAGTACCGCCTTCCCTCGCAGTCCTCGCAGGTGGTGACCACGCCCGCCATCAGCGCCAGGTCGGTGTAGATGACGCCGTTTCCGTTGCAGGTGGGGCAGGCACCCTCGGAGTTGGCGCTGAACAGCGCGGGCTTCACGCCGTTCGCCTTCGCGAACGCGGTCCGGATGGGATCGAGCAACCCGGTGTAGGTGGCGGGATTGCTGCGGCGCGAGCCGCGGATCGCCGTCTGGTCGACGGACACGACGCCCGCGCTCGCCGGGATCGAGCCGTGGATGAGCGAGCTCTTGCCCGACCCCGCCACGCCGGTGATCACGCACAGGACGCCCAGCGGGACGTCCACGTCCACGGCCTGGAGGTTGTGCTGCGAGGCGCCCCGGATGGGGAGCGTCCCGGTCGGGGTGCGGGTGGAGGGCTTGAGCGCCGCGCGGTAGCCCAGGTGGCGCCCGGTGAGCGTGTCGCTCGCGCGCAGCTCCTCCACGCTTCCCTCGAAGCAGACCGTGCCGCCGTTCGTGCCGGCGCCGGGGCCCAGGTCCACCACGTGGTCGGCGATCGCGATGACGTCGGGCTTGTGCTCCACCACGAGCACCGTGTTGCCCTTGTCGCGCAGGCGCAGCAGCAGCCCGTTCATGCGCCCGATGTCGTGGGGGTGGAGGCCCACCGTGGGCTCGTCGAAGATGTACGTGACGTCCGTGAGGCCCGACCCCAGGTGCCGGATCATCTTCGTGCGCTGTGCCTCGCCACCCGAGAGGGTGCCGGACGGGCGGTCCAGCGAGAGGTATCCCAGGCCGATCTCCACGAACGACTCGAGGGTCTCCCGGAGTGCCGCGAGCAAGGGCGCCACCGACGGCGCATCCAGGCTGCGGACCCATGCCGCCAGATCGCTGATCTGCATGGCGCAGGCCTCGGCGATGTTGAGGCCGCGCACGCGCGATGAGCGCGCCACATCGCTGAGCCGCGTGCCGCCGCATGCGGGACACGGCGCGAAGGTGACGGCACGCTCCACGAAGGCCCGGATGTGGGGCTGGAGGGCGTCGAGGTCCTTGGACAGGAACGACTTCTGGACCTTCGGCACGAGGCCCTCGTAGGTCAGGTTGATGCCCGAGATTCTGACCTTCGTGGGTTCCCTGTACAGGAAGTCCTGCAGCTCCCGCTGGGTGTACGCCCTGATCGGCTTGTCCGGGTCCAGGAAGCCCGACTCGCTGTAGACCCGGACGGCCCAGCCGGCTGCGACGTAGCCCGGGATCCTGATGGCGCCCTGCGCCAGGGACTTCTCGGGGTCATAGAGCTGCGTCGGGTCGATGTCCGACACGCTGCCCATGCCCTCGCACGGAGGGCACATGCCGCCGAGGTACACCTCGTTGCGGACGACCGTGCGCTCGCCCGTGGCGCTGGTCCGGACGCCGCTCATCTGGCTCGTGGGGACGTTGAACGAGAACGCGTTGGGCGGGCCGATGTGGGGCTGGCCGAGGCGACTGAACAGGATGCGCAGCATCGCGTTCGTGTCGGTGGCGGTGCCCACCGTCGAGCGGGCGTTGGCGCCCATCCGCTCCTGGTCCACGATGATCGCGGTGGTGAGGCCGTCGATCACGTCCACGTCCGGCCGTGACTGACGGGGCATGAACCCCTGGACGAACGCGCTGTACGTCTCGTTGATGAGGCGCTGGGACTCCGCCGCGATCGTCGCGAACACGAGCGAGCTCTTGCCCGAGCCCGACACGCCGGTGAACACGGTCAGCCGGCGCTTGGGGATCTCGACGCTGACGTCCCGGAGGTTGTTCTCGCGGGCCCCCTGGACCCGGATGAGGTCATGGCTGTCGGCAGGGCGCATCGGGCCAGTCTATCGAGGCACGCGTGACACTCCGCCGCCTGGCCCGTGACCGATGATCGGCCGGTCAGCGGCCATGAATGCCCGACCGCACCGCAGCCCAGGATGATCCGGGCCGCCCGGCGGACCATCACGACCGGATGGACCCAGTCGGCCCATCGAGCGGCCCGGATCGACGCGCCGCCCCGGGATCATGTCGGTCCTGGCCGCTGGGCGGCCACGGCGTCGCGGGGTCAGGCGGGCGTGCCGCAGCCGGAGCAGAAGCGGGCGCCCGGCGCCAGCTCGGCGGAACAGGAGGCGCACCGTCGGGCCTGGGGGACGGGGCTGCCGCATCCGGCGCAGAACCTCGCACCGGCCGGCAGCGCGGCGCCACAGGAGGCGCACGCGACCGGGGCCGCACCCGGGCCGGCCTGGGCGGCACCCGTGCCGGCTTGGGCGGCACCCGTGCCGGCCTGGGCGGCACCCGTGCCGGATTGGGCCGCGTCGGCTGCCGCGCCGGCCTCCTGGGCCTTCGCGAGCCCGCGCTGGACCGCACCGCCCAGCCCGAAGACGTCGGCGAACCCCTTCATCGCCGCGGCGGCCTGGGCGCCCGCCTGGGCCGCCTCGTGCGCCGCCAGCTCCGTGGACCGCGGCGAGTGCTCGATGCAGGTGTCCGACTGGCCGTCGAAGTCAGACGCACACACCACCTGGTGGCAGACGGTGCACTCCTGGAAGCTGGCCGCCACCTGCGACCACGCCTCGGCGAGCTCCTCCTTGGACATGGAGGTGCGGTACTGCTGGTCGTCGAGCTGGTTGGCGGCGGCGTTGCCGACGACCGGGATGTTGCGCAGGAGCCCGCCCAGAGCGCTCCGGGTCACGGCCTGCTGGACGGTCTTGGCGAGGGCGGGCGCAGACCGGTAGTCCCGGCCGCAGACCTCGCACGAGAAGATGGCATACGGGCCGACCCCGTCGTTCTGGACGGAGTACGTGGGCATCCGCGATGGTTGCATGGTGGTGACGGACCTCCGATTGCACCTGCCGGCGTCACGCCGGACCGGTGCAGCATGCGCCGTCCCCGGGGAACGCGTCGGCCGGGCCGTGCGTCGGCCGGGCGGGCCCTGCGCCGTCCCCGGGGAACGCGTCGGCCGGGCCGTGCGGCGGCCGGGCGGGCCCTGCGTTCAGAAGCGCTCCTCGACCCGACGCGTCGCCAGGACCGGCTCCACGTAGCCCTCCGCCTTCTGGCGCTTGGGCAGCCTGACGTCCCGGGTGGCGAGCGGCGTGTACGGCACCTGGCTGAGCAGGTGGCGGATGATGTTCAGTCGTCCCCGCTCCTTGTCGTTCGTGTCCGCGATGAACCAGGGTGCCCAGGACGTGTCGGTCGCGGCCAGCATCGCGTCCCGCGCGCGGGAGTAGTCGTACCAGCGGCTGTAGCTGAGCAGGTCCATGTCCGTGAGCTTCCAGACCTTGCGCGGGTCGTGGATTCGACCCTCCAGTCGCCGGGTCTGCTCGTCGGCGCTGACCTCCAGCCAGTACTTGATGAGGATGATCCCGGAGTCGACGATCGCCTTCTCCACGGCCGGCGCCAGCTCCAGGAAGCGCTCGGTCTGCTCCGGGGTGCAGAAGCCCATGACCCGCTCGACGCCGGCGCGGTTGTACCAGCTGCGGTCGAAGATGACCACCTCGCCCGCAGCCGGGAGGTACGAGACATGGCGCTGGATGTACATCTGGCTGCGCTCGCGCTCGGTCGGTGCGGAGAGCGCCACGACCTTGAACACGCGCGGGCTGACCCGCTCCGTGATGCGCTTGATGGTGCCGCCCTTGCCCGCCGTGTCCCGACCCTCGAACACGACGCAGACCTTCGCGCCCGTGGCCTTGACCCACTCCTGCATCGCGACCAGCTCTCCGTGGAGCGTGCGCAGCTCGCGCTCGTACTCCTTTCGCGAGAGCGGCGTCCTCGCCTCCGGAGCTGCCGGTGCCGGCGCGGGGCTCGTGGTCCGACGCCGATGCTTGCGATCCTTCTTGCCCACGCGGTCTCCTTCGCCCACGGTGTCCAGCGAGCGCCATGGTGACACGCCCGACCAGATCGAGAGGTGCGCCAGGGACGACGCGCGATCGGACACCCGCGACTGGTCCCCGATCAGCGAGTGCCCGGTCGTCTCTCGCGAGCGCCTTCCGCGTGTCGCTGTCCGACTCGACTCACGGCTTCGGGACTGGTCGCCATCTCTAGACATTCTCCTGGCAGTGGACGATACTCGTCCACATGCGGTGGCAGAGATGATCGACGATCGGATTCGGCTGGGCGAGGCCGCGGAGATCCTGGGAGTCAGCCCGGAGACGGTTCGGCGGTGGGCGGACGACGGCCGCCTGCCCGTCGAGCGGTCCACCGGCGGACAGCGCCTGGTGCGTCGCGCGGACGTCACGCGCGTCCTGGCGGACCGGCGCCGCGCCGGGCAGGAGCGGCCCATCGTCGCCCAGTCCGCGCGCAACCGGTTCCCCGGCGTGGTCACGCGCATCGAGCGGGAGGGGCTGGTGGGACTCGTGGAGATCCAGGCCGGGCCGTTCCGGGTGGTCAGCCTGATGACCGCCGAGGCGGTCGACGAGCTGGGGCTGCGCGTGGGCTCGGAGGCGGTGGGCGTGGTCAAGGCCACGAACGTGATCGTCGAGGTCCCCGGGTGAGCCCGCGGTCGCGGTGACGACCGGGGGCATCGAGAGGTCGGCCGGAGCGGGTCCCCCTCAGGAGATCCGCGCGATGCATCGCACGGCGCGGCACGCCGCTCGCCCCGATCCGGCGGACGCACCCGGTCTCCCGGGCTCGGGGCGCGTCGCCCGGCTGGGCACCGGAGCGTTGGCCGCCATCGCGCTGGCGTTCCTCGCGCTGCCCATCCTGGCGCTGCTGGGGCGGGTGCTGGTCGGTCGCGGCACCCAGGCGGTGCCGGTCGCGGCCATCCTCGACGCCCTCGTCCTGAGCCTGGTCACATCGACCGGCACCCTCGTCGTCGTGGTCCTGCTGGGGTCGCCGCTGGCGTGGGTGCTGGCCCGCCGGTCGTTCCGGGGCAAGGCCATCGCGGAGACGATCGTGGACCTGCCCATCGTGCTGCCTCCCACGGTCGCGGGCCTGGCGCTGCTGTTCGCGTTCGGGCGGCGCGGGGTGGCCGGACCGGCGCTGGAGCTGGTGGGTGTCTCCATCCCGTTCACCACGCTCGCGGTCGTCGTGGCGCAGGTGTTCGTGGCGGCACCGTTCTACATCCGCTCGGCGCGCGCGGGCCTCCAGGGCGTGGACCGCGACCTGGAGGAGGCCGCCGCGATGGATGGCGCGTCCGGTGCCCAGGCCGTCAGGCACATCACCGTGCCGCTCGCCGCGCCCGCCATCGGCGCGGGCCTGGTCCTCGCGTGGGCGCGCGCCCTGGGCGAGTTCGGGGCGACCATCATGTTCGCGGGGAACGTGGAGGGCCGCACGCGAACCCTGCCGCTGCTGGTCTATTCGGAGTTCCAGGGCAGCGTGGACGCGGCGGCCGCGGCGGCGGCGGTGCTGGTCATGGCGGCGCTCGCCGTGCTGGCCGCGGTCCGCCTCACCCGCTGGCGGTCCATCCTGCCGACCTGACCACTGCCGCTCGTGTCAGGATCGGGCGCATCAAAGGCGTCCCATCAAGGTATCGCATGTCTCACGAGAATGTTATGCTCTCAATGGACCAGTAATCCATATGTATGTTCGGAGGAGGCCCATCGTGGCTGGCGCGCCTCAGGCGGTCCTCGGTGTCGTGACGGCATCCGTGGCGATCATCGCCCTCGCGGCCGTTCCCGCGCTGGCGCAGACCCCGGCGCCGTCCGGTTCGTCGGCGCCCGTCGCCGCCATCCCCGCGTGCGCCGCCATCGCGGCTGCGCCCTCCGCGCCCGGCGTCCCGGTCACCGCGCCATCCGGCTCTCCCGTCGCCCCCGTCGGGGAACTGACCGTGTTCGCCGCCGCGTCGCTCCGAAACGCGTTCGACGCGCTCGGCCCGAGGTGGACCGCGACGAGCGGCCTGACCCCGATCTCCAGCTTCGATGCCTCGTCCGCGCTGCGCGCCCAGATCGAGGAGGGGGCCCCGGCGGACGTGTTCGCGTCGGCGGACGTGGCCAACGTCGAGAGGCTCCTGGACGCGGGCCTCGCCCAGGATCCGGTCGCCTTCGCATGCAACCAGCTGACCATCATCGTGCCCGCCGGCAACCCGGCGGGCGTCACCGACGCCGCGGACCTGGCGCGCGAGGGCATCACCATCATCGCGGCGGGACCGGAGGTGCCCATCACCCGGTATGCCGCGCGGCTGACCGAGAACCTGGGCATCGCGGACGGCTATGCCGCCAACGTGGTGAGCGAGGAGGACAACGTGGCCGCGGTCCGCGCCAAGATCGAGGCGGGCGAGGGAGACGCCGCGATCGTCTACGTGACCGACGCCATCGCCTCCGGAGACGCGGTGGTCCAGATCCCGGTCCCTGCGGAGGCGAACGTGCCCGCGACCTATGCGGCGGCGGTCATCACGGCGTCGGACCAGCCGGTCGAGGCGGGCGACTTCCTGGCGTTCCTGACCTCCGAGGTCGGCCAGTCAGGGCTGGCGGCATTCGGGTTCCTGCCCGCGCCTGCACGTCCAGCGGCTCCCTGACCCGTCGACCACCCTGGTCGACGCCGGTCGCCGACCATGCGACGGGGCGCGGACCGAGGCTGAGTCAGGTCCGGTCACCGCCTGCGTGCCCCGTCGGCGTTCATCGGTCCGCCCGCTCCGGCGGCTCCCGCCGCTCCGTCAGGTGCGCGTCCACCGCGCGATGGACGCTCCCGTGCACATGGTCTGCGCCCACGCGGTCCATGAGCCCCTCGGCGCGGAGCACCTCGCGCACCTGCGGCTTCACGCGCGCAAGGCGCAGCACGACGCCCGACACCTCGCCCAGCCCGCGGATCTCCTCCAGCTTGGCCGCCCCCTGTGCATCGACGAAGTTGACCCCCTCCAGGTCCAGCACGAGCGTGCGGATGCCGGGCTGGTCGAGGACGAGGCGGACCCGCTCGTCGAGCGCCTCGGCGGTCGCGAAGAACAGGCCGCCGTCCATGCGCAGCACCACCACGTCCGCCTGGGTCTCGTCGTCCGGGTGGGCGGCGAGGTCACGGAAGACCTCCGTTCCGGCCTGGCGTCCGAGGACCGGCATCGCGGGACTCGTCGCCACGTACACCAGCCAGCCGATGGACAGCACGATGCCGATGACCACGCCCAGCAGGACGCCCGCCGACAGCACGCCCACCATCGCCGCGATGGCGATCCAGAAGTCGAAGCGCTTCACCCGGCGGAGCCGGCGCAGCTCAGCCACGTCGATCATCCCGAAGGCGACCGCGTCGATGATGACCGCCGCGAGCACCGCCTTGGGCAGATCCGAGAACAGCGGCGCGAGCAGGACCAGCGTCGCCACCACGAACACGCCCGTCGACAGCGAGGCCACCGGCGTCCGGGCGCCCGCCGATTCGTTGAGCGAGCTGGCCGACAGGCTGGCCGACACCGGCATGCCCTGGAACGCCCCGGCGGCCACGTTGGCCATCCCCTGTGCGACCGATTCCTGGTTCACATCGACGCGGTACCGGTGCCGGGTCGCGAACGCCCGGGCATCGCCGGCGGTCTGCGAGAAGCCGATGAGCAGCAGGGCCGTCGCCGAGACCAGGATCTCCGGGAGATGGCGCGCCACCAGGTCCAGCGATGGCAGCTGTGGCAGCGGCAGGCCACGCGGCACCGGGCCGACGAGCGCCACGCCGTGGCCTCCCAGGTCGAACAGCGCCGATGCGATGAGCCCGCCGACCACGAGCACGAGCGCGCCCGGAGCCCGCGGCACCCTGAACCGCAGGCCGACGATGACCGCCAGCGACATGCCACCGACGAGCGCGGTCGCCGCGTCGAGCCCACCCAGGCCGCGGACCCACGATGCGAGCTCCTGCCAGGCGTTCGTCCCAGTCGCGCTCGTCCCGGTCAGCTTCGGCAGCTCGCCGATGACCACGTCGATGGCGGCCCCGGCGAGGAAGCCGGTCACGACCGCCCTCGACAGGAACCGAGCGATCCACCCCAGCCGGAGCGCGGCGAGCGCCAGGAACAGCGCCCCGGTGACCAGCGCGATCGCGGCCACCAGCTGCGCCGCATCCGCGCCGACCACACCGGTGAGCAGGACGGCGCCACCCGCGACGGCTGCGAGCGAGGAGCTGGGCCCCGTGGAGATGTGGCGCGAGGTGCAGAACAGCGCGTAGACGATGGCGGCCGCCGCGGCCGCGTACAGCCCGTTCTCGACCGGGATGCCGGCGATGTCCGCATAGCCCAGGTTCTTGGGCACGATCATCGCGGTGACCGCGATCCCCGCCATCAGGTCGCCGCGCAGCCAGGTCCGATCGTACTGTCGAGACCAGCCCAGGATGGGCAGGAGCCGCGTGAGGCGTCCGGCCGTCACCTGGACGCCATCAGCGCTCATGCGGGCATCCGGGCGTGCCGCCGACGACTGCTCATCCGTCCACCCATCGGGCGCGCCAGGATGCCGAGCCACCGCGGCGCCGGCCCGCCTGACCTTGCCGGCTGATTGAAGCACACTCGATGGTCACGGCGGGCATGGCCGACGGGGACATGGCCGACAGAGGCATGGCCGACAGAGGCATGGCCGATGGGGGGCACGACCGACGGGGGCATGGCCTCGGGCGGGCTGCGCGGCGTCGTGCGAGGTCGTCGGTGTCCCGACGGCCCCGACGGCCCCCTGCGGCCGCAGGGGGCCGTGGACGATCCCCTACAGCCCCAGCGCCACCAGTCGCGCGTCGTACTCGGCGGCCATCTCGGCCTCGTCGCGGTCGCTCTCCCAGATCGCGTTGAGCTGCGCCCTCACCGCCGCATCCAGCCGCTCGTAGCGCGCGTTCCAGTCCTCGGAGCCCTCCGCCCAGTAGGCGACCACCTTGTAGGCGGATCCCGGCAGTCCCAGCTCGGTGCGCAGGTGGGCCCTGACCTGGCGCATCACGCGCATCTCACCGGCGACCCAGACGTACCCCGGGCCGTCCGGCAGGATCGCGGCTCGCAGCACGTCCGCGAGGCGGCTGGGCGCCACCCCGTTGCCGCCGGCGAGCCAGGTGATCTCCGCCGATGGCGCGAGCGGCAGGCGATGGGAGGCGTCCGGCACCTCCAGGACCAGTCGGGTCCGCACGCCCGGAGCGGCCTGTTCCGCCAGCCGCACCGCCGCCGGCAGTCCCGACACGTCGGCGAGCAGCAGCTGCCAGTCGATCCCCGAGGGCGCGTCATACAGGGCCGTGGGCGTGTTGATGCCCAGGGCGTCGCCCGGCCTCGCGGCGAGCGCCCACGTGACCGCGGGCCCGTGCGCATGCAGACCCACGTCGATGACCAGCTCGCCCGCATCCGCGTGATGCTCGCGCACGGTGAACGTGCGCACGGTCGCGGGTCGACAGCCCTCCGGCCAAATCCAGGCCGTGTCGGTCGCGACAGGCAGCTGGAGTGTCCCGTCCTCGTGTGGCAGGAACAGGCGGAGGTACTCGTCACCGACGCCGGTGGACCGATATCCGACGAGGCCGGGTCCCCCCAGGACCAGGCGCAGCATCCCGACGCCGAGTCGTTCGACGGACAGGACCTCGGCACGATGGATGGCCATGGGGACTCGGCATCGGGGCATCGGGGGAGGGTCCTCGATCGGGAACGGGATAGGCGACGACATCATATCGTCTTTCCGTGTTGCATCAAGTATGCTTGTCGTGTTTGACCAAGCTCCCATGAATGCCACACGAGGTGCCTGCGCATGACGTCCCAGTCGCTCGATCGCCCTGCGCGCGGTCGCCGGCTCCCCCATCTCGCCGTCGCCGGTCTCGCCGTCGTGGCCATCGCGGCGGCCTCGCTCCCGGCCATGGCCCAGAGTCCCGCCGCATCCGTGGCACCGACCGGCGCCGGCTATCCACTGACGATCGAGCACGCGCTGGGCACCACGGTCCTCGAATCCGCCCCGGAGCGCATCGCGACCGTCAACTGGGCCAATCACGAGGTGCCCCTGGCGCTGGGTGTCGTCCCCGTCGGGTTCGCCGCGGCGAACTTCGGCGATGACGACGGTGACGGGCTGCTGCCGTGGGTGAAGGAGCAGCTGGACGCGCTGGGCGCGCAGACGCCGGTGCTGTTCGACGAATCGGACGGCATCGACTTCGAGGCGGTCGCCGACACCCAGCCGGACGTCATCCTGGCCGCCTACTCCGGGCTCACCCAGCAGGACTACGACACGCTCAGCCAGATCGCGCCCACCGTGGCCTACCCCACGGCACCCTGGTCCACCCCGTGGCGGGACATGATCCGCGCCAACAGTGCGGGCATGGGCATGGCCGCCGAGGGTGACGCGCTCATCGCCGACATCGAGGGGCAGATCGCAGAGACGCTGGCCGGATACCCCCAGCTCCAGGGCAAGGCCACGATGTTCCTGACCCACGTGGACCTCAGTGACCTGAGCGAGGTCAGCTTCTACACCACGCAAGACACCCGGGTGCTGTTCTTCGAGGACCTGGGCCTGACCATGCCCGCGAGCGTGGCGGCGGCCTCCGCGGCGGGCGACTCGTTCGTGGGCACCGTGAGCGCGGAGCAGGTCGACCAGTTCGACGATGTCCAGGTCATCGTGACGTATGGAGACCAGGCGATGATCGAGGCGCTCCAGGCGGACCCGCTGCTGTCGCAGATGCCCGCCATCGCCAACGGCGCGATCGTGGCGCTGCCCAACTCGCCCCTCGGCACCGCGGCGAACCCCACGCCGCTGGCCATCTCGTGGGTGCTGGAGGACTACGTCAAGCTCCTCGCCGAGGCCGCCGACAAGGCCGGGTGACGGCGACCCCCGTCGTCCACGGGACGGGCGCCGCGGGACACCGGCGACCGTCCTCCCGCCTCGCGTGGCTGCTCGTCGCGTGCGGTGGGCTGGCCATCCTGGTGGTCCTGTCCGTGGCCATCGGCTCGCGCCACGTCACGCTGTCCGAGCTGCTGGCCGGCCTCGGTGGCGGCACGGACACGCTGGGCGAGGCCGCCGTGGTCAAGCGCGTCCCGCGCACCGTCCTCGCGATGCTCGTCGGGGCGGCGCTCGCCATGGCCGGCACCGTGATGCAGGGCGTCACCCGCAATCCGCTGGCCGACCCGGGGATCCTGGGCGTCAACATGGGGGCGTCCCTCGCGGTCGTCATCGGCATCGCGTGGTTCGGCCTGTCATCGGTGACCGGCACGATCTGGACGGCGATCGCGGGCTCCGCGGCGGCCGTCACGTTCGTCTACGCCGTGGCGTCGCTGGGACGCGGCGGCGCCTCTCCGCTCAAGCTCGCCTTGGCGGGCGCCGCCACGACGGCGGCGCTGGTGTCGTTCATCACGGCCATCGCGCTGCCTCGGAACGACATCGCAGGCACCATCCGGTCATGGCAGATCGGCGGGGTGGGCGGCACCTCGTTCGATGCCATCGGGGAGGTGCTGCCGTTCCTGCTGGTGGGCTTCGTGGTGTGCGTGCTGTGCGCCCGCGCGCTGAACTCGCTGGCCCTGGGAGATGAGCTGGCCGCCGGGCTGGGTGAGCGGGTGGCCGTGGCCCGGGCCACGGCCACCCTGGGCGCCGTCCTGCTGTGCGGCGCAGCCACCGCGGTCGCCGGACCCATCGCGTTCGTGGGCCTCATCGTGCCCCACACCTGCCGGCTCCTGTTCGGGGTCGACCATCGCTGGCTGCTGGTGTCCGCGGCCGTGCTCGGCGCGTGCCTCGTGACCGGCGCCGACATCCTGGGCCGGATCATCGCGCGGCCCAGCGAGATCGACGTGGGCATCATCACGGCGTTCGTGGGCGCGCCCGTGCTCATCCACATCGTCCGACGCCAGAAGCTCCGCGCGCTGTGACCACCATCCGAGGGCAGACCACGCTGGGGCGCGCCCTCCCCTTCGCCACGCCCGCGCTCGGCGTCGTCGTGGCCGGCCGCATCCGGCGCACCCGACGGCGGCGCACCGTGCTGGCGGTCATGGGCGTGCTCATCCTCGCGGTGTTCGGGTTCAGCCTCGTGTTCGGGCACACGGTCTACAGTCCCGCGGATGTGCTGCGGGTGGTGCTCGGCGAGGACGTCCCCGGCGCCTCGTTCACCGTGGGCACCCTGCGACTGCCGCGGGCGGTGATGGCGATCATCGCGGGCGCCTGTTTCGGCCTCGGCGGCGTGACCTTCCAGACGATGCTCCGCAACCCGCTCGCGAGCCCGGACATCATCGGCATCAGCACCGGCGCCAGCGCGGCCGCGGCCTTCGCCATCGTGGTCCTGGGCCTGGGCGGCTCGGACGTGTCGCTGATCGCGATCGTCGCGGGTCTGGGCGTGGCGCTCCTCATCTACCTGCTCGCGTGGCGGGATGGCGTGGCGGGCGCCCGGCTCATCCTCATCGGCATCGGCATGGCGGCGATGCTCGAGAGCGTCACGCTGTACGTGCTCAGCACCGCGGGCCAGTGGGACCTCCAGGAGGCGACCCGCTGGCTCACCGGGAGCCTCAACGGCACGAACTGGACGGAGATCGTGCCGGTCGCGGTGGCCCTGCTGATCCTGGGTCCCGTGCTCCTGGCTCGCGCGGCGGACCTCGCCACGCTCCAGCTGGGCGACGACACGGCCGCGGCACTGGGGGTGCGCGTCGACCGGACGCGGCTCGTGGGCGTGGTGGCCGGGGTGGGCCTCATCGCGTTCGCGACCGCCGCGACGGGACCCATCGCCTTCGTGGCGTTCCTGGCGGGCCCCGTGGCGGCCCGGGTGGTGGGCGGCGGCGGATCGATGCTCGTGCCGGCCGCATTCGTGGGCGCGCTGCTGGTGCTCGCGGCCGACTTCGTGGCACAGTGGCTGGTGGGGACGCGCTACCCCGTGGGGGTCGTCACGGGCATCCTCGGCGCCCCGTACCTCGTCTACCTGATCGTGCGCACCAACCGCGCCGGGGGCGCCCTGTGAGCACCACTCATTCGCTGCGCGCCGCGGGCCTGTCAGTCGGCTACCGCGACCGGATCGTCATCGAGTCGCTGGACCTGGCCGTGCCGCCGGGTCAGATCACCGCCATCGTGGGCGCCAACGCCTGCGGCAAATCGACGCTGCTGCGCGCCATGGCGCGCCTGCTCTCGCCGCGCCGGGGCGCCGTGCTGCTCGATGGCAGGGCGGTCCACCAGATGCCCGCCAAGGAGCTCGCGCGGTCGCTGGGCCTGCTGCCCCAGGCCCCCATCGCGCCGGAGGGGATCAGCGTGTCGGACCTGGTGGGTCGGGGCCGTCATCCCCACCAGCGGGTGTTCTCGCGCTGGAGCCCCCAGGACGACCTGGCGGTGGCCCAGGCGCTCGAGGCGACGGCCACGGTCGACCTGGCGGACCGGAACGTCGACGAGCTGTCGGGCGGCCAGCGCCAGCGGGTCTGGATCGCGATGGCCCTCGCGCAGCGGACCGACGTGCTGCTGCTCGACGAGCCCACGACGTTCCTGGACGTGCGCCACCAGCTGGAGGTGCTGGACCTGCTCACCGATCTGAACCGCGACCGAGGCACGACCATCGTGATGGTGCTCCACGACCTGAACCTGGCGGCCCGGTACGCCGACCACCTGGTGGCGCTGGCGGACGGCCGCATCCATGCGGCGGGGACGCCCGCGGAGGTGCTCACGCCTGCGATCGTGCGGGCGGTGTTCGGCGTGGACAGCATGACCATCGCGGACCCGACCTCGGGCCGGCCGCTGATGCTGCCCATCGGGCGCCACGGCGTGCATGCCTCGACCGCGGGACTGGGGGACGGCTGAGGCCGAGGCGACGCGCATGCCCGACGCGCATGCCCGACGCGCCCGCCCGCATGGCCGGGCGGGAGAGGCGGGCGAGGCGGACAGACCCCTACTGGCGGGCGACCATGATGCGCAGCCGCTCGTCGGGGTCGATGAGATGGTCCTGGGTGTCGTCACCCAGGTCGATCTGGACCCACTCGATGCGCCCGTTGAACCGGCTGGATCGCTCGTCCACCTCCGAGTCGACGGTCGTGCCGCTCTCGTAGCCCACGTCGGTGGTCTCGTCCGCGGAGAAGATCATCGCCTGGGTGAACGGGACCTCGCCGGTGCCCACCGCGCGCCCGTCGTGGTAGAGCGTGACCGTGCCGCCCTTGCCCAGGCCGCCGCCCGCGTACGCGAACTCCATGCGCACCTGGTGGGCGCCCGCCGGGATGGGCTCGTTCGCCACCGTCCGGAACTCGTGGATGCCCAGCACGTTGTAGGTGAACGTCGCCCGACCCTCGCGCGCATGGAGCGCCCACCCGCCGAACCGCCCGCCCTGGGCGATGATCGTGCCCTGGGCGCCCCCCTCGGGCACGACCACGTTGGCGGTCACGCTGAAGGACTTGTTCTTGATGCTCACGACGCTGTTCTCGGACAGGCGGCCCATGCCCGCGAACAGCAGCTGGGACGTGCCCTGGATGAGCGTGGGCCGGCCCGCGATCTCCGGGACCGCGCGCTCGATGCCCCGGTCGTCCAAGGGCAGCACGTTGTGGCGGGTGGCCTCGATGAGCCACAGCCGCTGGAGCTCGTGGAGCTTGTCCGGCATCTCCTTGGACAGGTCGCGCGCCTGGGTCCAGTCGGACGCGCCGTCGTACAGCTCCCACACATCGTCGTCGAACGCGGGCGTCTTCTGGCCGGTCATCAGCCACGGCGTGAGGTGCTTGGTGACCGCGCTCCAGCCCTGGGCGTAGATGCCGCGGTTGCCCAGCATCTCGAAGTACTGGACGTCGTGACGCTCCGGTGCCTCCGCCTCCGCGAAGGTGTAGAGCATGCTCGTGCCCTCGTAGGGGCTCTGCTGGACCCCATGCACGTAGGTCGGTTCCGGGATGCCGGCCGCCTCCAGGACGGTCGGCGCGATGTCGATGATGTGGCAGAACTGGCTGCGTGACCCGCCCTGCTCGATGATGCGCCGGGGCCAGCTCACGATCGTCCCGTTGCGCGTGCCGCCCCAGTGCGAGGCCACCTGCTTGGTCCACTGGTAGGGCGTGTCCATCGCCCATGCCCAGCCGACCGCGTAGTGGTTGTACGAGGACGGCGAGCCGAACTCCTCGAGCTTGGCGTGCATGAACTCGGGCGTCTCGAGGGCGGCCATGCCGTTGAAGTTGGCCATCTCGTTGAAGGCGCCCTGGAGCGTGCCCTCCGCGGACGCGCCGTTGTCGCCGATGATCACGTAGACCAGCGTGTCCTCGAAGACGCCCAGGTCCTTGATCGCGTCGATGACCCGGCCGGCGTGGTGGTCGGTGTGCTCCAGGAAGGCCGCGTAGACCTCCATCTGGCGTTCCAGGGCAGGCCTCAGGGCCGGGTCCATGTCATCCCACGCCGGGATCTCCGCGTGGCGCCTGGTCAGCTCCGCGTCCTGCGGGATCACGCCCAGCTCCTTCTGACGCGCGAACGTCAGCTCCCGCTGGCGATCCCAGCCGTGCGCGAAGCGACCCTTGTACTTCTCGATCCACTCCTTGGGCACATGGTGCGGAGCATGCGTGGCGCCCGGGGCGAAGTACAGGAAGAAGGGCTTGTCGGGCATGAGCGCCTTCTGCTGGCGCACCCAGTCGATGGCTCGGTCGGCGAGGTCCTCCGTGAGATGATAGCCCTCCTCCGGGGTGCGCGGCGGCTCGACCGGCGTGGTGCCCGCGTAGAGCGCCGGGTTCCACTGGTTGTCCTCGCCGCCGATGAAGCCGTAGAACGTCTCGAAGCCGCCACCGCCCGACGGCCAGCGATCGAACGGGCCCATGGGGCTGGTCTCCCACACCGGGACCTCATGGCACTTCCCGAACTGCGCGGTGGAGTACCCGTTGAGCCGCAGGGTCTCGGCGAGCGGCGCCATCGTGTTGGGCCGCATCGAGGTGTAGCCCGGCGACGCGGTGGCGATCTCGGTGATGCCGCCCATGCCCACCGAGTGGTGGTTGCGGCCGGTGAGCATCGCCTGGCGCGACGGGGAGCAGAGGCCCGTGGTGTGGAATCGGGTGTAGCGCAGGGACCGCCGGGCGAGCGCGTCGAAGTTGGGCGTCTCGCAGGGACCGCCGAACGCGGACGACGCCCCGAAGCCGACATCGTCGATGAGCACGATGAGCACGTTGGGTGCCCCGGCCGGAGGACGCAGCGGCTGGATGGGCGCGAAGGACGCGGCAGGGTCCTTCGCGTCGTACCGGATGGTGCCCGCGTATGCGCGATCGGGGATGGGCAGGACGGTGCGGCTGTGCCGATCGGGGGAACTCGACATGCGTGGGTCTCCAAGAGGCTTGTGCGTCAGGATGTTCGCGACACCGGCCGGGCGCCTCAGGCCGCGACGGCTCCGTGGACGAGGAGTGTCGCACGCGGAGCGCCCGGGGTGCCGAGCCAGCCAGGCGGTGAGGTGGCGCGTGCCCCTCCCT
Organism: Chloroflexota bacterium; assembly: GCA_034436555.1. Lineage (GTDB taxonomy): Bacteria > Chloroflexota > Limnocylindria > Limnocylindrales > CSP1-4 > JAFMJV01. Next base: position 163,012 of record DAOTUU010000030.1, on the reverse strand, counting down.
CCCGTCCCACGTACCCTTGCGCCTGGACAGGCTGGCAGGGAGGACGACGCGATCCACGGGTTCATCGAGGTCCGCGGCGGCCGCGAGCACAACCTCAGGGATGTCTCGGTGCGCATCCCCAGGCGGGCCATCACGGGGATCCTGGGCGTGCTGCTCGTGGGGCTGGGCCTGCTGGCGCTCGGCCGATGATCGCGGACGGCGGCGCTGCTGGCACGTCGCCCACCGGGCGCGTGACGCATCTCCCGCCCCGCGCGGTCAGGCGCGCGGAGGGCCGGCTGCCACACTCTCCGCAGCCGGGACGAACAGGCGGCTCGTGCGGACGACCAGGGCGATCGCGCCGGTCAGGACGGGCAGGAGGATGAAGGCGACGGGCAGGCTCACCGCCTCGGCCAGGTGACCGATGAGCGGCGGCCCGGCGACGAATCCCACCCAGCCGATCGAGGACACGACCGCGACCGCGGCGCCCGGGTGGACCCCCGGCAGGCGACCGGCCGTGGTGAACGCCGCCGGGATGACGAGCGCGATGCCGATGCCCAGGGTGGCGAACCCCACGAGCGCCGCGACCGGACCACCGATCACCAGTGCCACCGACATGCCCACCGTGGCCACGGCCGCCAGCAGCGGCAGGATGGTCCGCGGCGGGACCCGTGCCAGCAGTCGATCGCCGCTCAGCCGCCCCACCACCATGGTCACCGAGAACGCCGCGTAGCCCAGGGCCGCGACGGCGGCGGACGTGCCCAGAGAATCGTGCAGGTACACGGCGGACCAGTCGGCCGCCGCGCCCTCGCACAGCATGCAGGCGAGGACGATCGCCCCGAGCAGCAGCACCACCGGGTCACGCCACACGGTCGCGGAGCGCGACCCGGATCCGGAGGCCGCCCGATGCGGCGGATCCGGCAGCATCGCGCGGGTCGCGGAGCCTGCCACCGCCAGGCTGATCACGCCCAGGACCGCAAGCTGGGGCGCGAGCCCGATGCCCGCGGCCACGGCCAGCGCCCCGACCGCCACGCCCAGCAACGCGCCGATGCTCCACAACCCGTGGAAGCTGGACATGATCGGGGCGCGCATCGCCCGCTCCACGAACACGGCCTGGGCGTTCATCGACACGTCCAGCGCACCCAGGAAGGCACCCCACAGCGCCAGGGTCAGGAACAGCCCGATGCCCGAGGCCGCCACGCCCACGGTCCAGCCGGTGGCGCAGAAGCCCACGAGGCAGAGCTGGACCATCCGTCGGCTGCCCAGGCGCGGCAGGAGCGAACTCGTCGCGAGCATCGCCGCGATCGATCCGACGGGGGCGCCGAACAGCGCCAGCCCGAGCTGGGCGTCGGTCAGGCCCAGGCTCGCCTTGACCAGCGGGATGTGCGCGGTCCAGGAGGCGAACACCAGCGCGTGCGTCGCGAACACGATGATGGTCGCGATCCGGGCCGTCGTCGCAGCGTCACGCCCGGATGTCCCCGCGGCCTCCGGAGTCCCATGAGCGGCCGATGGATGCAATGGGTCCATGTGCCGCGCATCGTACCGACCGCCGATGCGCGAGGCCGGGGTCCGTGGTGCGACCGGGCCGCGACGCCGCGCCGCTCCAGGCGCGAACGCCCAGGCAGCTGCCGGGGTCTGTCGGGTGGCGCCCCGCCTGTGGCCATGCTGGTCGGGGCATGATCCGGGGCTGGTGCCGGGCTGCGGGGTGCGGGTTCCGACGCGTGTCCGACCGGTCGGGTGAGGGACATCGGCGGTGGACCGATGTCGGGGGCCGTCACGCCACCGTGATCCCGTCCAGCGATGTCCGGCCCGCATGACCCGACCGACCGGGTGCGACCCACCGGTGCGAGCATGATCGAGGGCATGGCGCGATCGCGTGCGTGCAGGGAGCGAGCGCCGGTGCGGTGCCCGCACGACGGATCATGCACCGACCAGCATGGCCACGGGGCGGCCGGACCCCGGGGCCGGGCCGGGCTCCGGGCGCGGGCCTCGCCGGACGCGGCACCTGCTCGCCGGACGCGGAGAGGACCCCCGGTGCGGGCCGGGCTCCGGGCGCGGGCGGCCGAAACCCCCGGTGCGGGCCGGACCCCGGGGCCGGGCCGGGCTCCGGGGCCGGTCCGGGCTCCGGGCGCGGGGTGGACCCCCGGGCGCTACCCTCCCCCGGTGCCACCCACATCCAGCTCCTGGCTGGCCCCGTTCCGACGGCCCGGCTTCTCGCCGTGGGCACTCGCGAGCGGCGCCGCCAGCTTCAGCTGGACGCTCAGCAACGTGGCCTTCTCGTGGGTCGCGCTCGTGGTCACGTCCGATCCACTCGCCGTAGGGACGCTGTTCGCGATCCGGTTCGCGGCGATGCTCCTGTTCGGCATCCCGGCGGGGGTCCTGGCCGATCGCGTCGACCGCCGCCGCCTCGTCATCGCGGTCAGCAGCATCGGCGCCGCCGTCTCCCTCGCCCTCGCCGGTCTCGCGGCCGCGAATGGCGGCGATCTCGCCTTCCCGATGCTCGCCGCCGGCTCGTTCCTGCTCGGCACGCTGGACACGGTTCGCGTGGCGTCCGGCACGGCGTACACGGTCGACCTCGTGGGTCCGGGCCTGGCCACGGCGGGGATCGCGATCACGAACCTCGTGGCTCAGGCCGCGGGTGTCGGCGGCAGCGCCATGGGTGGCATGCTGCTCGGGCGGTTCGGGCTGCCGGTGGCGTTCCTCGCGACGGCCGCGGGCCTCGGGCTCGTCGCCCTGCTGCTGGTGGGCAGGGCGAGAGATGGGCGGTCGCCGACCGAATCGACGCATGCGCCGGACGCCACGACCCCCAGGGACCGGACGTCACTGCGCAAGGCATTCACGCTCATCCGCCGCGATCGGGTCATCGCGCTGCTGACACTGGCGGTCATCGTGGTGGAGATCCTGGGCTTCTCATCGATGACCCTCCTCCCCTCCTTCGCCCGCGACACATTCCAGGGCGGTCCCGACGCATACGGCGTGATGAACGCGGTCCGCTCGCTCGGCGCCGTCCTCGGCCTGGTGGTGCTCATCGGGCTTGGGACCCGGCTGACCAGCGGCCGCACGCTCATGGGCTTCGCTGCGGCCATGGGCATCAGCCTGCTGGTGTTCTCGCTGACACCTGGCTACCTGGCCGCGCTCCTGCCGCTCGCGGTGTTCGGCGCGATGGCGGCATCCTGGGACTCGGTCTCCCAGAGCCTGATGCAGCGCGCGACCGCGGATGCCGAGCGCGGTGCCGCGATGGGGCTCTGGACGTTCGCCGTGGGCTGGGGACCGTTCGGTCACCTCGCCATCGGGGCACTCGCGGGGCGGATCGGCGTCGTCCCCACGCAGCTGTTGTTCGGCGGCCTGCTGGTGGCCTTCGCCGTGGGGATGGCCCAGCTTCCGCGAATCCGCTCACTCCACTGACCGGTGGCGGGTCGACGCGGGGAGCGCTACTCGTTCGCGACGACCTCGACCGCGAACACGCTCGGCAGCGTGCTTCCGAAGCCATCGGCGGCCGTGAACAGGACCGTCGCCGTGCCGACCCAGTCGAGCGGGGGGATGAATCGAACATGGCCCGCCGCGTCCGCCTCCCAGACCGAGCCTGCCGGGATGTCGGGCGTCTGGTAGGCGAACGTCATCGGATCACCGTCGACGTCGATGCACACCGACCCCAGATCGAACTCGACCAGCCCCGCCACCGGCTGGTCGGGCATCCGTGCCACCGCGCAGGTGGGCAGCTCGTTGGCGAACCGGAGGCGCACCCAGACGGGGCCCGTGGTCCACCCGTCCACGTCCGCGGCGATGTAGCTGAACTCGTCCGTGCGGGCGACGATGGTGCGCCCATACGAGAAGCCGCCGTCCGGGGCCAGGAGCACCGTCCCGGCGGAGGGTTCGGTCCACAGCTCCGCCTCGAGGCCGGTGCCACCGTCGTTGACGAGCACCCCGTTCGCGGCATCCACCGTCAACATGCCGGAATGCGGGCCGAGGAACTGGTCGGCGGCGCCGGTGGGCGGCTCCGCGGCGCGCGCGGTCCCCGGCAGTGACAGCGCGATGACGACCCCCAGCACGAACGCACCGCCGATGGCCAGGGCCTGGACGGCCAGACGGGTCACCGGACGCGCGGTGGTCCCTCCCGAGGGGCGCGGGAGGACGGGTCGGTGACTGGCGCGGATGACGGCCACGGTCGGAGATCCCTGCGGCCCGCCCCGGTGGGCACCGGTTCCAAGGGCACCGCCAGAGTCTCGACCCGCCGGCACCTCGCGTCCACGATCCTTGAGTCAGGCCCCCGGGGTGCCGAACGGCCCAATGGACTGGCTCCCGCGAGTGATCGGGCCCGCGTGCCCACCACGGCGACGGTCGCGTCCCTCGGTCCGTCTCCGCGCCGCTCAGGACAGATCGATGTAGATGTTCTTCAGCTCCGTGTAGTGGTCCAGCGCGTGCATCCCCAGCTCGCGGCCCATCCCCGACTGCTTCATGCCCCCGAACGGCGCCTCCGTATGCACGGACGAGTTGCAGTTGATGCTGATGACGCCCGAGCGGATGCCCTTGGCCACGCGCAGCGCACGCCCGATGTCGCGACTCCAGACGCTGCCCGAGAGGCCGTACGGGGAGTCATTGGCGAGTCGGACGGCCTCCGCCTCCGAGTCGAACGGGATCACCGCCACGACCGGGCCGAAGATCTCCTCGCGCACGATGCGCATGTCGGAGGTCGCGCCGTCGAACACCGCGGGCGACAGGAACGTGCCCTGATCCAGGCCGGGTCCGGTCATGCGCCGACCACCGGTGACCAGTCGGGCACCCTCCTGCTCGCCGGTGGCGATGTAGTCCAGGACCGTGTCCAGGTGGCGCTTGGAGACGAGGCAGCCCATCTCCGTGGCGGGGTCGGACGGGTCGCCCACGACGACCTTCTGGGTCGCCTGCGTGAACAGCTCCACGACCTGCTCGTGCACCGACCGCTCCACGAGGATGCGGCTCCGGGCGCAGCAGTCCTGACCCGCGTTATCGAAGACGCTGTAGGGGGACTCGCGCGCGAACCGTTCCAGGTCCGCGTCGGCGAACACGACGTTGGGGGACTTGCCGCCGAGCTCCAGGCTGACCTTCTTGATCGTGCCGGCTGCGGCGCGGAGGATCGCCTGTCCGGTGCCGGTCTCGCCCGTGAACGCGATCTTGCCCACCCCCGGGTGCTCGGCGAGTGCCTGACCGGTCACCTGGCCGGGTCCGGTGATCACGTTCACGACGCCGTCGGGGATGCCCGCCTCCGCGGCCAGCTCGCCGAGGCGAAGCGCCGTGAGCGGCGACCAGCTGGCGGGCTTCAGGATGGCGGTGTTGCCGGCCGCCAGCGCGGGCCCCAGCTTCCAGCTCGCCATCATCAGCGGGAAGTTCCAGGGCACGATGAGCCCGACCACTCCGATCGGCTCGCGCAGCGTCAGGTCCAGGCCGGGCTTGGCGACCGGGATCGTCTCGCCGTGGTGCTTGTTGGCGGCGCCGCCGTAGTACTCGAAGACGCCCGCCGCGGCACCCACCTCCCAGCGCGCGGAGCTGATGGGCTTGCCGATGTTGGCGCTCTCCAGCTGGGCGAGCTCGTCCGCGTGATCGCGGATGGCCGTCGCCAGGCGGAGCAGCGCGCGGCCCCGCTCCACCGCGGGGAGGGTGTGCCACGGGCCATCCTCGAAGGCCGTCGTCGCGGCCGCGACCGCCGAGTCCACGTCACGGGCGGAGGCGCTGGGGACCCGGGCCAGGAGGGTGTCGGTTGCGGGGCCGATGACATCGAACGTGGCGCCATCTGCGGCCTGCGTGGGCCGGCCGCCGATGGTCATGCCCAGGGGCGTCACGAGCGTCACGATCAGAAGTAGTTGACGCTGATGCCGCCGTCGACCACGAGGCTGGCACCGTTCGTCCAGCGCGACTCGTCGCTGGCGAGGTAGACCGCGAGGTTGACGATCTCCTCGGGCTTGCCGAAGCGCCCCGTGGGGTTGCGTGCGAGCCGGATGCGCTTCGCCTCCTCGTCCTTGACCAGCCAGTCGAGCAGCAGCGGGGTCTCCACGGGGCCGGGGCAGATCGCGTTCGTGCGGACACCCTTGGGGCCGAACTGGACCGCCAGGCTGCGGGTCAGGGCGAGGAGCGCCCCCTTGCTCGCGGTGTAGGCATCCTGGGGCACGGAGCAGCCCAGGATCGCCACGAAGCTGGCGATGTTGATGATCGAGCCCGAGCCCTGCTTGATCATCTGGGGGATCGCGTACTTGCAGCCCAGGAAGACACCCCGGACGTTGACGGCCATGACCTTGTCCCAGGTCTCCACGTCCGTGTCGATGACGCTGTGGTCGGCGGCGGGCATGATGCCCGCGTTGTTGTACAGCACGTCCACGCGGCCGAAGGTGCGCAGCGCGGCCAGGATCATCTCCTGTGCGTCAGCCTCCCGGGAGACGTCCACCGTTGTGAACGTGGCGGCGCCACCGGCGTCCCGGACCTGGCGGACAGTCTCCTCGGCGGCCGCAGCGTCGAACTCGGCGACGACGACCTTGGCGCCCTGAGCCGCGAACATGTTCGCCGCCACGCGGCCCATGCCGCTGCCGCCGCCGGTGATGACGCAGACCTTGTCCGCGAGTCGCATGCCCCATTCCCCTCGTGATTCGTGTCGTGGTTCGTGCGTGATGCTACTCGCCTGTCGCAGCCGTCTCCGTACCTGGCCGTCACGTGCCCGTCGCGGCCGCCTCCACGCCTTGCGTCCCGTGCCCGTCGCGCGATGCGCCTGCCCGAGCTCGCCATGGCCATACGTCCTCGCCACGCCCCGGCTCAAGCGCGATCGGGCCCCGCCCGATGTGAGGCCGCCCCGGCCATGCGGCTCGGGGCATGGGCCAATGAGGCCTCACCCCGGCCATGCCGCTCGGGGCCCCGCCCGATGTGACCCCGCCCGATGTGACCCCGCCCCGGCCATGCCGCTCGGGGCATGGGCCGATGTGACCCCGCCCCGGCCATGCCGCTCGGGGCCCCGCCCGATGTGACCCCGCCCCGGCCATGCCGCTCGGGGCATGGGCCGAGCGACTCGGTCCGACCGCGTGCGGGGTACGCACGAGATGTGCCCAGCGTGTCCTGCGTGCACGAGATGGTCATCCAAGGAGTGCGACCAGTCCCTGCCAGCCCCTCAGCAGTGCGCCCGGAGCACGATCGTGCCGCCGGGGCACCCATGGCGCACCCACGGCACCCCGGATGTGCGTGCGGTCCCAGCGAAGCACGATCGGAGATCGACCTCGTGCGTCCGCCGCACATCGCGAGTAGCGGATGCGCCATCGGAGGTGACTCACGCCGGCGCCCGATCGCACCGACCCCATGCCCCGAGCGGCATGGCCGCGGTGGCGGGCACCGCGACGGGCGCGAGCCCGCGCGCCAGAGGCGACCCCATGCCCCGAGCGGCATGGCCGCGGTGGCGGGCACCGCGACGGGCGGAGCGGACCGGCACGACGCCGGACCCTCAGCCCGACGCCAGCCGGTAGACCGCGACATCGCGCTGCTCGGTCGACTCCAGCTCGCGCGTGGTCCGGACGCGGTAGGTCGCCGCCCGCTCCAGGCCCCCTGGCAGGTACACCCGACCGGGATCGCCCAGCAGCACCACCGAGCCGGCCGCGGCCGCCCGCGCCAACCACGGCACCATCCGAGCGGCCATCGCGGACTCGTAGCAGACGTCACCGGCCAGCACCACGTCGACCCGGGGCGGCGCGGACGCGGTCAGGTCTCCCCTCGCCACGGCGATCTCCACGCCGTTCGCGCGCGCGTTCAGCGTCACAGCGGCCTCCGCCAGCGGGTCGACGTCAGAGCCCACCACCGACACCGCGCCGGCCCGCGCCGCCACGATGGCGCACAGGCCCGATCCCGTCGCCATGTCCAGCACCGACCGCCCCGCCACGCTGGACGGATGCTCCGCCACGTACCGCGCCAGGCCAAGGCCACCCGCCCACGGGAACGCCCAGAACGGCAGCGGCGGATCGGCCAGGCCCAGCTCCCGGCCCGTGAGCGCCATCAGCGCCATGACGTCGTCGGCCATGTGGAGTCGGACCGCGGGCAGGTCGGGCACCGGCATCAGCCGTGTCGTCCGCTGGATGAATGCCCGCAGCCGCGCCTGGCTCGGTCCGCTCATCGGCAGCGTCGTGGACGGCCCGTCCGGACAGCCGCACCGGACGTCAGTCGCAGCGGAACACCTCGCGCGTCCGCCGCCAGCCCTCGGCGCGCGTTCGTTCGTCCAGCGCGTCGCCCAGGTCCCTCCAGAACGCGGTCCAGACCGGGTCGCTGCCGAGGGCCGACTCCATCGACTCCAGCGAGTCGGCCTCCACGTACGTCCACGCGTCGCCATCCTCCAGGAACGTCCACGCGCGCTTCACCCCCGCCGCCCGCAAGGACGCCGCGAGGCCCATCACCGATCGTGCGAGCGCGGCGGCCACCGCCTCGCGAGACGCCTCCCCGGGCACCAGCCCGGCGCGATACGTCATCTGCCCCGACGGGGGGCCGGGCGGATCGGTCGGCTGGAACGCGAAGGCCTGTTCGGGCCGGCCGGCGCCGTCCACGAACACGCGCTCCTGGAACAGCGGCTTCATCGTCGCCGCCCACTCCGCGTGGACCGGGTTCTGCATGTCCAGCCGCTCACCCACCTCGGGCGTGGCACCCTCGCGCGTGAGGAACAGGTCGGTCCCGTCCAGCCAGATCGTGTAGCGCTGGATGCCGGCGGCCCGGATCAGGTCATACAGCCCATCGAACGGATGGAGATGGTGATGGACATAGGTCTCGATGCCCGCGGCGTCGGGCTTGAGCCACAGGCGGAAGGCGATCCTCGGCATGGTCCCGAGGATACCGACTCGTCCACGCCTCGGACGGACCGTCAGCCGCGCTCGAGGTAGCGCTCACGCTCCCAGGGATGGACGACCGCGTCGAACGTGTGCTGCTCCACTCGCGCGGCATTCAGGTAATGATCCACGACCGCATCCCCCAGGATCTCGCGCGCCACGGTGGACGCCTCCAGCGCACCGATCGCCTCGTACAGCGCGCGCGGCATCCGGTCACAGCCGGTGGCCGCGTAGCCGTTGCCCTTCAGCTCCGCAGGCGGCTCCACGCGATTCCTGACGCCCCACAGGCCCGCGCCGACGAACGCGGCGTACGTCAGATACGCGTTCATGTCGCCGCCCGGGAAGCGACACTCGATATGGAGTGCCGGCCCGCGGCCCACCACGCGGAAGCCGGTCGTCCGATTGTCGCGGCCCCACACCACGTTCACCGGGGCCCACGAGGCGACCGCGAACCGCTTGTAGGAATTGACATTGGGCGCGAAGAAGATCGCGAGCTCCCGGCTGAGCGCCATCATCCCGCCCAGGAACCAGCGCATCACCTCGGACATGCCGTACGGCTCGGCGCCGTCGGTGTGCATCAGCGAGCGGTCGTCGTCGAGCGACCAGGCCGACATGTGCAGATGGCCCGAACTGCCGGTCCAGGCGTGGTCGGGCTTGGACATGAAGGTCAGGCCGTGGCCCAGGCCCCAGGCGATCTCCTTGGCGCCATGCTTGAAGATGACCGACCGGTCGGCCGACTCGAGCACATGGTCGTAGCGGATGTTCACCTCGTGCTGGCCCGCCGCAGCCTCGCCCTTGGAGAACTCGATGGGGATGCCGGCCAGGTGCATCTGGCGTCGCAGCGCGCCGTGGACCGGCTCGGCCTTCGTGCCCTGGAGCAGGTGATAGTCCTCGTTGTAGTGCCCGAATCGCTCCAGGTCCATGAAGCGCTTCCTGACCGCCTGCTCGTAGCTGTCGTTGAGCAGGTAGTACTCGAACTCCGATCCCGCCTTGATGGCCATGCCCTGGGCGGCGGCCGCCTCCACCTGGCGCTTGAGGATCGTGCGCGGCGCGATCGGGACCTCCTCGTGGGTGTCCTCGTCGGTCACGTCCCCCAGGACCAGGGCCGTGCGATCCTGCCATGGCAGCACCCGCAGCGTGCCCCAGTCGGGTTCGATCGCGTAGTCGCCGTAGCCCGTCTCCCAGTTCATCAACGTGAACCCGTCGGGCGTGGTCATCTCCATGTCCGTGCCCAGCAGGTAGGTGCAGACGTGCGCTCCGTGGTCCATCACGCCGTCCAGGAACGCGGGTCCGTTGACGCGCTTGCCCATGAGCCGGCCCTGCATGTCCGCGAACGCGACCATGAGCGTGTCCACCTCCCCGGTCGCCATCTGCGCGCGGAGGCGCTCCAGGTTGGGGTGGATCGCCTGGCTGTGCTCACTCATGGTGCTGGTGGGTCCTCCGAGCGCCGATCGGGATCACGAGTCGCCGGCGCGATGGTGCGCAGTGTGCCGCACCGCGAGCGGCCGCGGCGGGTCCGGCAGCCCTCAGCGGAACAGCAGGCGCAGGCCCACCACCACGAGCCCGCCGATGAGCCCCCAGGCGATCATGGCGACGACCACGGCCGGATCGACCCGGTCCACATAGGCCTGCATCAGGCCCACCACCTCACCCGGCAGGTCCAGGACCTGGCCCAGTCGAAAGGGCTCGCTGACCACGCTCCGGAACGGCGCGATGAGCACGTCGGTGACCACGATGAGCTGGACCACGAGCGGACGGAACGCCTTGGGGACGGTGTCCACGAACGGGAGCAGCAGCCGGATCAGCAGGGCCGCCTCCACGAGGGCGAACCCGAGGCTGACGACGCGGATGAGGAGACCCGCCATGGGCTGAGTCTACCCGCCGACCCGCCAGCCAGAGAGTCGGGCCATCCGGGCCCCGTCGCGGGGCGGAACGTCACACGCCAGGGGCACACCCCGCGCCATACCATCAGCGGCGTGATGCGTGTTCGATCGGGCGCCGACGCGGTGGACGCCCGGGCAGGGATCGACGACACACCCCGGACGACGCGCGCCCTCGACATCGAGGGCGTGGTCCAGGGGGTGGGCTTCCGGCCGTTCGTGTACCGGCTGGCCGTCGAGCTCGGTCTTGATGGCGCGGTGCGCAACGTCGCGGGCCGCGTCGAGGTGGACCTGAGCGGCTCCCCGGATGCCCTGGAGGACTTCGCCATCCGGGTGACCTCCGACGCCCCGCCGCGCGCCCGGGTGGAGCGCGTGTCCGTCGCGGCACGCGAGCCCGCGCCCGCGGCGGCAGGGAGCGGCATCGTCATCGAGGAGAGCGTCGCGTCCCCGTCGGCGGTGCGCCTGTTCCCTCCCGACATCGCCACCTGCGACGGCTGCCTCCGCGAGCTGTTCGATCCGGGCGACCGGCGCTTCCGCTACCCCTTCATCAACTGCACCGACTGCGGGCCGCGCGCCACCATCATCGAGGAGCTGCCCTACGACCGGGCCCAGACCTCCATGCGCGACTTCGCGCTCTGTCCGGACTGCGAGCAGGAGTACCGCGACCCGCTGGACCGGCGGTTCCACGCCGAGCCGGTGGCCTGTGCGTCCTGCGGGCCCCGACTGGCCTGGCGGCGATCGGGCGACCCGACCCCGACGTCCTGGGCGGAGGACGCGCTGACGGCCGCGGTGGAGGAGCTCCGCGCAGGGCGGATCGTGGCCATCAAGGGCCTGGGCGGGTACCACCTGGCATGCCTGGCCACCGACGGAGCCGCCGTGACCCGGCTGCGCGACCGGAAGCGGCGCTGGGCGAAGCCGTTCGCGGTGATGGTCCGCTCGCTGTCCGCCGCCCGACGCCTCGCGCGGATCTCCACCAAGGAGGCCGGGCTCCTGGGCTCCCCTGCCCGACCCATCGTGCTCCTGAGCGCGCGCGGCGACGGGCGGCCGCCCCTGGCACCCGGCGTGACCAACGGGGACCGTCGGATCGGGCTGTTCCTGCCGTACACGCCGCTCCATCACCTCCTCCTGTCGGCCCTGGACACACCCATCGTGCTGACCAGCGGCAACCTGTCTGACGAGCCGCTCGCGACAGACGACCAGGACGCCCTCGTCCGGCTGGCCCCGATCGCCGACTCGTTCCTCCTCCACGACCGGCGGATCCGCGCCCGGTACGACGATTCCGTCACGCGCGTCGTGGGTGCCGGGACCGCCGACGAGCGCGAATCGCTGATCCGGCGCGGCCGCGGGTACGCGCCCGACCCGCTCGAGCTCCCCGTGCCGGTGCCTGACGGCTCGTCGGTCCTTGCGGTCGGCGCGGAACTGAAGCACACGTTCACGCTCGCGGCCGGCGGACGGGCGCACGTGGGTCCGCACACCGGCGACCTCGAGGACCTGCTCACCCACCGCGCCTTCCAGGACAACCTGGCGCATCTCGAGCGGCTGCTCGCCATCGACCCCGCGTGGGTGGCGCACGACCTCCATCCCGGCTACCTCTCCACGCAGCTCGCGGTGCAGCGCTTCCCCGCCGCACGACGGATGGCGATCCAGCACCACCATGCGCACGTGGCGTCGTGCGCCGCCGAGCACGGCATCACGGGCCGCTTCCTGGGTGTCGCGTACGACGGCCTGGGCATGGGCGACGACGGCACGTTCTGGGGCGGCGAGGTGTTCCTCGCGGACCTTGCCCGGTACCGGCGGGTCGGGCGGTTCGGGCGGGCCCCCATGCCGGGTGGGGCGATGGCCATCAAGCGGCCGTACCGGATGGCGCTCGGCTACCTGCTGGGGGTCGAGGGAGCGGGCGAGGGCGGGCTCGCCGGGCTCGCCGGGCTCGGCGCGGACTGGTCGGAGCTGGCGTCCGACTTCCTGGGCCGGCTGGATGCCAAGGAGGTCGGCGTCGTCCGACGCCAGGTCGAGCGTGGGCTCAACGCCCCACTGGCGTCGTCGGCCGGGCGCCTGTTCGATGCGGTCAGCTCGCTGCTGGGTCTCCGGGACGTGGCGGAGTTCGAGGCACAGGCGGCGATCGACCTGGAGATGGCGGCGGCCGGTCCGGACGGTGCGCGGGTGCGCGGCTGGCTGCCCTATGTCATCGACCGACGCGACGGCCTGCTGGTCTACGACCCCCGACCCACGCTGCGGGCGGTGCTCGAGGGCCTCGCCGACACGGTCACGCCGGGGGTGCTCGCGGCCCGATTCCAGCGCACCATCGCGGAGGTCTCGCGGGAGCTGGTCGCCGCGGCGGCGCGCGAGGCGGGCGGGGGCGTCAGCGACGTGTGCCTGTCCGGAGGCGTGTGGCAGAACGGCACCCTGACCGACCTGGTGGTGCGCGGTCTCACCCGCGACGGGTTCACGGTCCATCTCAACGAACGGGTGCCGGTCAACGACGGCGGCATCAGCTACGGCCAGGCGGCGGTCGCCGCAGCACGGCTCCAGGAGGGCTGAACCGATGTGTCTGGGCATCCCCGGCAAGGTCATCGAGGTGCATGACGAGGGCGGCCTGCGGATGGGCAAGGTCGACTTCGGTGGTGTGCGCAAGCAGGCCTGCCTGGCCTATGAGCCGACCGTCGAGGTGGGCGACTACGTGATCGTCCATGTGGGCTTCGCGATCAGCAGGGTGGATGAGGCGGAGGCGCTCCGGACGCTGGAGATGCTCTCGGCGATGGGCGGGCTGATGGAGCAGGAGCTGGCCTCGATGGGGCCGGGCATGGACGAGCCCGCGGTGGTCGACGACGCGCTCCATGTGGTGGGGAGCGGCGCGTCGCTCGCCGAAGCACTGGGCAGTGCCGGACCCGCGGGGAGCGCCGGACCCGCGGGGAGCGCCGGACCCGCGGCCGAAGGTGCGCCGCGATGAAGTACCTCGACGAGTATCGCGATCCCGTCCTCGCGCGGGCGCTGATGGCGGAGATCCACCACATCACGACGCGACCCTGGACGCTCATGGAGGTCTGCGGCGGACAGACCCACACCATCGTCAAGCAGGGCATCGACGAGGCGCTCCCGACAGGCGTGCGGATGATCCATGGTCCCGGCTGTCCGGTGTGCGTGACACCCCTGGAGCAGGTGGACAAGGCGCTCGCCATCGCCGCGCGGCCGGATGTGATCTTCACCTCGTACGGCGACATGCTGCGGGTGCCCGGATCCACCACCGACCTGCTCGCCCTGAAGGCCCGCGGAGCGGACGTCCGGATCGTCTACTCCCCGCTCGATTCGGTGAGGATCGCGGCCGCCAACCCGGACCGCCAGGTGGTGTTCTTCGCGGTGGGCTTCGAGACGACCGCGCCCGCCAACGCGATGGCCGTGGCGGAGGCGGCCCGTCGGGGCATCGACAACTTCAGCGTGCTCGTGTCGCACGTGCTCGTGCCGCCCGCGATGACCACCCTGCTCGACTCGCCCAGCAACCAGGTCCAGGCGTTCCTCGCGGCGGGGCACGTCTGCGCGGTCATGGGCTGGACCGAGTACGAGCCGATCGCGGCGCGCTACCGGGTGCCCATCGTGGTCACCGGCTTCGAGCCGCTGGACCTCCTGGAGGGGATCCTCATGGCGATCCGCCAGCTGGAGGAGGGGCGGTCGGTGGTGGAGAACCAGTACGTGCGGGCGGTCAAGCGCGACGGCAACCAGCTTGCGCAGGACACCGTGTTCCGCGTGTTCGAGGTCGGACGGCGCACCTGGCGGGGCATCGGCGAGATCCCGCAGTCCGGGTATCGCCTGCGGCCCGAGTACGCTCGATTCGATGCGGAGGTGCGGTTCTCGGTGGACGGGATCCACACGCAGGAGCATCCGGCGTGCATCGCGGGCGCGATCCTCACCGGCGAGAAGACGCCGCTCGACTGCACCGCGTACGGGGTGCTGTGCGTGCCGCAGAAGCCGCTCGGCGCACCGATGGTGTCGTCGGAGGGCACCTGCGCCGCGTTCTTCTCGGCGGGACGGGGTGTCGCGGCCGGTGGCATCGGGGCACCGGCGCGGCCGTTGCCACAGGTGGCGCCCATCAGGGTGGAGGGCTGAAGCGATGACCCGGTTCGATCCGGCCGTGGCACTCGGGTCCGCGCTGCGTGGCGCGGTGGACCAGACCGACATGGCCGATGCATCCTGCCCGACGCCGATCGCGGAGGTGGAGCGGGTGCTCCTCGGCCATGGATCGGGCGGTCAGCTGTCCGGCGCGCTGATGCGCGACCTGATCGCGCCGGCGCTGGGAGCCGCATCACCCGGCGGGCCCCTGAACGACGCCGCGGTGGTACCGGTGGGCACCCAGCGACTGGCCTTCACGACCGACTCGTTCGTGGTGTCGCCGCTGGTGTTCCCGGGCGGCGACATCGGCGAGCTGGCCGTGAACGGGACGATCAACGACCTCGCGATGATGGGTGCTCATCCGGTGGCGATCTCCCTGGCATACGTCATCGAGGAGGGGCTTCCGTTCAGCGAGCTGCGGCGCATCACCGCGTCGGCGGCGCGCGCGGCGCAGGCGGCGGGTGTGCCCATCGTCACGGGGGACACCAAGGTCGTGGGGCGCGGCGCCGCGGACGGCGTGTTCGTGAACACCTCGGGGATCGGGGTGGTGCCCGAGGGGGTGTCGCTGGGGGCGGACCGCGCCGCGCCGGGGGACGTGGTCGTGCTGTCCGGCCCGATCGGGCTCCACGGCGTGGCCATCATGAGCGTGCGGGAGGGGCTCGACTTCGAGGTGGAGATCGAGTCGGACACCCAGGGACTGGCCGGCCTGGTGGCGGCGGTCCTGGCCGTCGCGCCCGACGCGCACGTGCTGCGGGACCCGACGCGCGGAGGGTTGTCTTCTGCGCTGAACGAGATCGCGGCGGCGAGCGGCGTGGGCATCACGCTCGATGAGCCGGCCGTGCCGATCCCGGGGCCGGTGCGCGCCGCCTGCGAGATGCTGGGCCTGGATCCGCTCCACGTGGCGAACGAGGGCAAGTGCGTCGCGATCGTGCCGGCGGCGCGCGCCGAGGCGGTCGTCGCGGCGATGCGGTCCGTGCCCGAGGGTGACGGGGCGTGCGTCGTGGGACGGGTCGTGGCCGATCATCCGGGGATGGTCACGATGCGCACGATCATCGGGTCGGAGCGCATCGTGGACATGCTCATCGGCGAACAGCTGCCGCGCATCTGCTGATCCGGGGAGTGGCGGGGGCGCGCGGCGCGGAGGCGCGCGGAGCGGGGGCGCGCGGAGCGGGGGCGCGCGGTGGCCGGTGCGACGTGAGCTCGGCTCACGCTCCCACCGACGAAGGCCCCGAAACCGGCGTGGATGCGGGTCCGAGGCCTCCTCAGCGGTGGAACTGTGGGCCAAGGCTCTCGACGCCACCGGTTTCAGCACGCCTGACGGTGTGGCCGTGCGTACAGCTCACGCGACACCGGCGGCGCGCACGGAACGATGACGTCGACTCCAATCGACCACGACCAGCAGATCGCCACCCGGGTCCTTGCCTGCGCGGAGGAGCGCGAGCGCCGGGCGCGGATCCGCCGGGAACTGCGCCCGCAGAATCGCCATGGCGGCGCGGACGGTCACGCGATTGTCGCGCGAGTCGCGCACCGCCAGAACCACGCGACCGGGATCGGCGGCTCGCTTGCCCTCGACCTTGCGCAAGGTCGCCTGCACGTCCCGCAGCCGTGTCTCGGCCTCGACACGGATGACCATGCCGGTCACGCGATGTCGCGCCACCGCGTCCCAGGAGCGCCGGTCCGGTGACGGTCCGACACGCACCTCGTAGCGCCACACCCAGTCCGACCCCAGGAGCTCACGGAGGTCCTGGAGCAGTCGGACGTGCCCCGCATCGCGCATCTCATGGTCGGACGGGTAGAGCTTCACGGAGAGGTCCAGGTTCACCGCCGCAGCGAGTCGGACGGCCATGTCGAGGGGCACGCTGCGTCGCTCGCGGCGCTCGATCCGACTCCATTCGGCTCGGTCCAACCCCACCCGTCCGGCGGCCTCAGCCTGGCTGATGCCCAGGTTGAGGCGCGCCTCGCGCAACTCCGAGGCGAAGCGGACCACGACCGCATCGGCGCGGATCCGTGCCCGATCGGAGGAGGTGTCTCGAGCGCCCATGACGCGAGCATGGTCGGCGCGCCTTGGCCCCTGCTTATCCCCGACTCACCCGGGGCTGCGCGTCGGTCGGCTGTGACACACGCTCACGCTCGGACCGTCCGGCCACCGCGCCTTCGGCCCTGCCGGTGGGGTGGTGCGCCAGGGCGCCCGAGGAGACCGACGAAACGACCGCTCAGCGGTTCGGGCGGGAGCCATGCTCACGGTCGGACCGATCGGCGATGCTCCCTCGGCTGGAGCGTGCGTCTCGCTCACGGCCCGACCGCGCGGCCCTGCAATGCTCGCCGCCGACCGTGGCGCTTCCCGCCGACCGTGGCGCTCCCCGTCCCTACCCCAGCACGACGAGCGCCACGCCCAGCGCCACGACCCCCGCACCCATCCAGCGCGACCGGTCGACCCGCTCGTGGAGGATGAACCGCGCCATCGCCGTCGCGATGACCACCGACGACTCGCGCACGGCGGCCACCATCGCGGCCGGGGCCAGCGACAGGGCGAGGAGCACCAGCGTGTATGCCGACACCCCGCTGATGCCCGCCCCGATGATCCCCGGCGTCACCACGGCCCGCACCCGCGCCACGCCGCCCCGCGCCGCGACCAGCGCCAGCAGACACGCACCCGGGATGCCCGTGATGAGCACGGAGTACAGCAGCGGGTCGCAGTATCGCTGGCCCTGCTGGTCCACGAGGGTGTAGGACGCGATGATCCCCGCGATCGTCAGCGCCATCGCCACATGCCGCCACGCACCCACCCCCGAACCCCGCACGCCGCGCACCAGCAGCACCCCCAGACCGACCACGCAGATGCCCACCACGCCCATCGGCTCCAGGTGCTGCCCCAGCACCAGCGATCCCACCACCAGCACGAACACCGGTGCCATGCCCCGCGCGATGGGATAGATGAGCGACACGTCGGCCCGTCGGTAGGCGGCGGCCAGCAGCACCATGTAGGAGAACTCGAGCGCCGACGACACCGCGATGTAGGGCACGGCGGCCGGCTCCAGCCGCCACCGGAGGAGCGCGAACGGGAGCATCAGCAGCGGACCCAGGGTCATCGCCACGCCCATCGCCGCCTCAGTGTCCCGCGATCGCGCCGCGAGCAGGTTCCACAGCGCGTGCAGGAACGCGGCGGAGAGCGCGAGACCGACGGCGGCGAGCGGCATCGGCGGCGGACCAGACGGGGCCCGGTCAGCGACAGGCGAGCGGAGACGCCGGGCGCAGGCTACGCGGGCGGCGCCACGCGGTCGGGAAGCGGCTCCCCGCGCAGCCCCGCGAGCAGGTTGTTCGCCGCCTTGCGCGCCATCGCATCGCGCGTGTCGACCGTGGCCGAGGCGATGTGGGGCACGATGAGGCAGTTCGGCAGCGTCAGCAGCGGGTCATCGGCACGCATCGGCTCAGGGTCGGTCACGTCCAGCCCCGCCCCGAACAGGTGCCCCGACCGCAGTGCGTCGTACAGCGCCGCCTGGTCGACGACCGGTCCGCGCGAGGTGTTGATGAGCACCGCGTCGCGCTTCATCTTCGCCAGCGCCTCCCGACCGATGAGGCCCCGGGTGCCCGCATTGAGGTCGGTGTGCAGGCTGATGAAGTCGGACTCCGCCAGCAGCCGGTCCAGCTCCACCATGGAGCCGCCGGTCGCCGCCTCCGCCTCGGGCGAGACGCGCGCACGGTCGTGATAGATCACGCGCATCGAGAAGCCGCGCGCCCGCCTGGCCACCTCCTGGCCGATGCGCCCGAAGCCGATGATGCCCAGCGTGGCGCCCGCCAGGTCCTTGCCCAGCAGCAGCAGCGGGCCCCAGGTCAGCCAGCGGTCGTCCCTGACGTATGCGGCGCCATCGGGCAGCCGCCGCGCCACCGCCATGAGCAGCGCGAACGCGATGTCCGCCGTGGCCGCCGTGAGCACGCCGGGCGTGTTGCCGACCGGGATCCCGCGCCGGGCGCATGCCGCCAGATCGACGTTGTCCACGCCCACCGCGAAGTTGCTGACCACCTTGAGCTGCGGCCCCGCGGTGTCGAGCAGCTCGTCGTCGACCCGGTCGGTCAGCAGCGAGAGCAGGCCGTCGACGCCCGCGACGCGGCGCAGCAGCTCGTCACGCGGCGGCGGCAGGTCGTCCTCCCACAGGTCCACGTCGCAGGCGGCACGGACGAGATCCAGGCCGGCGTCGGGGATGCGGCGCGTGACGAGCACGCGGGGTCGGGGAGCGTCGCTCACGGGGCACCTCGGTGGGATCGAGTGGTGGCGTCGATGGCGGAGGGACATCGTTGGTCGGTCGTGGAGACGATCGACGCCCCCGATGCTAGCGAGTCGGCGGGGTGTGTGGCGGGTCTCCGGGGAGTGGCGCCGCGGCCGCCGTTGCCCATCGGCCTGGTGTGCCGGGCACACGGACAGCGAGGTCGTCCGCCCGACCCGAGGCCGCTCCCGCGCGGAGCCCCAGCCCGGACGCCGCCCGTGGGACAATCGACGCGATGCAGTACTACGACCTCGACGCCGCCAACGCCCGCCTCTCGATCGTGAGGCCGATGCTCGTCGCCCTGCGCCAGGACCGGGACCAGGTGGCGCGCGAGCAGCAGGCGCTCCAGGCGCTGGAGTCGTCGCCAGAGGCCCAGCAGCCAGGCACGATCGCGGAACGGGACCAGCGCGAGGCGGCGGTCCGCGATGCGGTCGGCCGGATGCACGAGATCGTGGTCCGGCTGGTGGAGTGGGACGTGACGCTCCGGGACATCACCACCGGACTGATCGACTTCCCCGCGCTCGCCAACGGCCGACCGGTGTGGCTGTGCTGGCGTCTGGGTGAGGATGGGATCGGCTGGTGGCACGGCGCGGACGAGGGGTTCTCCGCCCGCAAGCCGCTCAGCGAGCTTCCGGTCCAGGGATCGGGCACGATCTCCTAGCCATCGGAGACCGTCGCCCGTCTCGGCCGCCGGGGGGTCGCGTTCGCGGCGCCCCGGCGTGGTGCCCGAGGGGGATCGCTCGCGGCGGTTCGCTCGGCTACCATCGAGGCACGGCGGAGCCCGCCACCGGAGGAGAGACCAGACGATGCTCGACGGATTCCGCAGGCGACTGGCCAAGGTCACGGAGCCTGCCGGGCGATGGTGGAGCGACACGGCCATCGCGGAGTTCGGCTGGCTGCGGGAGCTCGGCGTGACCGTGGACACGGTCGACCACCAGCCGGGTGGGTCGGTGCTGACGCTCGCGGGACGGGGCATCGGCCTGGTGCTGTGGTGGGAGCATGACGGATCGGGCGCGCTGGGTGGCATGCTCTGGCGCAACGACGACCGACGCGACGCGCTCAACCTCGTGCCGTTGCTGTGGCAGTACCGCCCGGACCTGCCCGCTCCGATGGCCAGCACGCCGGACCGGGACCATGCGGCCGCGGGGACCCGCGCCTGGTCCGAGGCGCTCAAGACGATCGTGCCGGTCATCCTCGAGGAGGAGGCGGAGGGTGGCGCCGACTGGGAGCCCATCCGCTCTCGATGGCGTGATCACCTGCGCGCGCGCAAGGCCGTGTCGGACGCGCAGCCGAGCCCGCAGCCCGGCTGACCTCCGGGCGTCCGGACGGGCCGGTGTCCGTGCCGTCGCACCGCAAGCCGAGGGCGGGAGCGTGAGCCCGGCGCACGGACCCACCGCGCCGGAGCGGCCGGGTGTGGCTTCCCGCCAGGCCCGGACTTATCCGCCGCAGGCCCACCCCACGAGCTGCCGCCACATCGTGGCGTAGCCGGGCCACGCGAGGAACGGCGGCGGACACCAGTGCGGTCCGCAGTCCGACGTGAACGCGACCCCCCGTCCCGCACCGTGCTCACCCGCCACGATCAGCGGATCGTCCCCCACGCTGACGACCACCGCGGCACCGTCCCGCGCGGTCACGCGGTTGTAGCCTAGGAGCGCCGGCCACCCCGCATCCACCAGCCCGCGGACGATCGGGTGCCGGGCGTCGCGGACCACCGGTCGAATCCCCGCCGGCGCCTCGACGCGGTCGTCACCGGACTGGAGCGTCACCGGCAGCGCCGCCTCCACGGCCGTCCCCGCGTATCGCGCCTTCGCATCGATGCCCTGGAACGTCAGGTAGCCGCCCACCATCACCAGCCCGCCACCACCATCGACGTACTCCCGGATGGCCTCCAGCCGGTCGGGCAGCGGGACCGATCGCTCGAAGGTGTCCGGGTGCAGCAGCAGCGTGTTCGCGCCGATGTCGCTCAAGATCACCGCGCCATACCCCGCCAGATCCGCCGCGGTTCCGGGGAACGATCGCGCCGCCACATGCGCCGGCTGATAGTCCACCGCGAATCCACCCGCCTCGAGGGCGTCTCGCAGCGGTCCCACGCCCTCCGTGTACGCGGTCGTGGTGAACGAGTCGAACCCCTTCTGATGGATCGAGTGGGTCACCCACGACTCGCCTGCGATCAGGACGCGCCGTCCACCGTCCCCCATCCTGGCACCCTCACCTGCCCGCCTTGTACGGGTAGACGACCCATTGCTCCGTGGTCACCGCGTGGACGTCCGGGCGCACCGCGACCCGCGATCGACCGGGCTTGTAGTGCAGGACGGCCGTCGTGGGCCGGCCTCCCGCCTGGCGCACCAGCTCCGCGACGAGCACCGCGGTGTTGCCCGTCTCCCACACCTCATCGACCACCAGGACCGATCGGTCCCGGAACCGCTCCTGGGCGGGGAAATGCAGGATGAGCGGCGTGGGCGCCATGTTGCCATGGTCATCGTATGCGGCGACGGCGGCCACGAGGATCTCGCGGATGCCGAGACGGTAGGCCAGCATCCCGGCGGGCACGAGGCCGCCGCGGGCGATGGCCAGGAGGACATCGAACGGACGGCCCTCGAGCCTGATCGCGAGGCCAGCCGTCAGCGCATCCAGGTCTTCCCATGACACGATGTCCTTGACGGGCGCTTCGATCTCGGCGGCCATGCGCGCAGCCTACGCGACGACCGGCGCCAGCACAAGCGGCCGTGCGTTGCGCCACGGCTGCGACGGCCGGTGCGTGTACCCTGCGCGGAATGAGTGCCGACCAGCTGCCCACCATCGATGTCCATGAGGCCGAGCGTCGCCTGGCCTCCCCGCCCGAGGGCCAGGCGCCGATCCTCCTCGACGTCCGCGAGCCCGACGAGTTCACCGCCCTGCGCGTGCCGGGTGCCGTCCTGCTGCCGATCTCCCGATTCGGCGCGGGCGTCGACCGGGTCCCGCGCGATCGACCCGTGCTCGTGCTGTGCCGCTCGGGCGGACGGAGCGCGAAGGCGACCGGCCTCCTGCGCGCCCAGGGTTGGCCGGACGTCACGAACATCGCGGGCGGCATCATCGCCTGGTCATCGGCCGGGCTGCCGACCATCACCGGGCCGACGGCGCCGGGCGAGGGAGACCTGCCGGGCGCGGGAGACCCGCCGGGCGCGTGACCGTCGGCGCGTGACATCGGGCGCGGTGCCGGCATGACGGCGGACAGCCCCCACGACCTGGCCGACCTGGACGACCTGCCGACGCGACGCCTCATCGCGGGGGCGGTCGGGCCGGAGCGACGGCCGCTGCGCAGGGACCCCGACGAGCCGCGCTGGTTCGAGCCGCAGCATGTGCGCGCACCCGGTGTGTCGCGAGCGGCTTTGGCGCGCTCCGTGGAGGCAGGCGCAGACGTGCTCGTGGCCCCCACCTGGCTGACGCACCGGCGGGCGCTGCTGCCGGTGGGCGAGACGCGACGGGCAGGGGACTGGACGGCCGCCGCCGTGCGCATCGCGCGCGAGGCGGTGGACGCGGGCATGGAGGGTCGCGCGCGGCGATCGCCCGTGCTGGTCGCGGGCGTGCTGCCGTACCTGGGGGAGGAGTCGGAGGGGGAGGCGGGTCGCCTGGCGCCGCGAGACGCGGCCGCGGAGCGCGACCTGCGCGCGGCCGCGGGACTGCTGGCCGAGAACCGGGTGGACCTGCTGCTGGTGGAGGGCGGCCCCACCGTGGCCGGGGCACGGGCCGCGGTCGAGGTGTCGGTGGAGACCGGGCTGGAGACATGGGTGAGCGTGCCGGTGCAAGGAACGCCCGAGCCGGGGCTGGTCGGCGGGGAGGCGCTGGAGGCGTGGGCCGCCTCGACGGTCCAAGCGGGAGCGGCTGGGCTCTTGATCGCGCCGGCCGATGGGACCGACGTGGCCACGGCACTGAGGCGACTGCGCGCGGCAGGCGTCGCGGCGGAGCGGACCGGGGTCCTGGCGACGGCGGTATCCGAGGCGGGCCTGCGTGCGGCGGCGCTGCGATGGCTGGAGGCCGGAGCGTGGCACGTGGGTCTCGGCGACGACGCCACTCCCCGCCGCCTGGCGGTGCTGCGCGCCGCGATCGACGAGGTGGACGGCGCGCGCATCGCCCATCGCGCCGCCGCTCGCGACCGATGGGTGGCGCTCATCGGCGAGGCGGCGCGGCGAGCGCCGGGAGGACGTGCGGCGTGGATCGGACCGCTCGGGCCGGGGCTGACGCTGCCCGCGGGTTTCGCATGGTCGGTGGTGCCGGTCGAGATGGCCGCCGCGCTTCCGGCCGGCGAGCTGAGGCTGCTCGTCGCCGCTGCGCCACTCCCCGGGGAGCGGATCGCGATGCTCCTCGAGCCCGGAGGCGTGGCCCTGGTGCGCGGTGCCGGGCCCGCTCCGCTCGCGTCCGCCGGCCTCCGCCCGATGGAGATGCCGGAGTCGTCCCCGGCCATCATCGTGCGCCGCGACCACTGAAGGCCCCGATCGCGTCCGCGCCCACCCGTCACACTGCGCGGATGACCGACGCGACACCCGCCCTCGTGCCCACGGATCCCGTGCGCGGCCTCTCCGGCGCCGACGTCGATGCCCGCCGGGCAGCCGGCCTCAACAACACCCCGCCGCCGCCCACCACGCGCACCTACTCCCAGATCGTGCGCGAGAACGTGTTCACGTTCATCAACAACGTGCTGTTCCTGCTGGGCCTGGCGCTGGTCGCGGTGGGTCGGCCCTTCGATGCCATCGTCTCGCTGGGCGTCATCAGCACGAACATCGTGGTGAGCGTGGTGCAGGAGGTCCGCGCCAAGCGCACCCTGGACCGGGTCGCCCTGCTCACGCGGCCCACCGCCAGCGTCATCCGGGACGGCACCGAGCAGCAGGTCGCGCCGGAGCAGCTGGTGGTCGGGGACCTGCTCAGCATCCGGGCCGGAGACCAAGTCGTGCTCGACGGGAACGTCGTCGAGGGGAAGGTCCAGGTCGACGAGTCGCAGCTGACGGGCGAGTCGAACCTCATCGGCAAGACGCCCGGCAGCGAGGTCTACTCCGGCAGCTTCGCGGTCAGCGGCGCCGCGCGCTATGTGGCCGCGAAGGTGGGCGACGACTCGCTCGCCAACCAGATCACGAGCGGTGCCCGGACGTTCCGGCGCGTCCTCACGCCGCTCCAGCGAGAGGTCTACGTCGCCATCCGGGTGGTGCTGCTGATCGTGGTCTACCTCGAGGTGATGGTCGTCCTCAACGCCTACCTGAAGTCGTCCAAGGTCGCCGACATGGTGAGCGAGGCGAGCATCCTGGCGGGCCTGGTTCCCAACGGCCTGTTCGTGTCGATCGCCATCGCGTATGCCCTGGCCGCCGTCCGGATCCTGCGCCATGGCGCGCTGGTCCAGCAGTCCAACGCGGTCGAGAGCCTCAGCCACGTGGACGTGCTGTGCCTGGACAAGACCGGCACGCTCACCGCCAACCGGCTCGCGTTCGACGCGGTCCACCCACTGGTCGCCGACCGGGACGACCTCCGACGTCGCCTGGGTGCCGCCGTGGCCAGCGGCAGCGCCGGCAACAAGACGAGCGAGGCGATCGCCGCGGGCCTTGGCGCCACCGCCGTCCAGCGCGTCGCGGAGATCCCGTTCAGCTCCGCGCGCAAGTGGAGCGCCGTGGCCGTGGACGACCCGGGCGCTCCGGGTGGCGCGATCAGGGGCACGATCGCGCTGGGCGCGCCCACGCACCTCCGGCGTTTCTGCGCCGCGGACGGCCAGGACGGGCGCCCCACCTGGGAGCAGATCGAGTCCCAGGTCCAGGCCTTGGCCCGACAGGGCCTGCGGGTGCTGCTGGTGGCCGGTGCGGACAGCACCGCGATCGAGGACCGGGAGGACGACTCGGTGCTCCCCGACGGCATGACACCGCTGGGCCTGGTCACGCTCAGGGATGAGCTGCGCCCCGAGGCTCGCGAGGCGCTGGAGACGTTCCGCGGCGCGGGGGTCACGCCCAAGATCATCTCCGGCGACGACCCCGAGACGGTCACCGCGCTCGCCCGGCAGGCCGGCCTGGGCCCCGACCTGGTGCTGCTGTCCGGCCCCGAGATCGACGACATGGACGATGCGGACCTGCGTCAGGCGGTGGAGCAGACCACGATCTTCGGGCGCATCACGCCTCAGCAGAAGGAGCGCCTGGTGGACGCGCTGCGCGCCAACGGGCACTACGTCGCGATGATCGGCGACGGCGTGAACGACGTGCTGCCGCTCAAGAAGGCGCACCTGGGCATCGCGATGCAGTCGGGGTCCCAGGCGACCCGCGGCGTGGCCGACCTGATCCTGACCAATGATTCGTTCGCGGCGCTCGCGCCCGCGGTCCTGGAGGGCCAGCGCATCCGCAACGGGATGCAGGACATCCTGAAGCTGTTCCTGACCCGCATCAGCACCGTGGCGCTGCTCATCGTCAGCTCCATGATCGTGGGCCTGTTCCCGATCTCCATCCGCAACGGCTCGGCGGTGACGCTGATGACCGTGGGCATCCCGACCGTGCTGCTGGTCCTGTGGGCCCGGCCCGGCCCGGCCCCGAACGAGGGACTGGTGCGCGCGCTGTCCCGATTCGTGGCACCTGCGGCGGTGCTGTCCAGCCTGGGCGGCCTGCTCGTGTTCTACGCGGCCCTGGAGCTGGAGCTGGGACGCCTGGGCGGCGTTCTCAACAGCGATCTCGCGCTCGCGGCCGCGCTGCCGGTCGCCCAGACCGCGGTCACCGCGTTCCTCATCCTGGTCGGCCTGTTCCTGGTCATCTTTGTGGAGCCGCCCACGCGCTGGTGGACCGGCGGCACGGAGCTGTCGGGTGACTGGAAGCCGACCATCATGGCGGTCGTGCTGATGCTCGTCACGCCGCTGCTGGTCAACGTCCCGGTGGTCAACGAGTTCTTCGCGATGAAGCCGCTGCGCCTGGAGTACAGCGGCATCATCATCGGCGTGACCGCGGCCTGGGTGCTCACCGTCCGACTGTTCTGGCGGCACCGGCTGCTGGAGCGCTTCCTGGGCGCAGGCGGCTGACGGCGCCCGACACCCGCGAGGTCCACCGAGAATCAGAGCGCCCGGAGGCATGGCCCCGGGCGCCCGGTGCGTCGGGGCGGGCGCGACCCGCCCTGCTCAGGTCCCCGGGACGAACTCGTCCTCCGGCGGCGCCTTGAAGCGGCCACGGCTGACCTTCTCGAACAGTCGCAGCGTCTGGCGCCTGTGGGAGAACGCGACGCCGATGGCCACGAGCAGCCCGAAGTTGATCATGCCCACGGTCATCGCGTTGATGTATCCCAGCTGCTGGCCGACCTCGCCCTTGATGGAGAGCGCGGGCAGCGTGGCTCCGAGGATGCCCAGCTGGAAGAAGGGCGCCTTCGGTGCGACGTCGCCCCGGAACGCATCCGCCGCCAGACCGTCCGGGCCCTCTCCTCCGATGATGAACGCCGTGGCCCCCACGAGCGCCGCTGACGAGCTCGCGCGGCTCTCGGTGAGGTTGGACTGATCCAGCCAGCGCCACTTCAGGTTGGCGCTCGAGTCCGCGACGGCCCACAGCGTGGAGTACTGGAGGGCGCCCGCGTCATCCACGCCGCCGATGAGGTACATCGTGCCGCTGGCGTTGAGGAACGAGACCCGGGCGCGCGGCGCGGGGATGCGCTGGCTGATGGGGAGCTGCGTCCAGCCGTCGGGCTGGCCGGTCGCCTCGTTGGGATGGGGCTGCCCCTGGACGACCCACAGGCGCTGGACCTCCGCCGTGGCGCCACCGGCGTCCATGCCGCCGAACAGGAACAGGTAGTCACCGGCGAACGTGGCCGCGGCATCCGCCACCGGCACGCGCAGCGGGACTCCGGCGTCCTCCCAGGCACCCGGCGAGACGCCGCCCGCCGGGATCTGGGCGCGCAGCACCGCGTTGGAGATTCCCTCGTCCGTGCGGCCGCCCAGCAGCCAGATGCCATCGACGCTCGCCGCGGCCGACGCGCCGGAGATGGGCGTCGGCAGCGTCAGGTCGGGTCGGCCATCCTTGCCGTCCGCGGGCTGCCAGCCGGTGAGGGCGCCCTTCTCCAGGACGCCGATGAACACCGTGGTGGTGGCGTTGCCCGACGCGTCCATGCCGCCGATGACGTACGGGACGCCTGCGAGCGAGGCGTATGCCGCGCCGGACCTGGGCTCCGGCAGCGCCGGGCCCTCCGTCCAGGGGTGGAAGTTGCCGTCGAGCGTGACGCTCGTCGCGTACGTCGTGGGGTTCACCGTCCCGTCCGCGAGCGTGCCGCCCACGAGGTAGAGGTTCGTCCCGGACTGCACCGCGACCGCTCCCGCGAGCGCCTCCGGCAGGTCGAGCTCCGCGGGGCTGGACTCCCACGGCACGACGGCGCCCGCGGGCGCCGGGCAGGGCAGGTCCTTGTTCGAGGCGGGGCACCAGTTGACCGGCGAGATGAAGTTCGCGCCGACCTCCACCGTGTCCGACACCGTGGCGTAGTACACCAGGTTGGGGATGTAGCCCAGCAGGAAGATGATGGTCAGGAACCAGAAGGTCGCCTTGACGCCCGCCCAGCCCCAGCCGTCGGCATCGAGCATGCCGAAGGCGGCGCGGCGGCGGGTGGCGCCCGGCGGGAGCGCGTTCTGGGCCAACGGGTTCTCCCTCCTAGGACTGGATGCTGAACGTGCCCTGCATCAGCGAGTAGTGGCCGGGCACGGTGCACCCGAACTTCAGCTCGCCGTCGGTGGGGACGGTCCAGTCATATGTCTGCGTGCCTTCGGTCCAGTCCGGGATGCCGCCCTCGCCCTGGGCGTTGGGGACCGACAGCTCGGCGTCCGTGCCGATCCGGAAGTTGTGGCTGAAGCCTGCGCTGTTGACGACCTCGAACCGGACGACCTCACCCGCCTTGACCGGGATGTCCTTCACCTGGGTGCCGGCAGGATCGGTGAACTGGAGCGTGGCGGTGGCGTCCAGCTGGACCACCCGCGGCGCGTCGGCCGTGCCCGGCTTGTCGATGGTGGCCGTGGAGCCCGTGGTCGTGGGCGCGCTGCCGCCGATCTGCCCGCTCGGGTTGCGCCAGCAGGCGGGCGGCGTGGGCGCGCCCGGCGCCGGCGTCCACGCCGGATCCCGCCAGCCGGTGACCGTCTTGTGCTCGACGGGGCCGGTCGTATGGCCGCCCTCGAGCGGCCACTCGAACTCGACGTCGGTGCTGGCGACGAGGAACGAGATGAGCTCCTCCACCTGGCGATAGTTGAGCGGTCCGGCGGGTGCCAGCCATGCGGGCATGAGGCTCTTGGCGTCACCGCACACGTAGCGCCCGCCGACCTCCAGGACGCGCTGGAGATACGTGGGGTTGAGGTGGCCGGGACCGGGCTTGCCGTCCGCGGTCACCGCCTGGAACAGCTTCTCCTGGCTGTTGAGCGGCGGACCCACGCCCCCCTGGCCGTTCTCGCCGTGGCAGCTGGCGCAGTTGTTGATGTACAGGTCGTAGCCGCGCCCGACGTCCGTGACCATCTGGGTCTCGACCGTCTTCGCCATGCGGCCCTCGACGCCGAGCGCCGTGATGCCCAGGTCATAGAACCAGTAGACCGGGATGAAGATGGCGATGATGAGCACCACCAGGAAGGCGGTCATGCGCGCGCCGCCGCTCTGGCGGACCACCTGCGCCACGCGCTCCTCGGTCAGCCCGACGGTGTGCGCGCGAGGTCCCGCGGAGAAGCGCTCCACGTCCAGCTGGTCGCCGGACGCGATGGGTGCGATGCGCCCGTCATCGTCTCGGGGCGTGAGCTCCCTGCCCGTCCCCATCAGATGCATCCCGCCGGCGACTTGGCCGGGATGAGGCCGGGCTGGCCCAGCGCCACGGGCAGCGGGCCCAGGGTGATCTTGCTGGTGTCGACCGTCAGCACGCCGTTCTCCACGGTGTGGGCGAAGCGGTCGAGACCGCGCGGCGCCGGCCCGAGCTCCTTGACCTTCGTGCCCAGGCGGTCATAGCGCGAGCCGTGACAGGCGCACTCGAACCAGTCGTTGGTGGTGCAGAAGTTGGGCTTGCAGCCCAGGTGCGGGCAGCGCTGGTACATCGTGCGGACATTCGTGGTGACCCCGGAGCCGTCGTTGCTGGTGCCGTCCTGGAAGTCCAGGGTGGGGTCGATGAGCTGGACGTAGGCGCGCGCCTCCGAGAAGTACGCCGGGGCACCCTCGTGGAGCGTGGTGCCGGGAACCGCCGGAGCAGCGCCGACCTGGTCGATGTTGCCCAGGGTCACGGTGCCGCCGAAGCCGCTGGACAGGTTCGGCCACAGGAACCCGATCGTGCCGCCGCCGACCTCCAGCAGCCACAGGCCCACGCCAGCGCCCAGCGAGCGCCGGATCAGCTGTCGCCGGGACAGCCCGGCAGGCTTGCCGGTGCGCATCTCCCGCAGGGCATCCCGCGTGAGCGCCGTCGGCTCCTGGAACTTGGTGAGCTTCCAGTTTCCCATCGTCGTCGGTCCTACAGCGCGAAGTAGAGGCCCTGCCAGGGCAGGGTCCAGGCGTAGCCGGGGCCGCGGAAGAACGCGCCCAGGAAGGTGATGGCGAGGCCGGCACCGCAGAACATCGTGAACAGCAGCACCCCCGCCTTGCGGTCCGACGGGCGGGGTGAGCCGCCGTCGCCGCGCGGACCGCGGTCCACGAAGGGGATGAGCGCCGCACCGACCAGCACGACCGTGGGCGCGAGCACGCCCGCGACCGTGGGGTGGAAGTACGCCAGCAGTTCCTGGAGACCCACGAAATACCACGGTGCCTTGGCCACCACGGGCGTCACGTTGCCGTTCGCCAGCTCCTCCAGCGGAGCGTTGATGAACACCCCCATGAACAGCAGGAACAGGCTGATCATGGCCGCCGCGAAGAACTCGATCGAGAGCAGGTGCGGCCAGGTCAGGACGGTGTCGTCCGGCTCCTTCTGCACCCGCACGACGGCGTCCTGCTTGACCAGCGCCAGCAGCCGGTACGGCTTGGCGGCCATGGGCACGCGCTGCTTGTCGATCTCGGTGGTGCGCTTCTCGGGGGGCGCGGCGGGCAGCGTGGAGCGTCGCTCCGGCGGTGCCGGGGGCGGGGCGGCGGCGGGAACGGGGGACCGTTCGTCGGTCATCGGGTCGACTCCTCGCGGCCTAGAGCGGTCCGGAGATGCCGCCGTCCTTGCGGATCCGCCAGAAGTGGACCGCGAGGAAGATGGCGGCGGCCAGGGGCATCAGGATCACGTGCAGCACGTAGAAGCGCAGCAGCGTGTTCTGGCCCACCTCGATGCCGCCCAGGAGGAGCAGCTGCGAGGGCTTGTTGAGCAGCGGCGCGTAGTTCGCCATGTTGGTGCCGATGGTGATGGCCCAGTAGGCGATCTGGTCCCACGGCAGCAGGTAGCCGGTGAACGAGAGCATGATGGTCAGGAACAGCAGCACCACGCCGACCACCCAGTTGAACTCGCGGGGTGGCTTGTAGGCGCCGTGGTAGAACACCCGCATCATGTGCAGGAACACGAAGAACACCATCAGGTGGGCGGCCCACCGGTGGATGTTGCGCGTCAGCAGTCCGAAGGGCACCTCGGTCTGGATGCGCAGGATGTCCGAGTACGCCTGGGTGGCTGACGGCACGTAGAAGAACATCAGGTAGACGCCCGTGACCGTCAGGACCAGGAACAGGAAGAAGGAGAGGCCGCCCAGGCAGAAGGTGTAGGCGAACTTCACCGCGTGCTGCCGGACCCGCACCGGATGGAGGTGCAGGAACACGTTGTTCATGACCGCCATCGCCCGCGACCGCTCGTCGTTGGGGTAGGGCTGGCGGAAGATCGAGCGCCACACCGCGCTGCGTCGGATCCCCTCGTCGATCCGTTCCAGGAAGCTCACCGCGACGTCTCCCGTGCGGTGGCCGGATCCTGGGCGCGCCCGGCAGCACCCTGCATCTCAGCCCTCACTTGGCGTATCCCCCTGCCTCTGCCTGATTCCCGGTCCCGGCCAGCCCGAGCTGGGTGTCCCGGTAGCTCTCCTTGTAGAGCCGCCCGTCGCTCGAGATCTCCTGCAGCTCGAACCGTTCCATCGTAATGGCGTCGTACGGGCAGCGCTTGACGCACAGCGCGCAGCGGATGCAGCGCTCCTCGTCCAGCACCATGGCGGCGCCCTGGCTCCAGCCGTAGGCGTCCACCAGCTCTGGCAGGGCGCCCTCCGACTTCATCTGGTTGACATCGATCATGTGGATGACGCCCTCCGGGCAGACATCCGCGCAGGCGCCGCACAGGACGCAGCGGAACGGGTCGAACCAGATGTTGTAGTTGCACATCAGGCAGCGCGTCGACTCCGTGATGGCCTGGTCCATGGTGTAGCCGCGCTCCACCGGCGTGGTGAAGTTGACCTTGGGATCGGTGGACGGGATGCGCGCCGCGGTGGCGAGCATGGGCACGTGCTGGCGCGGCAGCACGTCATACAGCTCGGGCATCTCGTGGCGCCACGAGGACACGATGCGCACGTTGGCGTCCACGCGCACGCTGCTCCGGCCGGACAGGTAGCGGTCGATGGCGTGCGCGGCGCGCTTTCCATGGCCGGCCGACTCGATGAGCGTGGTGGGCCCGGTCACGAAGTCGCCGCAGGCGAACACGCCCCGCACGTTCGTGGCGTACGTCCCGGGATCCACGCGGATGCGCCCGCGGCTGATCTCGAAGCTGGCCTCGATCGGCAGGAACGTGTTGTCCGCGGCCTGGCTGACGGCGGGCACCACGGTCTGGGCGGGCACGATGAACTCCGAGCCGTCCACGGGCACCGGCGCGCGACGACCGGTCGCGTCCGGCTCACCCAGGCGATTTCGCACGAAGCGCACGCCGGTCAGATTGCCCTCGTCATCCCCGATGAGCTCCACCGGGCTGACGAGGAACTCCATGCGCACGCCCTCGCGCTCCGTCTCGCCCAGCTCCTCCTCGTCCACGACGAGCTCCGACCGGGTGCGCCGGTAGGCGATCGTGACGTTCCGGGCGCCGTGGCGGAGGCTGGTCCGGGAGCAGTCCATGGCGGTGTATCCGCCGCCGATGATGACCACGTCCGTGCCCACCTCGAGCGGCTCGCCCAGGTTGGCCAGCTTCATGAAGTCGATGCCGTACTGGATGCCCTTCAGGTGGTTGCCGGGGACGTCCAGGGGCACCGCGTCCATGGCTCCCGCGCAGATGGCGATCGCGTCGAACTGGCTCTGGAGCTGCTCGAAGGTGATGTCCCGGCCGATGCGCGTGTTGAACCGGAACGTGACGCCCAGGCGCTCCACGAGGCGGTAGTCCATCTCGATGGCCTCCCGCGGCAGGCGGAAGGCGGGCACGCCGATGAGCATCGTGCCGCCCGCGAACGGCAGGTCGTCGAACACGGTCACCTGGTGGCCGACCACGGCCAGCTCCCGCGCCACCGCCAGGCCCGCGGGACCCGCGCCGATGACCGCGACGGTCGTGTCGCGCGGCGTGATGGCCGGCGTGTCCTCCGGGATGCCGGAGGCGACATGCCACTCCACGAGGAACCGCTTCATGGCCCGGATGGCCAGCGGCCGGTCGATGTCCCCACGCCGACAGGCTCGCTCGCAGGGGGCCGAGCACACATAGGCGCACATCGCCGCGACCGGGTTCGGCTCCCGGGCGAGCATGTAGCCCTCCTCGAAGCGACCCTCGGCGGCGAGGTTCAGGTAGCCCCGGCAGTTCGTGCCGACGGGACAGCCTTCCTGGCACTCGATGTTGCACTGCAGCCAGGATGCGTCGACCGGCTGGACGAGGAACTCCTGGTTCGGATCGATGGCCAAGCGGGATCAGCCTCTGGACACTGGGGTTCGACCGGGCTCGGGGCGGACCGGAGACCCGAATCTACCATCGGCGGTGGCCGCTCGTCCCGGCGTCCGAGCCGGGTGGCCCGGTCGGCGGTCGCGCGGGGGACCGTCGGGCCAGTGGACGGCCCGTCCGGTCAGGACCTAGGCTCCGGCGCGTGTCCTCGGTGCCTGCCGCCTCGACGCTCGCCCTCGACGCCGAGTCCGCCTGCGCCCGTGCGCGCGCCGAGCGTGAGCGCGTGGAGCGCAGCGTGCAGCGGCTGGGCGAGGTCCGGCGGGAGCTCCTGGAGGCGGGGAGCCTCGTGGAGACGGCCGCTCGCGACGCCGACCGGCATGCCATCCGGTCCCACAAGGACGCCCTGCGCCGGACCTGGCGGGAGACGATGGAGGACGCCCCCGACGAGGACGCGCGCCGCGAGGCGACCGCCGCCTGGCTGCGCCAGATCACGGTCACCAACGAGCGGATGCGCCACGCGATGCGCCAGCTGGCGCAGGGCCGCGCCCGGGTCGCATCCCTCGAGGCGCAGCTGCGCGCGGCCGACCTGGATGCCGCGGCGGCCCGCATCCGCGCGGAGGTCGCCGACGCCGCCTGCGCGGAGGCGCGCCAGCGGCGGGCGGCCGAGGAGGAGGCGGCGGTCCTCCATGACGGCAGGGATCGGGCGGGCGTCGTGGCGGCGGCGGGAGTGGATGCGGCGGTCGTCGCGATGACCCGGGCGACCCTCGCGCCGGACGCGCTCGGGAGCGGGCCGACGAATGACGGCCTGGACGCCGATCCTGGCCTGGACGAGCCCGGGCTCGCGGACGCGCCGCCGCCGACGCCGCCTGCGCCGGTCGAGAGCATCACCGTGCGCCGGCTCCTCGCGGGCGACCCGGGGACGCACGCCGCCATCGCCGCGGAGCTCTCGGAGATGAGCGGCAAGCTCCCGGCGCGCTATCTGCTGCTGCTCAAGAGGCTCGTCGACGCGCTGAGCGAGGCGGCCATCGACGCGGGTGACCTGGCCTTCGACCACGACCACCCGCTGTGGGCGCAGTTCTCACCCGATGAGGCCCGGCTGATCGTCCGGGCGTTGCGCGACCTGGGGTTCCGCCTGGACCTCGATGACGGCTGGTTCGGAGGACGCGCCCCGTCCGCCTCGGACCTGGCGGCGGCATTCGGGCTCGTGGGCCACGATGTGCGCGGACTGCGCGCTCCGCCGTCGGGTGGCCAGCTGCGCGAGCTGCCTCGGAGCATCCACGTGGCGCTGCACGACCATCTGCGCCGGACCGCGCCGGACCTGAGCCTGGAGCAGGTGACCGGGGCGCTCGGACGCCGGGCGACCCCCCTGGGCGAACTGTGGGACGAGTGGGGAAGGATCCGACCCCTGCTGCTGACCGGGGTCCCGGCGGAGGGCGTCTCCCTCCCGGTCTGACCTGGTCACGGGCATGCGTCCCGCCGTCCGGTGGGTGGCGACGACCTCGCGGTCCGCCTCGCGCGCGATCCCGTCGGCCGCCTCGACGGGCGACCTCACGCGATCTGGACGACCCGGAACGACTCCGCCGCAGAGACGCCGAATCGGGCGCCCTCGTCGGTGGCCCAGGCGCGGATGCGCTCCTCGAGCTCGGCCGGCGTCCGGAGCTGGCTGGCATGCTCCCGCAGCGCCAGGATCTTCACGTCGAGGGTGTCGGTCACATCCACCCAGGCGTTGGGTCGGTCGGTCCAGAACAGGTACAGCCGGCCGACCGCGTGGGGGTCGAGGCCCTCATGGAGGACGAGGTTCGGGAACGCCATCGCGTTGCGCGCCGCCGGGTAGACGGCGTCCACCGCCGCCATGGCCGCCTCGCGGTGGTCCGTGTGCTGGACGTGGCCATCCGCGTGGATGACCACCGTCGGATCGAACGTGGCGACCGCGTCGGGCCGGAAGCGCCGGATGAGCCGCACCAGCTGCTCGCGCAGCGCGAGGTCATTGGCGAGCGCGCCATCCGGACGGTGGAGGAATGTGACCTCGCCGTAGCCCACGTGGGCGGCCGCGGCTCGCTGCTCGCGCTCGCGGAGGGCGGCCAGCTCCAGCGGGTCGGTGCGCGCGTCGTCGGCGCCCGCGTCTCCGCTGGTGCAGCACACGAGGTGCGCGACGGTGCCGCCGCGGACCCATCGCGCGACCGTCGCCGCGGGTCCGAAATCGGCGTCATCGGGGTGGGCCACGATGACCATCAGGCGCTCGGGTCGCTCGTCGTGTCGGGCGATGGCGGGGCCGTCCGTCACCGCGGGCCGCCGGCTTGGGCCATGGTCAGGTGTGTATCCTTCGCCTCGGCATCGGTCGTGTCCCCCCGCGACCGATGCCGCTGCGTCTCGGGGGAGGGCGACGGGGTGAGCGCCATCAGGCCGCCTGGAGCTCCTGGAGAGCGAGCAGCACCGCCGCGGCATGTCCCTCGGGCCGGACCTTCTCCCAGATGCGCGCGATGCGGCCCAGGGGGTCGATGAGGAACGTGGCGCGCGCGATGCCCATGGACGTCCGGCCGTAGCTCTGCTTCTCCACCCACACGCCGTAGCGCTCGGCGACCGTGTGATGCTCGTCGGCCAGGAGCGGGAACGTCAGCCCATGCTTCGCCTTGAAGGCGGCCTTGCTGCCGCTGTCCAGGATGCTGATGCCCCAGACCTCCGCGCCCGCCGCCCGGAGCGGCGTGTGCGCATCACGGAACTCGCACGACTCGGTGGTGCAGCCGGGTGTGTCGTCCTTGGGGTAGAAGTACAGCACCAGCCAGTGGCCGCGCGCCGCGGAGAGGGAGCGCGGCGTGCCCGTGTCGTCGGGAAGGCTGAAGTCCGGGGCAGGCTCGCCGACCTGGGGCAGGGTGGGGATCGTGGTCATGGATGAAGCGTAGCCGGTGTCCGAGCCCGCCGACGCGGGACGAGCCTGTCGGTGGACCATGGTCGGACCGCGGAGGGGCCCAGATGCCGTCGTCACCGACCGGGCGGACCTCCGATCGCCACCACGCCCGCGCCATCCACCGTCACGCGCACCCGGTCGCCCACGATCGGCAGGTCCCCGCCGCGCGCCTCGACCTCGAGCGGCGGCGCCCCCTCCGCCACCGTCACGGTCAGCAGGATGTGGTCACCACGGAACCGTCGCGCCTGCACCACTCCCGTCAGCGCGAGCGTGTCAGCGGCATGCCCGGTGCCCGCCTCAGGCGACCCGGCACCCTGTGCCGTGAGACGCAGCGCCGCGGGTCGCACCAGGAGCATGACCGGACCGTCGGACACCGCCTCCCCGACCGGCAGCATCCCCCACGGGGTCGCCACCCTGCCGCCGCTCGCCACGCCCGGCGCCACGTTCCGGAAGCCCAGGAACTCCGCGGCGAAGCGCGTGGGCGGCCGCGTCCAGAGCGCCTCGGGCGTGGCGTCCGCCTCCACCCGTCCGTCTCGCAGCAGGATCGTCCGGTCGGCGACCCGGAGCGCCTCGTCCTGGTCGTGGGTCACGTAGAGCACGGTCAGCGCCAGCGTGTCGAAGATCTGGCGAAGCTCGTCCGGCAGCCGCTCGCGCAGCGCCCGGTCCAGCGATCCCATCGGCTCGTCCAGCATCAGCAGGCGGGGCGACGGCGCGAGCGCCCGGGCCAGGGCCACCCGCTGCTGCTCGCCGCCCGACAGCCGTGCCACCGAGCGTGCCTCCGCTCCTGGCAGCCCCACGAGCGCCAGGACCTCCGCCACCCGCGCCCGGACGTGCCCATCGGTCCAGCCCGCCATGCGCAGCCCGAACCCCACGTTCCCCGCCACGTCGCGATGCGGGAACAGGGCGTAGTCCTGGAACATGAGCCCGAAGCCGCGCTCGTGGACGGGCACGTCCGCAAGGTCCCGACCCTCGAACAGGACGCGTCCCCCGGCGGGTCGCTCCAGTCCCGCGATCACCCGGAGCAGCGTGCTCTTGCCCGAACCGCTGGGGCCCAGCAGGCTCACCACCTGGCCGGCAGGCACGACCAGGTCCACCGATTCGAGCGCGGTGCGCGGTCCGTAGCGGGCCGTGACCCGCTCGAGCGTCAGCATCGAGTGGCCTCAGAACGGACTGGGCCCGGCGCCCCGGAGGCGCTCGATGACCAGGACGGATAGGGCGGTGAGGACCAGCAGCACGGTCGACAGCGCCATCGCCTGGGCGAACGTGGTGGCGCCCGGGAGGCCCAGCAGGCGGTAGATGGCGACGGGCAGCGTGGGCGTGTCCGGACGGGCGATGAACAGCGTCGCGCCGAACTCGCCCAGCGACACCGCGAACGCGAAGCCGGCGCCCACGAGCGCCGCGCGCGCCACGATCGGGCCGTCCACCTCGCGCCAGGACCGGCGCGGCGCCGCCCCCAGCACGGCCGCGGCCTCGCGCAGACGGGGATCGATGGCTCGGATCACGGGGGACACGGCCCGCACCACGAACGGCAGCGCCACGATCGCGTGGGCCAGCGGGATGAGCAGCACCGACGTGCGCAGATCCAGCGGCGGCGCATCGAGCGTGATGAGGAACCCGAAGCCGACGGTCACCGCGGACGTGCCCAGGGGCAGCATCACGAGCGCATCGAACGCCTGGGGCAGCAGCCCCCTCCGGTAGCCGATGACGAGCGCCGCGCACAGACCAAGGGTGCCCGCGACCAGGAGCGTGACCACCGCGAACAGCAGCGAGTTGGCGACCGCCTCCGCGGGCGGCACGAACAGGCCCCGTTGGGACGGCTCCAGGAGCGCCTGGTACGCCGCGGCGGAGTAGCCCGACGCGCCCGCGAACGAGCGCTCCACGAGCACCGCGAGCGGGAGACCCAGGAGCGTGG
The DNA here is from genome assembly GCA_034436555.1 of Chloroflexota bacterium. GTDB lineage: Bacteria > Chloroflexota > Limnocylindria > Limnocylindrales > CSP1-4 > JAFMJV01. The sequence continues at coordinate 125,447 of DAOTUU010000030.1, read as the reverse complement.
CCAGGCCGCCCAGCGTCGTGACCACCGCGGCACGCTCGCGGCGTGTCCGGGGTGCGCGTTCCACCTCCGCGACGGGCCGCAGCCGCTGCTCCACGGCCAGTCGCTCCTGGGCCCGCGCGTGGGCGAGCAGCAGCAGGAACACGCCCCCGAGCTGGAGGACGGACAGCGCCGCGGCCGCACCCAGGTCCAGGAGCACCGCGGTCTGGCGATAGATCTCCACCTCCAGGGTCGCCTGGCCGGGCGCCCCGAGCAGCAGCACGATGCCGAACGAGGTGAGCGTGAACAGCAGCACGATCGACGTCGCCGAGAGGACCGCCGGTCGCAGCAGCGGCCAGGTCGTCTCGCGGAAGGCTCGCGACGGCGACGCGCCCAGCATCCGGGCCGCCTCCTCGGCCCGCGGATCCAGGTGCGCCCACAGTCCGCCCACGAGCCGGATCACGACCGCGACGTTGTAGAACACCGAGGCCAGCACGATCGCGACCGTCGAGCCGTCCAGGCGCAGCCGCGGCGCTGCCGGACCCAGGACCGCCTCCAGCAGCGCGTTCAACGGGCTCCTCGGACCGAGCAGCGCCAGGAACGCCGATGCCACGACGACGGTCGGCAGCACGAACGGCACCGTGACCAGCGCCCGGGCGACCGCCTTGCCCGGGAACGCCATCCGTGCGAACACCCACGCGGCCGGCAGCCCGACGAGCAGCGTCAGCGCCGTGCAGCCGAGGGAGAGCGCGACCGTGAACGCGAGCGCCTGCGTCGTGGATGGGCGCGTCCAGACGGCCCACACGGAACCTGGATCGAGCCCACCCTCCGGCAGCAGCCCGCGCGCCACGATCGTCGCCACGGGCCACGCGAAGAAGACCGCGAGGAACACCCCGGGCGGCGCCGCGAGGAGCAGCGCCACCCGGCGGTTCATCGCAGGACGAGCTGCGTCCATGCCTCGATCCATGCCTCGCGGTTCGCCTGGATGGCCGCCGGGTCCAGGGACAGCGGCGCGTCCGGCGTCGCCGCGAACGCGGCGTAGTCGGCGGGCACGTCGGCCGAGGAGCGTGCCGGGGACACGAACATGTTCAGGGGGATGTCCGCCTGGACCTCGGGCGACAGCAGGAAGTCGATGAGCGCGCGCGCCTCCGCTGGTGCGTCGGTGCCGCGCAGCACGCCCGCGAACTCGACCTGGCGGAAGCAGCCGTCCCCGAGCACGCCCGTGGGGGCCGTCGCCGGCCGCGGGTCGGCGTAGATGACCTCCGCGACGGGGCTCGACGCGTAGGACACGACCATCGGGTTGTCGCCTTCGTTCGCACCACCCGAGAACCGCCCGAAGTAGGCGTCGCTCCAGTCGGACGCGACCTCCACCTCGTTCGCGCGCAGCGCCGTCCAGTAGTCCTGCCAGCCATCCTCTCCGAACGCGGCGATCGTGGCGAGGAGGAACGCGAGCCCGGGCGACGAGGTGCCCGGGTCCTCCACCACGAGCATGCCCCGGTATTCCGGACGGGTGAGATCGGCCAGCGTCCGAGGCAGCGGCGGCTGGCCCTCCCCACCGAACGCGGACAGGTCCAGGTTGACGCACACGTCACCGTAGTCGATGGGCGTGACCCGTCCCTCGGGGTCCAGCTCCAGCGCGTCCGGCACGTCGGCCAGGACGGGCGGCCGATACGGCTCGAAGATGCCGGCATCCAGCGCCCGCGACAGGAACGTGGAATCGACCCCGAACAGGACGTCGGCGAGGGGTCGGTCGCCGGCCAGGATCGCCTGGTTGACCACCGTCCCGGCGTCGCCACCGAGAAGCAGTCGCACGGTCACGCCCGTCTGCTCCGTGAATCGCTCCAGCATGCCCTCGGACAGGGCGAACGAGTCATGCGCCTGGAGCGTGACGCTGGACGCGCCGAACGAGGGCGGCACCGCGGCGGGTGTCGGAGCGGGAGACTGTGCGACGGCGGGCAGCGCGCCTCCGACGAGGATCGCCGCGGCGGCGATGGCGCGGGCGGCGATGGCGCGGGCGGGGCTGGTCACGGGCGGTCCTCCGGTGGCTGGGTCGGGCGGGTGGTGTGGATGATCAGCAGCCGGCCGCGTCGGACGCGGACCCGCCCGATGGCCGCGAGCAGCTCGTTGGAGAGTCCGCGGGCCGGGCCGGGCCGCAGCGCCTCGTCGCGGAGCGGGAACCTCAGGCCCGCGGTGCGGACCCCCTCCACGGCGGTGTCGACGGCGAGCAGCGACACATGGTCGCCCGGTGTGCCGTCGAGCGTGATCTCGCCGCCGCCGTCCGGGGTGCCCACGCGCCTGATCACCGACGGCGGGGCGACGATGGCGGCATCGAGCCCGTCCAGCAGCGGATGCGAGAGCAGCAGCAGGTTCGCGATCGAGTGCTCCACGCGCCGGCCGCCCAGGGCGCCCACGATGCGGATGGTCGTCTGCCCCTCCTCGACCGCCGCGCGCAGGCACAGCTCGGTGTCGGACTCGTCCTTGTCGGTCGGTGCCCGCCGGACCGCGACACCCATGCCGACCAGCCGCTCCACGATCGCGGGCTGGATCGAGTCCAGGTCGCCCACCACGAGGTCCGGCACGCGACCCAGGTCCAGCGCGCGACGCGCGCCACCGTCCGCCGCGATGAGGCGCGGCGTGGCGTCGACCGCGGCCGCCTCCGCGATGGCCTGCGGCAGTGCCTCCGGCACGCCGTCGCCATCGGCGACGATGATCGCCCAGGTGGCCCGCTCCGACCCTGACACCCCACGACCTCCATCACGCCTGTGGGACGGAGGTGGTGTGCCTTGGACTCCCTTCGCCGGTACGAACCGGATCAGGTTCCGAGGGTCTGCGGTCCGTGCCGCACTCTCAGCGCCCCGAAGGCGCTCCCCTGTCCCACGCTTGGAATGGGCCCAGTCTACCCCGTCTCGGGGATGGTCCGGGGACGCGGCCGGAGCAGGGGTGGATGGTAGACTGCCGCCCGTGCCCGAGACCGTTCCCCCTGCCCATCAGCGCGTCCTCGACACGGCGGAGCGGAAGGGCATCCGTCTCGAGATCATCACGTTCGACGAGTCGACCCACACGGCCGCGGAGGCGGCTGCCGCGGTTGGCGCGGAGCTCGGTCAGATCGTGAAGTCGCTCGTGTTCGTGGCGCCCACCGAGCACGGCATGGACGCGGTGGTGGCGCTCGTGAGCGGCGCCAACCGGGTGGACATCGCCCGACTCGCCGCGGTCGTGGGCCTCCCGAACCTGCGCCGCGCGTCTGCCCAGGAGGCGAACGAGGCGACGGGATTCGTGATCGGCGGCATCCCTCCGTTCGCCCATCGGCGTCAGGTGCGCGTGGTGATGGACCCGGACCTGGGTCGCCACCCCACGGTGTGGGCCGCGGCCGGCACACCGAACGCGGTGTTCAGGGTCCCCCCCAACACGCTGCGGATGCTGAGCAATGCGACGGTCGCCCCGCTGGCTGAGGACACCCATCCCGATCTCACGGCGGCGGCGGACGGCACTGGTCGGCCCGCGCCCAGCGGCGCGTGACCGCGGACCCGAGGCGCTCCCAGGTCCAGTACCCGGGCGGGCTCTCCGCGCGATATCGCTGGACGGGCACCGGGGGTGGTCCGGCGCTCGCCGCGCTGAGCGAGGTGGGGGGTACGCTGCTGGACCTGGGCGAGCTGGTGTCGCCCTCCCCGGATCGCCTGTGCCGCGCGGAGCTGCGCATCGAGGGGCCGGCGGGGACGTGGACCGCGCGGTTCGCATCACCCATCCACGACGAGCCCGCCGGGCTGCTGTGGGACACGCCGGGCCTGCTCGTCGTGAAGTACGGCTTCGAGGTCTACGCCCTGGACGCGCGGGCGGGCACGCTCCGCTGGCATCACACGAGCGGCACCCCCGTCGTCGCGGTGCTCGGCTCGTCACGTCTGGCGCACGTGCTGGTGCAGACGGAGATCGAGACCCTGGCGCTGGACGCGGACGGCGGGACGGTGTGGCGAGCGGCCCACAATGACGTGGTGGCCGAGGTCGACCTGGTGGGTGGTCGCCTGGTCCTGACCTCCTACGCGGGGCTGGTGCAGGTGCTGGACCCCCAGACGGGACGCCAGCTGGACCGATGAGCGCGATGACGCCGCGGACGAGCGTCCCTGTGTGGACGGAATGTGGACAGTCAGGTCCCGCGGTACCAAGGTCGTGGATACGTCCCATTGACCTGCCCGCCGCGCGAGCGGCATCATCCGACCCGGTCCGGAGGTGCTGGGAGCGAGAGTACCCACGGTGGCGACACCGTCCATCTCTCGCGGAGGTTCCTTCGGACCGTTCGATTCGGCGGCTCGTCGTGGGCGTCCGGGGCGTGGGTCCCGCCAGGCCTCGCGTCCGACCCCGGAACGTCGGCCCCCACCCTGGGGCGGAGGACCACGTCGGTGCCGGGGTGCGCGGATGATCGGCCTCGCGCTCGGCCTGGCGGGTGTCGCGTTCGTGGCGATCGGGGCACTCCTGCTGTCCCGCGGAGGGCCGGGCTATCGCATCGGCCGGACGCTTGCCGTCGCGCCCGAGCTCAGCCTCGAGGAGGTCGCGGCGGCGGCCGCGTCGGACAGGCGACGGTATGTCCGGATGCGCGGCCGCGTCGCGTCGGAGGACGAGTTCCCCGACGAGAACGACCGGCCGCTGGTGTACCGACGGCAGCGGTTGCAGGCGGGCGATGCCGGGCGCTGGACGGACGCGGATGACGATCGCGTCGCGGTTCCCTTCGGGCTGGAGGCGAAGGGCACGTTCGTCGCGATCGATGTGGATGCCCTGGGCGAGGGCCTCATCGTCGTGCCGCGCATCGCGCAGGGTCCCGCGCGCGAGCTGCCCGCAGCCTGGTCCGAGCGCGTCCCGTCGCTGGCGCCCGACACGCAGGTGCGGCTGAGGGTGGACCAGCTGTCGGCGGTGGAGCAGGCGATCGCCGCGGGTGTCCCGGTGCTGGGCGCCGACGGACAGCCCAGTCTGACCGCGGGCCTGGGACGGCCGCTCATCGTGACGCCGCTGGAGCCGGATGCCGCGATGCGCGTGCTCGCCTCGGAGCGACGGGGCAGGGTGCGACTCGCGGCGGCGCTGCTCGTGGGCGGACTCGCCTGCGTGGCCGTGGGGGTCGTGCTGATGCTGCTCGGGATCTGAGCCCGCCGTGGTGATGGGAGGCGGATCGCGCGCCGGGCGGCCGGATGTCCGGCGGCCGGAGGTCCGGCGGCCGGAGGTCCGCCGGGCGCATGGCGAAGCGTCCGGGTGTGGGCGGCCGCGGCGTGCCCGGCGACGCGTGCCACCCAGATGGATGCTGAGCCTCGTGCTCGCGATGGCTGCGTGCACCATCGTCGCGGTCGGGGTCGCCGCGCAGTCGCCCTCCCCGATGGGCGGTGATGTCGCCGGGCCCGTCGATCCGCGCAGCAGCGGGGAGGGGCCCGGGCTGCGCGCCGAGCCGCTGCTGGTGCTGGCGGCCATCGCCCTGCTCGGGCTGGCGGCGGCGGGTGGGACGGCGCTGTATGTGCGGGTGACCCGGGAGGACTGACCGGCGGGCGACGCTGACGATGTGGTCCGGCGGGCGACGGCGGACTCGTGGGGTGGGCGGCGCGCGGGAGGGCCGGGAGGACCGGGTCGGGCCGGCGCGGAGCGAGTCCGGATGGGGGTCTCGGCGGGTACTTCCTCGTCATGTCGCCTGACCCGCGTGCGCCATACCATCCCGTCACATTCCTACCGAATCCTCTGGAGGTCATGAGCATCCAGCCTCGATCCGAGGGAACGACCCTGTCGGTCAGCGGTGCGGCACGGTTGCTGGGCGTCCATGCCAACACCATCCGCGCCTGGACCGACCAGGGTCGGCTCGCCTGCATCCGGATCAACGAGCGGGGCGATCGGCGCTATCGCGATCGCGACCTGCTCGCGTTCCTCGAGGAGGCGGGCTTCCAGCCCACGGCCGCGGCTCCATTCCACAGCCGCCTGCGTCCGTCGGCAGCGCGCCTCCTGCCCGACCTCACATCCGGGGTGCACGCAGTCCCGGTCCGCGCACCCTCGGTGTCCGCAGGCGCACCTTCGGACCATCCCACCGACGCCGCCCCCCCGATCCCGGGCGCCGACGATGCACGCCTGCTCGCCGCGCTGACCGACATCTCCGCGACCCATCTCCGGACCGGTGACCTCGACGTCACGATGCGCGCCGCCCTCGGCACGCTCCGTCGCCGGGGCCGGTTCACGATGATCGCGGTCGGGCGCTGGTCGGAGGGGCGCCTGGCGACACACGCCACCGAGGGACCTCAGCGCGCCCGCGCGTGGTGGTCGACGGTCGACCCGGCACTGGCCCGGACGTGCTGCGACGAGCAGCGACCGCTCGCCGTGAGCATCCTCGCCACGCCGGACCTGGCTCGTCGAACCGGCCGACCGGCACGCGCGGCGGTCCAGCTCTACGCGCCCATCGGCAGCGCCGCCGAGCCGTGGGGCGTGCTCGTGGTGGAGGCGGTGCCGGGCACCGCGCTCGAGGGACGGGACCTCGACCTGCTCGGAGCGGTCGCGGGGATGCTCGGCATCGCCGTCAGCCAGTCCGCGACAGCCGCCCGGCTGACCGCCGCGGAGACGCGGGCCGGGGAGGATGCGCGCGAGCTCGCCCGGACCGCCTCGTGGGCTGCGCAGCTCCAGTCGATCCAGGCGCTGGGCGCCCGCCTGGCCCAGCTGGCGACCGTCACCGAGATCGGGGCCGCCATCTGCACCGAGCTGCGCGACCTCATCGACTACCACAACGTGCGCGTCTACCGGGTCGACGGAGACGACGTCATCCCGGTCGCCTGGCGTGGCGAGATCGGCGAGTACGAGGACGAGGAGAGCGACCAGCTGTACCTCAAGGTGGGCGAGGGGATCACCGGCTGGGTCGCCCAGCACGGTCTGCCGGAGTACCTTCCGGATGCCTGCGCGGACCCCCGCTCGGCGACCATCCCGGGCACCGAGGAGGGGCTTGACGAATCGATGCTCCTGGCGCCCATGCGCTACGACGACCGCACCCTGGGCGTGATCGTGCTGTCCAAGCTGGGCCTGGAGCAGTTCGACGAGGATGACCTGCGCTACCTCGAGATCTACGCCTCGATGGCGGCCCAGGCGATGGTCAATGCGGACGCGGCGGAGCAGCTGCGGGCCCAGTCCCAGCGCCTGGCGCGCCAGCTCGAGACGCAGCGGGAGTTGATCCGGGTGACGGAGTCGATCCTGTCCTCGCTCGACCCGCACACCGTGGTAGCGGAGATCTGCGACCGGCTGGGGACCCTGGTGCCCGTGGACACGCTGGGCCTGGACCTGTACGACCCGGTCGCGGGCAGGCTCGTCCCGATGTTCGCGCAGGGCATCCACGCGGGCGAATACCTGGCGCGGTCGTTGCGCGCCGACGAGGGTGTCGCAGGCTGGGTGGTGCGCAACGGGCAGGCGCAGCTGGTCCAGGACGAGCTCGCCGATGGGCGCGTGGCCCACTTCGAGCGCGGCCCCATGGCGGGGGCGCTCATCGTCACGCCCCTCCACGGACGCGACGGCGTGGCGGGCGTGCTGACCCTGGAGCGCCTGGGCTCGTCCGCCTGCTTCGAGGACTGGGAGTTCGAGCTGGTCAACCTGTTCTCGGGCCACGTCTCGATCGCGCTCGCCAACGCGGTGGTCCACCAGGCCGTCGAGCGGCGCGCCATGACCGACGCGCTGACCGGGCTGAAGAACCAGGGCACGTTCGCCGACCACCTGGCCCGGGCGGCGGCGCGCGGCAGCCAGTTCAGCCTGCTCATCGTCGACCTCGACGACTTCAAGGGCTACAACGACCGGGACGGCCACGAGGCGGGCAATCGCCTGCTCCAGGAGATCGCGCGCGTCGTGGTGGCCGCGAGCCGGGAGACCGACGAGGTCTACCGCTACGGTGGCGATGAGCTGGCGCTCATCCTGCCCGGCACGACCGGGCATGGCGCGCTCGAGGTGGCTCGACGCGTGGGCCAGGCGGTGGCCGGGGTGTCACCCGGGCGCGTGACGTGCTCCATCGGGGTGGCCACGTTCCCGGTGGACGGCGCCGACAGCCAGGAGCTGCTGCTGGCTGCCGACCGCGCCTGCTACGTCGCGAAGCGCAGCGGACGCGCCAGGGTGGTCACCGCCGCGGAGGGCCAGGCACTGCCGGGCAGCGTGCCCATCCCGCCGCCCACCCCCGTCGACGAGCTCATCGAGGCACCCCCGTCCCGACCCGAGGGGCAGGCGGGCTGACCGGCCGACCGCGCCACGGCTCCCACGGGCCGATCGATCGACGGGCCGACGACTCAGCCGGACTGCCGATCGGGCATGGGCGCGGCTGGCCATGCCTCGTGGATGGGTGGGTCGGCAGCGTCCGTCCCGCCGGGTTCGCCGCGCGAGCCGGGTTCGCCGGGCGAGCCGGGTCCGCCGGGCGAGCCGGGTTCGCCGGGAGAGGCGGTCCACGGATCGGCGGCGGGCACATCCCAGGGACCCGACGGGGGGCCCCAGCCATCCGGGTCGGCATGGTGGGCCCACTCCCCTTCCGTGGCCGGCACCGCCCAGGGCGCCTGACCCGGGTCCTCCGCCCAGGTGGCGGCCGCGGGCACCGGAACCAGCGGCTCGAGGGCCGGCACGGAATCGTCGATGCGCGGCAGCGGCTGTCGCGTGACGAGCACCTCGGCGTCCTCGCGGATGCCGATGGCCTGGGCGGCCGATCCCTGGTTGATGGCCAGACTCAGTCGGCCGTAGGAGTCCTCGGTGAGCAGCGCGGCTCCGACCGGGACGCGCCCGAACGTGTCCGCCCAGGTCACCTCCGCGTCCTGCGAGCCGAAACCATCGGTGAGCCGGATCCACAGCCGCTCACCCACCTGGAGGTGACCCAGCGCCGCCTGGAGATCCCCGACGAGCGCGGAGAGCTTGACGTTGCCGAACGTGTCCAGGTAGATGACCTGTGAGCGCAGGACCCCCGCGAACGCCTGGGGCTCCGGCCAGTCGAGCAGCACCAGGCTGCGCGGATCGAGGGCCGGACCCAGGTACTCCAGCGGCAGACCCATGGCCAGGTGGGCTGCGGCGGGTGCGAACAGGTCCCGCCCGTGGAAGCTGGAGCTGATCACGGGCAGTCGGTACTGGGGGTTGCCCAGCAGGTGCACCCGCGTGATGCCGCCCAGACGGCGAGCCGCAGGCAGCAGCAGTCCGTTGTCGGGTCCCACGAGGACGTCACCCCGGGCCGTCTCGCAGGCGATCGCGCGGCGCTCGGTGCCCACGCCCGGATCGACCACCGCCAGGTGCGCTCCGTGGGGCAGGTACGGCACGGCCGACCACAGCAGCAGCGCGGCGTCCCGGATGCGGAACTTCTCGACCTCGTGGCTGATGTCCACGATGATCGCGTCCGGTGCGATCGCGAGCACGACCGCGTGCATGATGCCCGCCGACGGGTCGCGCACCCCGAAGTCCGTGAGCATGCTCACCACCGGACGAGCGTTGGGCCGGACCATCCGGGCGGCCGCCGGGGTCGTGATGGTTCGCGTGTAGGTCCGGGACATGCGCGCGCCATGGTACCCGGAACGACCCGTCAGGCCGGTTGGGACGGGTTGGGGAGCGCGATCCACCCACCTCTGGCCCGGGCACCGGTCCGCGGCGCGGACGGTCCGTGGCGCCAGCCATGCGGCGTCCCCGGCATGCGCTGCGCCCGGCGCTATGCTCGGGCCCGATGCAGCCTGCCTCCACACTCGACCACGCCGCGCAGGGTGACCTCGTCGAGCGGATCGCCCGTCGGCGCCTCGCGATGCGCCTGCTGGGCGCACTGCTGGCCGGGCTCTGGACGGGTCTCGCCCTGGTGGTCCTGGTCGCCTACCGGCCGGGCGGTCCACTCGACCTGGTCGCGGGCCTCGTCGTCGCGCTGCCGGCCGCGGTGACCGCGCTCGCCATCCCCTGGCCCCCGGTCACGCGCTCCTGGCGTCGTCAGGCGGCGATCGCCTGGCTCGGGCTGTTCGCGGCGATGCTGGTGGGTCCGCTGGTGGGACTCGTCGTCACCCAGCTCGTGTCCGGCGGGGGCCGGACGCTGCTCCCGTCCCCGGAGATCGCCTACGCCGCCGTGCTCGCCGCCGGCGCGTCCTCGCTGTTCGCATCCCTCGGGGTCATCGCGGCCCGGGACGGTGTGCGCGATGCGGAGGGTCCGGCGGCGGTCCTGGAACGGCGCCCGAGCGTGTTCGCGGCCATCGCCCTGGCCCTGACGCTGACCGCGCTGATCGCCGTCCTGTTCGGGGCGAGCGTCCAGATCAACGAGCTCGCCCTCCGCGAGGCACCGGTCCCGCCGTCGCGCTTCGGCCCGACCGATGCGTCGCTGCCCAACCCGCGCTGCGACACCCCGCTGTCCATCGGGCCGGGGGCCTCTCTGGAGATCACGGCACAGGCGTTCGTGGACGACGAGCCGGTCGGGTCGGCCAGCCTGACCGGCGAGCGGATGGGCATCGACGAGCACTGGGTGGGCGGCGCCGACGGCCCGTCGGGACCCGTGGTGACGGGATACACGCGCATGGGCGACTCGGCCTGGCTCCTCGATGGCGGCCGATGGGTGCGCACCACGCCTGACCCGTTCGATCTGCTCGGCCTCAGCGGGCTCACCGTCGATGGCCCGGTCGCGGTCGCGGTGGTGCGCCCCGAGAACCCTCCCGTCGCGGAGGACGTCGGTCTGGAGGTCATCGAGGGTGCCAAGGCGCGCCACTGCCGCACCGCCATCGATGGACCGACCGCGCTCCGCACGCTCGTGCCGCTGCGCTGGCTGGCCGGTGGCGACCCGGTCGCGCTGACCGCGACGCTTCCCGCGTGGCGCGGCACCCTCGACTGGTGGATCTTCACGGACGGCCAGCTGGGCAAGGCCCAGGTGATCCTCAACGGGTATCCCGGCGATGCCTGGCCCACGTCGGGCCTGCAGGGCGAGATCCACGCGGAGCTGCGCGCCCTCGATCGGTCCCTTCAGCACGTCATCGAGCCACCGCCCGGGGGCCTCGAGTCGGACCCGCCCGACGCGCCCGTGCCCCCGGGTTCGGTCGCCGCGTCGGCCGTCCCGGCGTCGGGCGCGCCATGATGGTCGCCATGGAGACCACCGACACATGAGCCTGTCCGAGCGCGGCGGCGCCAAGTGGGACCGCGCCGCCCGCTACCTGCGCATCGTCGCCCAGCTGCAGGCGCACCCCGAGGGCATCTCCGCGGTGGACATCGCGGAGCGCATCGGCGTGTCGCGGCGCACGGTCTACCGGGATCTGGACGCGATGTCGCTGGACGCGGAGCTGCCCATCTGGCAGGAGAAGGGCAGGTGGGGCCTCAGCGGCGACGCGTTCCTGCCGCCCCTGGCGCTCACGCGCGACGAGGCGATGACGTTCTTCTTGGCCGCGCGCCTGCTCGCCCGGGCCAGCGACGAGCGCGACACAGAGCTCATCGGTGCGTTCGTGAAGCTCGCCCAGATCCTGCCGCCGGTGCTCGCGGAGCACCTCCGGGCGACCGTGGACGCCTACGCCGCCACGCCTCGCAACGACCGTTTCACGCGCGTCTTCCGGGTGCTCACGCAGGCCTGGGCGGAGCGGCGCGTCGTCGACATCGAGTATGGCCCGGGCGTCTACGACCCGACGAAGCCGTCCCAGCGCCGGCGCGTCCGGCCCCTGGCCATCGAGCCGTCCGCGACCACGCGCGCGCTGTACCTCATCGGCCACGACGAGGACCGCAAGGGTCGCCGCACGTTCAAGGTGGAGCGCATCCTGGATGCCGCCCTGACCCCGGACAGCTTCGCGGCGGATGCCGCTGCTCCGATCGCCAGGGACGTGCTGCGAGCATGGGACGTGATCACCGACCAGGACCTGGTGCGGGTCGTGATCCGGTTCAGCCCGGACGTCGCCTCGCGGGTGGCGGAGACCACGTGGCATCCGACCCAGGTCATCGCACACGAGCCGGACGGATCGCTCACCTGGACGGCCAGCGTGGCCGGCATCCAGGAGATCCGCTCATGGGTGCTGGGCTGGGGCGGAGAGGCGGAGGTGCTGGGGCCCGAGGAGCTGCGAGCACGTGTCCGGAGCGAGCTCACCACCGCACTGGAGCGCTATCGATGACCGAGCTGAAGACCCAGCCCACCGATGCCGACGTCGACGCCTTCCTGGCCACCATCCCCGACCCCGCCCGGCGCGCCGACGCGCAGGCGCTGCGGACCCTCATGACCGAGGTCACCGGACAGGAGCCGGTGCTCTGGGGCAGCACGATCGTGGGCTTCGGCACGTTCGACTACCGCCGCGCCGACGGCAAGGGCTACACCTGGTTCCCGGTCGGCTTCGCGTCGCGCAAGAGCGACCTGACGATCTACCTGGGCATGGGCATGGGCCCGGTCGCCGACCTCGCGGCGCGCTTGGGCAAGCACAAGGAAGGCAAGGGCTGCCTCTACGTGAAGCGCCTGTCCGACCTGGACCTCGACGTGCTGCGGGAGATGGTCGCGACCACGTACGCCGCGCCGCTGGCGGGCCTCGACCGCCGCTGAGGCCTGCGAGCGCGGACCGTCCGCGGCAGCGGCGGGCCGCGTCGCCGGATCAGGCGGGCGCCGCCGCCGGGAGCGCGCGGGCGGCCGTGACCAGCCGCTCGAACCAGTAGCGCCAGAGCGCCGTGTGCAGCTCCGTGGATGCGCGTCCCGGGAACCCGATGTGGCGCAGCGTCAGGTGGGTCCGCGATCCGTGGTCGATGAGGTCGAACGCGACGACCGACGGGCAGCCCAGCGGCTCCCCCTCCCAGTCCCACGCGATCGAGAGATGCTGAGGGGAATCCACCGCGAGCACCGTGCCCACCGCGACGGCCTCGCGCAGCCGCAGTCGGACGGGGGTCCCGGGCGTGGCCGCGATCTCGGCGCCATCCAGCCAGTGGGCCATCCCATCCGCGGTGGACACGAGGGGGAACAGGTCCGCCCGACGTCCGTCCACCTCCGCCTGCAGCTCGATCCGCCGGTCGTCCATGTGCCGCCTCCTGCTCCGATCCTGGCCCGATGATGCACCAGGCCGGCGGATGTCGCCGGGGGTCGGCTCAGCCACGCGTCCAGGCGGAGCGGACCCTGGCGATGAACCGCGCCACGCGATCGGCACCGCCGGCGCTCACCCCGTCGTCCACGAGCGGCTCCAGGACCGCGGTCTCCACCGCCGCGCCGCGAGCCGCGAGATCCCGCCGCCGGGCCACGAACCGACCGCCCGTCCCGAATGTGAGCGTCACGAGCGCCGCCGCGCCGATGGCCGCCGCCGCGCTCACGCCGCTCGGCGGCAGACAGGCCTCGCCCACCGGGCAGGGCGCGGTCCCCTGTGCCAGCGCGAGGGCCGGGAGCGCGAGCAGGCCCACGAGCACCACAGTCCCGGCCGATGCGGCCTTCGCGGCGGCACGTCCGGACGACGCGCGCACCTCCGAATCAGCCACGGCGTCCACCTCCAGCAGCAGCGCCAGGATCACGATCGCGACCGCCGTGGCCACGACGATGGGGAACCGCTCCGACCCGAACGCCGGGCCGGTGAGCACCAGGGTGAGCACCAGGGCCGTGATCGCGCCCACCGCGACCCCGATCGCGAACCGCACGATCCACGACAGCTGACCCAGGACGACGCGCGCCGCCGGCGCGCGTCGCAGCAGCCAGTGCACGCCGGGCCGGGCTGCCAGCAGCGCGGCACCCAGCAGGATCACGTCGACCGGAGCCGTGATCATGCCGCCCAGCAGCACCAGGCCCACGGCGGTCACGAGCACCCAGCGCAGCGGCGTCAGACGAGGGTCGGGCAGAGGCAGGATGCGCGGCCATGGGGCCGGCAGGACATCCGCGTCGGCCTCGTCGTCCACGATCCGGAACGTGTCGCGCAGGAGCGTGACGGCGAGCGCCACGAGCGCCGTCAGCACCATCAGGTCCACGCGACCCGCGAGCAGCGGACCGGTCGTGGCGGGCGATGGGCTGCCCAGCGCGGCTGACCAGGTGAAGACCGGCCGGATGAGCTCCACGGTGCCGGCGCACCAGATCCAGGCCAGGGCCGCGGCCACGGCGGCGCCGCCCGCATAGCCGAGGGCGCGACGGGCGCGGTCATCCACCGGGTGCATCGAGGCGAGCACGGCTGCGGGCACCTGTCGGGCGATGAGCGGCGCCGCCACGACGAGCAGCGCGAGCAACCACCACGAGACCGCCTGCCCGGCGAGCGCGGGAACGAGCGGATCGGCCGACCCCCGCGTGATGGTGGCGAGCAGGTCCATGGGGATGAACGCCAGCACCAGCACGACCCCGGCGCTGGGGGACGCCAGGCCCAGGGTGACCGCCAGCGCCAGGAACAGCCACGACTCCGTGTAGGCGTCGTGGATGCCGACGCGCATGAACCCGAACAGGACCGCGAGGACGAGCGCCGATCCGACGAGGACGGCCGCCGGCAGGCCGGGCAGCTCGCCCAGGCGCCCCAGCCGGCCGGTCCCCGGGGCGGGCCGGAGGCGGCGCAGCAGGTCGGCATCCAGGCGCGCGGTCGCGATCAGGGAGGGCCACGCGGCGCCCAGCGCCAGGGACGGCCAGATCCAGCCGGGCGGCGCGTCGTCGCCGGCTGTCAGCTCCAGTCGCTGCTGGTGGGTGAGCGGAGGCGTGTCGTCGGTCATCACCGGTCAGCGTAGTGCAGCACGGCGAGCGGCGGCGCGGTCGCGAGCTGGCGCGGCGCATCGCCTCCATGTGGCAGCGGCATCGCCGGCACGAACGGCCAGCCGCCGGTCCGCCCATTGCCAGCCTGCCATATTCTGGTGGACACGGACCGCGGCGTGCGCGGCGTGCGAGCCAAGGGTGGTGCGGCGATGCGTGGTCGGCGTCCCTCGGTCCCAGCGGTCGCGATGCTGCTCCTGGGCAGCGCGCTCGCCTCCCCTGCAGCCGCCCAGTCGCCGCCTGCGTCCCCGGTGACCGGTCCATCGATGTCCGATCCGGTGGTGATCGTGACCGAGCTGGCCGAGGTGTTCACTGCCTCGCCGGACGCGCTGCTCGCGCAGATCCACGCTGACGTCCTGGAGCAGACCGGGGTGGCGGCGCTGGACCCCGAGCTGCCGGCGATCCTGGCCGCCCTCGATGCGGCGGCCGGAGCAGCCCTGGCCGACGTCCTGGCGGAGGCCCCGCCGCTCCCATCCCCCGTGCCCCAGGCGGAGGCCGGCGAATGATGGCCGGGACCCCCGCAGCGCGCCGGGCCGTCGCGGTCGCCGCAGCCACGACCATCCTCGCCGGCGCGGTGCCAGCCGGGCCGGTCGTCGCCCAGGGCGGTGCGACCCTTGCGTCGATCGGTGAGATGCGCGCCTTCATCGTCCCCCAGATCCAGGCGTTCCGGCCGAGCAAGGGCGGCGGAGCGTCGTCCTCGGAGCCGTACGTCCGATCCGACACCTCCACGCCAACCATCGGCGGACGGACGGTGACGCGCGACTCCAGCTACCGCATCGTGATGGCCACTGATCGGGACACGATCACCTTCATCATCGAGCGGACGGAGCGATACGCGATCCCAGGGGCGACCGACGACGACGTCCCATACGAGGTCCGGGACAGCGGCGGTGTGACGCTCCAGGTGGATACCTGCCCGGACGACGACGGCACGGTCAGGGTCACCGCGAACGCCGCGGGGACCTACGACCTCGTGGGCGGCGGCGTCGCGTACCACACCACCCTGGACACGCGCGACGTGGCCGTCGCGACGGTGGACCACGCGGCCGAGCTGGCTGGGTGGAAGCACGAGCTCACCGTCCGGAGCACCGCATCCGGGGAGCGGCCCTCCAGTGCCGGCGGCCTCGGGAGCCTCGACGCCAGGCTCGACGGGTCGGCCGCGTGGGCCGGCAAGACCGGCTCCGACCCCGAGGTCACGCTGACCGACACCACGGGCGTCGACGAGCGCCACGTCCGCGCGTCCTTCTTCGGCGGATTCGCCACGGCGTCCATCGTCGATGCCGCGATCGAGGCGGCGGAGACGGTCTGGCGATCCGGTCGCTGCCTGGAGCTCGAGGTGGAGCCACCGGGGAAGCGCGTGGACCCTGCGTCGGACACCGAGATCACCGTGACGCTCCAGCACAAGGCGTTCGACGAGGAGGTCAAGCGCGACATCGAGGCGACGCTCGATGGCCCCGAGAGGATCGCGCCGGACACGAAGGTGATGGCTCCGGCCACGTTCACCTACACCGCCACGAGCGACCTCCAGGGCAAGGGCACGATCACGTTCCGTTCCGTCTCCAACCGGGGCATCGCGGAGGAGCGGGTCGAGGTCTACGAGGTGGCACAGGCGCTGCTGCTGGATGCCGAGGGATCCACCACCTCGAAGGCGGGCGCCTTGACCATCCGCTCCACCTACCGGGGCGAGGGGCTCCGCGTGGTCCTCACGCCAGGCGATGGCCCGCATGCCGCGCCGCGCGCGAGCATCGAGGGGTCCCTGTCGGTCCGCGGTCGCGTCAACGGCCTGCTGGGGAGGTTCCGCTGCCGCGGCACATATCGGGCGACCCTGCGGTTGGACGCCGGGCAGGACGTGAGCGCCCAGGCCATCGACGACCCCGGCGATCGACGCCTGTCGGTGCACCTGGTGCCAGCCGATCCGGACGCGACGATCGACTTCCCGCTCACGTGCAACTTCCCCACCGGGGTGACCAAGGTGCCGCACAGCCTCCAGGCGCGCGATGTCTTCCCCATCTGGTCCGGCCAGGGGACGGCGGTGGAGCTGCCGCTCACGGGCGGCACGGTCACCGACCGGAAGACGACGGGTCTCACGCGCTTCGAGGGCTCGCTCACCCTGCGCCTGGAGGAGCCGGCACCGAGGCCCTGAGCCGACCCGGAATCCGCGAGGCCGGCCCGCACATCGCGGACCGGCCTCGCATGACCTCGGGATCGTGCCGGGCGGGACCCGGCTGGTGGGCGCTAGAGGGCCTTGACGGCCTGTGCCAGCGCCTCCAGGCCCGCCTTCGCGTCGGCGAAGAGCATGCCCGTCTTGGGGTCGGTGTAGAGCTCGTTGTCGATGCCCGCGTAGCCGCGACCCATCGAACGCTTGATGACGATGATCGACTTCGCCTGATCCACGTCCAGGATGGGCATCCCGTAGATCGGCGAGGCGGGATTGGAGCGAGCCGCCGGGTTCGTCACGTCGTTGGCGCCCACCACGAGGGCGACGTCCGCGCGCGAGAACTCGGGGTTGATCTCGTCCATCTCCTTGAGCTGCGGATAGGGCACGTTCGCCTCCGCCAGCAGCACGTTCATGTGTCCGGGCATGCGGCCGGCGACGGGATGGATGGCGTACAGCACCTCCACGTCGCGCGACTCCAGCAGCTCCGCGAGCTCGCGCACCGCGTGCTGCGCCTGGGCCACCGCCAGGCCGTAGCCGGGCACGATGATGACCTTGGAGGCGTACGCCATCTGGATCGCGGCGTCGTCCACGTTGATCTCGCGGACCGTGCCGCCGCCGCCGGAGGTGTCCGCGATCACGCCCTCGCCGCCGCCGAACCCGCCGACCATGATGTTCATGATCGACCGGTTCATCGCGTCGGCCATGAGTTTCGTCAGGATCGCGCCCGAGGCGCCCACGAGCGCGCCCGCGATGATGAGCACCGGGTTGCCCAGCACGAAGCCGGACATCGCCGCGGCCGTGCCCGTGAACGAATTGAGCAGCGAGATGACGACCGGCATGTCGGCGCCGCCGATGGGCAGCACCATCGTGACGCCGAAGGTCAGCGCGGCCAGCAGCATCACGAACACGATGAACGTCTTGATGCCGCTCCCCATGCCGTTGAGGAACGTGCCCTCGCCGGCGCCCACCACGAGCAGCACGAACCCGACCACGGTCACGATGGCGAGCGCGAGCGTGGTCATCTGGCCACCGGGCACGCGGATCGGCTTGCCCGAGATGAGGCCCTGGAGCTTGCCCGCGGCGACGATCGACCCGGTGAACGTCACACAGCCGATGACCACGCCGAGAACCACGAAGACGGCGGTCGGGATGCTCTCCTGGCCGGTGCCCACGACCCTCAGGTAGTCATCGATCGCGACGAGGGCGGCCGCGCCGCCGCCCACCGCGTTGAACATCGACACCAGCTGGGGCATCGCGGTCATCTTCACCTGGCGGGCCATGACGAGACCCACGCCGCCGCCGATGAGGAAGCCCACGATGATAATCGCCCACGCGATGGGCGACAGTCCATGCGGCGACAGGGCCAGCCAGACCAGCGTGGTCACGACGGCCACGGTCATGCCGCCCGCGGACAGCTGGTTGCCCTTCCGGGCGGTGGCCGGGCTGTTCATCATGTGCAGGCCCAGCACGAAGCAGGTCGCACCGACCAGCCAGGCGAAGAACGCGATCGTGTAGAGCCACTGCTCCGACATGGATCAGGCTCCCTTCGTCGCGTCCGCCTTGGCGGCGGCCGGCTTCTTCTTGAACATCTGGAGCATCCGGTCGGTGACCACATAGCCACCCACCACGTTCGCCGCACCGAACACGGTGGCCACGAACGCGAGGACGTAGCTGAGCGGGTTGTCCGCCTCGGCGGCGATGATCATCGCGCCCACGAGCACGATCCCGTGGATGGAGTTGGCGCCCGACATCAGCGGGGTGTGGAGGGTCGCAGGGACCTTGCTGATGACTTCCACGCCGACCAGGATGGCCAGCACGAAGATCGCGAGCGCGTTGAGCAGCTCCGTGCTCACGCAGCACCTCCGCTCGAATGGGTGTCGGGGGACTCGTGGTCGATGGCCGCGGTGGCTTCGGTGACCGGACCCTCACCCTCCATCACGTCGATCTCCTCGGCGGTGAACGGGTCCGTGGTCTCCTTGACGTGCTCGACCGCGGCGGCGGCGACCTCGATGGGGTTGGACGGCGGGGGCGTCTCGGAGACGGGCGCCGGGGCGACCGGTGCCGGGGCGAGGACCACGGGCGCCGGGGCGGGTGCCGGGATGACCGGTGCGGGGGTGGGGGCAGCGGGCGCCGGGACCGGCGCCGGCTCCTGGCCCAGCAGCTTCGCGGTGGCCGCGTGGACCACCTCGCCGCGGTACGTGATGACCGTGGCCGCGGTGATCTCGTCCTGGAAGTCATAGGCCATCGCGCCGTCCTTGACGAAGTGCGTCAGGAGCGCCGAGATGTTGCGGGCGTAGAACGTGGCCGCGCCGGCGGGCATGGTGGCCGGGATGTTGGTCGGCGCGATGATGCTCACGCCGTTGTCGGTCACGATCGTCTGGTCCGGCTGCGACACCTCGCAGTTGCCGCCCAGGGCGCTCGCCGCCATATCCACGATCACCGAGCCGGGCTTCATCAGCGCGACGGCCGCCGCGGTCACCAGCACCGGCGGGCGCCGGCCGGGGACCTGGGCGGTGGTGATGACCACGTCCATGTCTCCGATGAAGCCGTTGAGCTCCGCCTGCTGGGCGGCCCGCTCGTCGGCGGTCAGCTCCCGGGCGTAGCCGCCCGAGCCGGATGCATCCGCGACCGACTTGAGCTCCAGGAACTTCGCGCCCAGCGACTCGGCCTGCTCGCGGGTCTCCGAGCGGACGTCGTACGCCTGGACCTGCGCGCCGAGGCGGCGCGCGGTGGCGATCGCCTGGAGGCCCGCCACGCCGATGCCCAGGATGAGCACCTTGGCGGGCTTCGCCGTGCCGGCGGCGGTGGTCAGGAGCGGGAAGTAGCGGGGATACGCCTCCGCCGCGATGAGCACGGCCTTGTAGCCGCCCACGTTCGCCTGCGACGAGAGCGCGTCCATCGTCTGGGCCCGCGACAGCGTCCGCGGGAGCGCATCCAGGCTGATCGCGGTGACGCCCTGCGACGCCAGCGACTGGGCGGTCTGCGGGTCGATGAGGGGCTGCAGCAGGCCGATGACCGCCTGCCCGTCCCTCATCCTGGAGACCTCGCTCGCGGATGGCTTCTGGACGCGCAGCACCACGTCCGCGGCGCTGTAGAGCTCGCTCGAGGAGACCACTTTCGCGCCGGCGTCGGCGTACGCCGAGTCGGGGAAGGAGGAGCCGGCGCCCGCGCCGGACTCGACGAGCACCTCGAGGCCCGCCTTCGTGAGCTTGCCGATGACTTCGGGCACGAGTGCGACGCGCCGCTCGTTGGGCGCTGATTCCTTGGGTACGGCGACCTTCATCCAGGGACCCCAAACGTTTGAGGTGGGCATGCAGCGGCAAGGGCCGGGCTGCGATCGCCAATGGTACCGGATACGGCGCGGGATGCCGCGCGTGACATGAGGATGGCGCGCTGGGAGGGCGCCATGGGGTCGCGTGCCACGAGCGCCGCGCGCCGGGAGCGGGGTGGCCGTCGTCGGCATCGCTGCGTCCGCCGTATGTCGTGCATGGACCGAGCCGAATGCGACGCGCACCGCGATCGACCGATGGAGGAACGGCACGGTCGTGGCCGCGGCCGTGGCACGCGCGCGGGTGCGCGTCTCCTGAGCGGGTGCGCGTGGCCGCTGCGCGGACATGAACGCCGGATTCGACCCCGGCATCGACCGTCAGGGCCGACCAGCGGACGACCACGACGCCCACCGTCGTGTCCGGGCCGATGGGCGGCCCGGACCTCCCGATCCGACCCCGGGTGCGCCGATCATGGCCGCTGAACGGCCCACGACCTCGGACCCGGCCCACGAGCCCGGACCCGGCCCGCGACCCCGGCCCGCGACCCCGGCCCACCACCCCGGACACCCGGCCTGCCGCTACCGGAGCGCGAAGTACTCCGCGTGCCAGTCCACCTTGACCACGGTCGTGAAGTGGTGCACCAGCACGCCGCCGCCGGCATCGGTGGGCGTGCGCACCAGGAACTCCGCGTAGTCGAAGGAGTTGGAGGCCACGAACGCCAGCTGGGCGGTGCTGATGAGCCCCGCGTCGCCGCGCGGCTCGAACGGCACGAGGATGGGCCCGGAGTCGATCTGGTACTCCCAGTCGCGCTCGTTCACGTTGAGGCACTTCACGGGCATGTCCAGGCGCGCATCGATGCCGTTCAGCGAGAACGTGGCATGGACCGCAAGTCGCCTTCCCTCCAGCACCGCGTCCACGATGTCTCGGGGTGTGGGCAGCGGATCGGCATCGATCTCCACGAACCGCGCGAACACGTCGTCGAACGCCTCCGCTCGGGACGCGAACATCCGCTCCGGTTGGATGCCCGAGCCAGGCGGCCAGAGCGGGATGCCCATGCCCACGGCGGGGTAGGTCTTGACCTGGAGGAACGTGGTGTCGCCCAGGATCGGCAGCATGTCCGCGTTCTGGGGCATCCACATGTCGGTGGGCACGCCCACGTACTCGGTCTTGCAGGGCGCCCCCAGGCTGAGCGTGTCTCGCTCGCCGGTCGCGGGGTCGGACAGCGCGAGGATGGCGTCGATGGGGGTGCGCGCGTTGTTCAGCGTGCGCGGCGGCCTGTGGCTGACCGTGGTGGGTGGCTTCTTGAGCATATCCACGCGCCACTGCACGCACGATGCTCCGTGATCGATGACCCGCACCATCCGAGGCGACTCCTTCCGCAGCCATGGCCTGCCCGCACGGACGGTCCGCGTGCCGGGATCGCCCGAGCATAGCCCGCCCGCACGGGCGAGCCGCCCGCACGGGCGAGCCCGCTCGCACGGGCGAGCCCCCCGCGCGGCCCCGCCAGCAGGGCGAGCGGGTCGCGGGTATCGTGCGCGGACACCACACGCACGCGGGCCCTCGCCGTCATGGACCATCGGACCAGCCTCAGTCGCGCTCGCGCCACGCTCGCTCGCGCCCTCCTGGCGGCCATCGTGCTCAGCGCCATCGTCGGCGCGGGCGTGGGCGCCGCGCAGCCCCGGGCCGTGCGCCACCCACATCGGGTGATTCCCGGTCGGCTGGTCGCGTATCGGGCGGGCGTGGCGGACGGGCGCGTGACACGCGTGGATGCCCGGATGAATCGGACGGCGCCTGCGACGGCGCTGTCGGACTGGAACATCATCTACAAGGGTGACGGATGGACCCGGGCGGCGCGGACCGTGCTCCGGAACGCGATCGCCTACTGGGCCGCCCAGGTGGCCTCGGACGTGCCCATCACGGTCAAGGTGGTGCTTCGTGATCTGCCCGGCAACGTCCTGGGCAGCGCCGGGCCGACCGCCATGGTGGAGAACTGGACCACGGGCACGCTGCCGGTCGTCGACACGTTCTACCCCGTCGCGCTCGCCAATGCCCTCTCGGGCGTGGACCAGAACGGGGCCGAGCCGGAGATCGTGGCCCAGTTCGACAGCCGGATGCCCTGGTACATGGGCACGGACAACGTCGTCCCCGCGGACCGGGTCAGCTTCCGGGGCACCGTGCTCCATGAGCTTGCACACGGTCTGGGCATGATCGGCAGCGCCTGGGTCTCCGACGGCGTGGCCACGATCGGCGACCCCGGGTCCACCGGCAACGACCATCCCTGGATCTACGACCGATTCGTGGAGGCCGGCAGCCAGCCCGGCTCGGCCATCCTGGACATGGGCCCCGGGCCTCTCAGGAGCGCCCTGCTGGGTCGCGACCTGTGGTTCGAGGGCGCCGCGACCACGGCTCCGCGCGCTCGCCTCCACGCCCCATCACGGTGGGACCCCGGGTCCAGCTACAGCCATCTCGATGAGGCGGCCTACCCGCGCGGATCGCTGAACTCGCTGATGACGCCCATCGGCGACTACGGCGAGGGCAACGCGACTGCCGGTCCGCTGGTGCTCCGGATGCTCCAGGACATGGGCTGGAACCAGGCGCCCACCACGGCCTGCACGCGGCCCGCCGACCTCGACGGCGACGGCTTCAACGATGTCGTGGGCATCGCCACGGACGGGGACCTGGTCATCGCGCCCGGCACCGACACTGGCACCCTGCTGCCGAGGCGGGTGATCGGCCACGGCTTCGGACACATCGCGCATCTCGTGGTGGAGGATTGGACGGGAGACGGATGCGCCGACCTGCTCGCGTATGCGCCCGCGACCCGCGAGCTGGTGCTCCTGCCCGTCACCGGCGATGCCCAGATCGGCGCACCCGTCACGCTCGTCGACTTCGACGCGGGCGGCACCTGGAACGTGACGGGTCTGGCCGCGGTCCACGATCTCGACGGCGACGGACTGCCGGACATCCTGGTCCGCGCGAACCAGGTGGCGCCCACCCCGCAGGCCGGACAGCTGTGGCGGATCAGGGGCGACGGGAGCGGTGGCGTCCTCTCCGGCCCCGGCGGGATCGCGGACCTGGGGACCGGCTGGCGGCGCCCCACGGAGTTCTTCTCGGCGGGCGACTGGGACGGCGACGGCCGCGGCGACCTGTTCGTGCGCGATCGGGGGCACGGTGGCACGCTCCGGCTGCATCCCGGCCGGAGGGACGGCACGCTGGGCCGCGCACGGCCGATGGGGCGCGGCTGGAACGCCTATGACGAGCTGTTCGGTTCGCCCGACCTGACCGGTGACGGCCTGCCCGAGATCGTGGGTCGCACCGCCTCGAAGGGGCGCCTGGTCATCCGCCGAGCGACCCGCCACGGCGGGCTCCTGTCGGGTGCACCCGTCATCTCCAGCAGCTGGAGCCGGTTCCCGGTCATCGACTGACGGCCGACTCCGCGGGCGCTGCGCCGGGATCCCGGACCAGCACCGGCCGGCGTCGATGGATGACCACCGCCAGCAGCGCCATGGCCGCCGCGAGCACCAGCAGCGTCGCGCGCGCGCCGACTCGCTCTCCGACCCAGCCCGTGGCCACGGTGCCGACGGGCAGCAGCGCCGAGAACACCATCTGGTACAGGCCCACCACCCGGCCCCGCATGGCGGGCGGCGCGAGCGTCTGGAGACTCGCGTTGGCCGACGCCGACTGGACGTTCGTGAACGTCGGCAGGAGCGTCACCGCGACGAGCGTGACGAGCGCGGTCTGGCCGACCGCGAGCGTGGCGAGCCCGACGCTGGCACCGAGGGCCGCCGCGATGAGCAGGCGGCCCACGCCGATGCGCCTGGCCACGGGGCCCATCGTCACCGCGCCGACCGCGACCCCCACTCCGCCCACGGCCATGGCCAGCCCCTGGGACGTCGTGTCGACGCCCATCGTCTGGCCCACGACCACCGGCAGCAGCGCGAAGTAGCCGTAGACCAGCAGCGCCATCAGCATGCCCAGGAGCAGGATCGTGCGCGCGTCCCTCATGCCCTGGAACCAGCGGATGGCGGGCCGCAGGTCCAGGTACGCCCGACCCATCCCGGTCGACTCGAGCCGGACGCGCCCCACGAGCAGGGTCAGGGTGAATCCCGCCACGCCGAGCGCCGCGCATGCGAGGAGGGCTCCCTCCACGCCGAGGGCGCTCACCGCGGGACCCGCCAGCGTGCCGCCGACGATGCGTCCGGATGCAAGCCCCAGCAGCAGCAGCCCGATCGCCGTCGCCATCGCCTCGCGCGGTACGACCGCCCCGGCCAGCACGTTGATGCCCACGCCGGTCAGGCCCTCGGACGAGCCGATGCACATCGCCGCGAGCAGCAGCAGTTCCAGGGGTGGGTCTCCGAGGCCCACCGACCACGCCATCAGGAGCATCCCGCTGACCTGCAGGCTCAGGCCCAGGCGGACCGAGATGGTCGGTCCAAGTCGGTCTTGACCAGGCCACCCGCGATGACCGAGACCGGCACCCCGAGCGTCCAGGCGCCCTGGAACAGCCCGATGTCACCGCTCGTGCGGCCCGCTTGGAGCATGCCCGCCACGATCGCGATGTTGCTCAGCCAGGCCGCCATCCAGGAGAGCGTGCTGATGCCGAGCGTGAGGCGATATCGAGGGAGGCGCAGCGGATGCAACGGATCGGCGCTCGCTGCTCGCGGGGGTCCGGCGGTGGATGCCCCGATGATAGGCTGTCGGACGGAGTGACAGACCTCGAGATCGTCGGCAGCGGAGTCGTGTGGCGTGACCCCGACCCGGACCTGCACTCGCGGCACGCGTGGCATCCCACGCTCGCCCGGATCGATGGCGGACGCTGGCTGTGCTCCTTCGACATCGGCTCCGCGGCGCTCGCCCAGGATCACGCGACCTGGCTGGTGCAGTCGGACGACGACGGCGCGACCTGGTCCGAGCCGTGGCGCCTGGCGCCCTTCGAGCCACCTGACGGGCCGGACACGCATTCCGTGCGCATCACGCGCCTCTCGGACGGGACGTTCGTGGGTGCCGGGGGGAGGTGGCGGCGGCGCGGCCCCCATGCGCGCGGCATGAACCGAGTCACGAGCGGCTGGTGCCCCATGGATCTGGTGGTCACCCGGTCGACGGACGGCCGGGTCTGGACGCCGTTCCAGGTGGTCCCGCCGCCCCTGGTGGGTCCGGCGTTCGAGATCTGCCACCGCCTGGTGGCCCTTCCCGATGGCCGATGGCTGTGGCCGCTGTCCACGTGGCCAGACTGGGATGGCGACGAGGGCGATGGTCTGCGCGCGGTCGCCCTCGTGTCGACGGACTGCGGGACGACCTGGCCGGGTGTCATCGACGTGCTCGATTCGCGGACCGCGGGCCTCGCGCATTGGGAGCAGTCGATGGTGCGCCTGCCGGACGGCGGATTGCTGGCGGTGAGCTGGGCGTTCGACCGCTCCACCTCGACGACCCACGAGCTGCCGTACGCGCTGGCCCCCGACGGGCGTGCCTTCACCCATCGCGGCACGACCGGCCTGCGCGCCCAGACCACCAAGCTCGCGGTCCTGCCCGACGGGCGCGTCCTGGCGGTGTACCGGCGCGACGATCAGCCCGGGCTGTGGGCGGCCGTGGCGCGGGTGGACGACGGTCGCTGGGAGACGCTGTCGGTGCTCGGGCTGTGGCAGGGTGCCGCGTCGGGGATGCGCGGTCGTGGTCGCTCGGTGGCGGAGGATCTCGCGGACCTTGCGTTCGGGTCACCGAGCCCGATGGTCGCCGGGGACGGCAGCGTGCTCGTGGCCTACTGGTGCCGCAGAGACTGCGTGACCGGCATCGACTGGGTGCGCCTGCGCGTCGGCGACTGACGGCGGCTTCGGCAGGAGCGATCGCGGGCGTGGGAGCGGGAGTGGGAGCGGGCGCGGGCGCGGGTCACTCGCGGGTCGTGGGTGGCTCGCGGGCGCGGGTCGAGCGCGGGTCGTGGGCGGCTCGCGGGCGTGGGCGGCTACGGCTCGTCCTGGGCGAGGTGGAGCACCATCTCGCCCGCGGCGACGGACCGGGTGCGGCGCGCGGTCACGACCACCCCATCATCGGGCGCGACGAGGTCGCGGGTGATGGCGAACCAGGGGTCGGTCCAGCGACCCACGACCTCGCCCGCCTGGACCCGATCGAGCGGTCGCACCCACAGCTCCACCAGCCCGGTCCCGGGCGCTCGGACCGAGCTCGCGTCCAGGTCGCCATCCCCCACCAGCGCCCGCGGTCGCTGATGGGCGCGGGGAGCGTCGTCGGATGAGATCAGCCCCTCCACCGCGAGCAGGCGGAGCACGGCGTCCCGATACGCGTCCGAGCGGTCCTCCGACTCCGGAGACTCCAGGTACAGGAACGGGACGCCGCGCTGCACCGCCGCGCTGCCGGTGCGGCCGGGCGGCATGGGGCCCGGGTGGCGCCAGGTCACGGGCATCGCCATCGCGGCGGCGCCTCGCGCCGCCCGGTCGGCGCCCGCGGAGCCATCATCGGGGTAGCCCACCAGGTCTGCGATGGTGTAGTGGACCCCGGAGCTGTGGAGGTCGAGCACAAGGTCGGCCCGCATCAGGACATCCTGTTCCAGCAGGTGCGCCAGCCGCTCCGTGGGCGTCCCGCCCGCCGTGCCCGGGAACGCACGCGCCAGGTTGCCGCGGTCCGCGGGACTGACACGCGAGCTCGCCAGGAACGCCGCCTCATGCGCCACGGGAACCACCAGGAGCGTGCCCGCGAGGTCCATCCGGAATGCAGCCGCGGCCACCTTCATCGCCGAGCGGACACCCTGGGACTCATCCCCATGCACCCCGCCCAGCACCGCGATCGTGGGTCCCTGACCGCCGACGATCTCATGGAGTCGGAATCCGACACCACCCTGCGCGGGCCGACCGCCGATGCGTCGGGTGATTCGGATCGCCATGGCCGGGCCTCCGGTGGTGGGTCGCGGTTCGCCGGGGCCGGTCGGCCCGTGGCGCCCAGTGTGATGGCTCCGCGAGGACGCATCAGGCCCCACCGAGGGGCTCGCTCCGAGCGCATCGGCGAGCGCCGCCGCGCGCGACCGCTGCCCGGGGCGAGGCCGCGGCCCGGGGGCGAGGCCGCGGCCCATGGCGAGCGCCGCGGCCCATGGCGAGCGCCACCGCGCAGGATGCCCATCCCGGCAGATGCGGGACTTGACGGCGTGTCAGACGATTCTGGGCCGGAACGCCGACCTCCCATCGGTGGACGTGCCCATGGAGTGCCCCCCGTTGACCAAGCTCGGCCTGCTCATCCCCCAGGGGTATTTCGGCGAGTTCGACGGCTGGACCCCCGTCGCCGCCTGGCAGCGACTGCTCACGCTCGCGGAGCGCGGTCGAGCGCTCGGGTTCGGATCGCTCTGGATGGGCGAGCACGTCCTCTCCAAATGGGACCGCTCGGCGATCGTGTTCGACTGCACCACGCTCGCGACCGCGCTGGCGGCGCGGGTGCCGGACGCGGAGATCGGCTTCACGGTCATCAACTCCACGTTCCGCCTGCCCGCCATGACCGCCAAGTTCGCGGGCACGCTCGACGCCATCAGCGGCGGGCGGGTGATCCTGGGCCTGGGCGCGGGGTTCAAGGTGTCGGAGGCGGAGGCCATGGGGGTGCCGTTCCCGGATACGCGGGCACGCCTCGCGGTCCTCGCGGAGCACCTGGAGATCATCAGCCGGCTGACACGCCCGGGGCACGCGCCATTCAGCCACGAGGGGCGGCACGCGTGGGTCAAGGATGTGGCCAACGCGCCGGCGTCGAGCGGCCGGGACCACATCCCACTGCTCATCGGCGGCCACGGTCCGAACATCACCTTCCGCCTGGCGGCGCGGTACTGCGATGAGATCAACATCGACCACATGCCGCCGGACATGCCCGAGGCGCTGGAGGTCCTGGCCGACCGCTGCCTGGAGATCGGGCGGGACCCGTCGACCCTGCTGGTGTCCGTGGGCATCAATCCTGCATGGCCGTACGCGGGGCTCCGGGTGACCGGGCGCCAGCGGATGATGGAGCAGTCGGACGTGCCCTCGATCATGCCCGCGATCACCGCGGCGGCCGGGACCCGCGCCGCGGAGCTGGCGGCCTGGCGAGAGATGGGCATCGGGCGGATCGTGGTGGGCGCGCCGGGCATGGCTGACACCGATGAGTCCCTGGACGAGCTGGTGGAGGACATCCGGACTGCGGGCATCGAGCTGACGCCGCCGGCCGGCTGAGAGGGGCGGGCCACCGGGCGCGTGGCCGACACCGGGCACGGGCCGCCGGGCGCGTGGCCGACACCGGGCGCGGGCCACCGGGCGCGTGGCCGACACCGGGCGCGGGCCGCCGGGCGCATGGTACGGACCCACGAGCGAGCCGGCGTGTCCACCACGCACGAGATGCCGGCGGCGTGCGCGGCAGACACGAGATGCGGGACGATCGGGCACACCCGCGGCCGCGCGGCCCCTGTACCCAGCGCTGCGTGTGTCCCGGTGTCACGATCGTGCGCCCCCGTCCCCGATGTGCGAGCCACGCACGCGCACGGAGACGTGGGGCCCGGCGACATCGCCCAGAACGGCCGCGACAGCGCGATCTCGTGCGTCACAGGCACAGCGCGAGCATCTCGTGCGCCAGAGACACGCGCGGCTGGCTGTACCAGCGCCTCGGGTCCCCGGAGCGCTGCGGCACCGAGTCGCCGGTCCCTGCACCGGCCGGCCCGGACGCCCACCAAGTCGCGTGCCCGCTTCAGCACGGAGGTGGCGGGCACCCCGGAGGCATCCGGCGCCCGGACGGCGGGCTCCGCCGACCGGCCATCGGGTTCGTCCGCTGGGCCGGCGCCCGCGCGCGGTCGTATCCTCACGGGTGATGACCAGCCCGACCGCAGCCCGACCGACATCCTCGTCGGACCCCGCCGCATTCCTCGCCGCGCTCCGCGCGGACCTGCCCGGCCTGAAGCTGCTCACCGACGCGGCGGACACGGAGCCGTACCGCTGGGACGAGACCGAGTACATGCACCCCGGCATGCCGCTCGGCGTGGCGTTCCCGGCCTCCACCGCGGAGGTGGCCGCGATCGTCCGGCTCGCTGCGGCACATCGGGTGCCGCTCGTGCCGCGCGGCGCGGGGACGGGCGTGTCCGGAGGCGCCATCGCGGTGGACGGGGCGCTGACCGTGGTCATGACCGGGATGGCGGCGGTCCTGGAGATCGACACCGAGAACCTCACGGTCACCTGCCAGCCGGGCATCATCAACGCGGAGCTGGGCCGGCGCGTGGCGGAGCACGGCCTGTTCTACCCGCCCGACCCGGCGAGCTATGAGATGTGCTCCATCGGCGGCAACCTGGCGGAGAACTCGGGCGGGCTGCGCTGCGTGAAGTACGGCGTGACGCGCGACTACGTCCTGGGGCTCACGGTCGTGCTGGCGGACGGCTCGGTGATCCGGACCGGCGGCAAGAACGTGAAGGACGTGATGGGCTACGACCTCACGCGGCTGTTCGTGGGGTCGGAGGGCACGCTGGGCATCATCACGGAGGCCATCCTGCGGCTCATCCCGCTGCCTGCGCCGAAGCTCACGATGCTCGCCTTCTTCGCGTCCGTGCCGGACGCCGGTCGGGCCGTCGCGGCCATGACCCGGAAGCTGCGGCCGGCCACCCTCGAGCTGATGGACCGGGAGACGATCATCGCGGTCGACACCCAGCTCCACCTGGGCCTGGACCGGGACGCGGGCGCCATGCTGATGATCGAGTCAGACGCCGGAGGAGACGCGGCCGAGAAGGAGATGACGATCGCCGAGCGGGCCTGCCTGGAGGCGGGCGCGACCTCGGTCATCCGGGCGAGCGACGCCACGGAGGCCGACTGGCTGCGGGAGGCACGCCGGAAGGCGCACTGGTCGCTGGAGCAGGCGGGCGTGGCGCGCATGGAGGACGTGGGCGTGGCACGCTCGCGCATCCCCGAGCTGCTGGAGGCCATCACGCGCATCTCCGGGATGCACGGGGTGCGGGTCGGCGTGTTCGGTCACGCGGGGGACGGCAACTTCCATCCCACGTTCGTGATGGAACGCGACGACACGAGCGCGGAGGATCGGATCAACGCGGTGCGCGCGGAGCTGTTCCGGCGGGTGATGGCGATGGGCGGCACCGTCAGTGGCGAGCACGGCACGGGCGTCGCCAAGCGGGGGTACCTGGAGGCGCAGCGGGGACCGGACGCGGTGCGCGTCATGCGCGCCATCAAGTCCGCGCTGGATCCGCTGGGGATCCTGAACCCGGGAAAGGTGCTGGCGTAGGGATCGGGGCGCGCCGCGGGGGGCGTCAGCAGCTGACCAGCAGCACGCTCGGGTCGCCCATGATCCAGGTGTCGTCCGCAGCGAGCACCTGGGGGACCACGGTCACGTCCCCGTCGAGGGGCGAGAACAGCGACTGCATCGCGAACGGAACGGACGCGACCGACCCAGGCGGCAGCTCGTCCCCCGCCTGGAAGAACGTCAGCGCTGCGGCGAGCGGCAGGACATCCGACGCCGTGCGGAGGATGATCCGCGCCTCTGCCCTGGTCGTGCCGCCGTGATGGAGCAGGAATCCGGTGAAGCTGGCGATGCACGCGGCCGTGCCCTGAGGCACACCCACCGCCGCATCCGGCACGTCCACCCAATCGTTCGCGGGCAACGGTCCTCCGTGCCCGACCGCCTGGAGCCGTAGCGGCTCCGCCGGCGCGCCTCCCCACGTGACGGACGCCTCGCCGTCCGCACAGGGTGTCTCCGGCTCCACCAGACGCAACGCCCCGGTGCCCGCGGCATGGCATCCATGGAACACGCCCGCGGCGTCCGGGATCGTCGCCGCTGCCGGTCCGGCGGACCCGAGCGCCGCGGCGACGCCCAGGGACAGCCACCCCATCGACCTGACCGCTCGCGACCGTGAACAGTGCATCGCACACCCTCCCTCGCGATCGTCGTCGTCGCGGCGGGCCAGTCCACCGCGGGCGACTCCAACGGGCCGAAGCGTAGACGTGGCTGCATGCACCTGTCCAGGTGGGTCGGGCACGGGGACGACTCCGTCGTGACGGGCGCCAGCGCCCAGCTCCGGTCACCGGCCGCCCGCGACGATCGTCCGCCACTCTGCTGACAGCCTGGGCGGCGTTCCCCGCATCCATGTCGAGACTCCCATGGACCCGTGCCCCGTCATCGGTCCACCGGATGTGATCGACCCCATCCGGGTTGCAGCAGCCGAGATGACCTCGCGCCCAGCCGACCGCGGCGCCCGTCGCGTCGGGGTGCTGCGGCTCCGAAGCGCGGAGTCGCGCCCTCGTCCCTGGCGATGTCCGGGCGCCGCTCCCACTGCTCGGCCAGGCCAGCCGCATCGAGATGCAGCCATCGGCCCCCACCAGTCTCCGCGGCGGGATGCACCGGAGACGAGCAACCTGTCCGACGACGTTGACATCGCCGGTTCTGCCCTTCAAGGCACAGCGGGTCCCGGAGAGGGCCGCCGGCACCTGTGGACACTGGCCGCTCGGCGGCCGTGGCGGACGCCCGTCGGGCGCGGCGCGTCACGCTTGGCCGCTCCGCGGACCGGATCAGCGCGCCGGGTCGCGACGGGCCGCTCGGCGGACCAGATCATCGTGGGCAGGGCTGGCGTCCGGCGATCACGGCCTCTGACCGGCCCGTGGGCCGGGGGTCGCGACGGGCCGCTCGGCGGCCGTGGCGGACGCCCGTCGCGCGCGGCGCGTCACGCTTGGCCGCTCCGCGGACCGGATCAGCGCGCCGGGTCGCGATGGGCCGCTCGGCGGCCCGGATCATCGTGGGCAGGGCTGGTGTCCGGCGATCACGGCCGCTGACCGGCCCGTGGGCCGGGGGCCCGGGGTGGGCAGGGGCCCGAGGTGGCAGGGGCACAGTGGGCCGTCAGCACCGCGGGCGGCCCGAGGACGGCGCGAGGACCGTCAGCCCCGCAGCGGCTCGTCCGACCGCGTCGGCGCATCCTGGACCGTGGCCGACCCGCGCGCCGAGGTCACCAGCAGCAGAAACGAGGTCTCGATCACGTCGATGCCCACGATGACCAGCCCCAGGACGATGGGCAGGGCGCTGCCCGCCACCCAGCCCGCCGCGGCGGCGAACAGGCCGACCGCCACGAACAGCAGACGCACGGCCCGGATGAGCTCCCGCGCGTCGCTCCGGGCGGGCCCGATGCGCACCGCCGCGCGCAGCACCGCGACCATTCCCAGGATCCCCGCCGCCGCGCCCAGCAGCAGCCCGGCGGGGAAGGGCGGCTCCAGCAGCAGGCCGAGCGCCCCGGCGCCGGCGACGACGCTGGCCAGGATGACCGCGCCCACGCCCCCGAGCAGCCACAGCGCCTGACCGCGCATCGGTCGAGCCCGGGCGGAGGCGTCGACCGAGCGGTCCGGCCCGACCGCGCCGTCGTCGGGCGCCCGGCCTGGACCTCCGCTCACCGATCGGTCCCCTGAGTGTCCATCCAGCCCCTCAGTCTCCGTACAGCGACGGAAATCGCGTCCGATAGCGCCGCTCCGCCCAGTCGCCCGCAGGCCCGCGCAGCGCCTCCAGCAACGTCCGATTGTCCGACACGCGGAACAGGTTATCCGCGTAGTAGCGGCGTACCGCGGCCCAGAACGGACCGTCCCCCGCGTGTCGCCGCAGCGCATCGAGGAAACGGCTGCCCTGGACGTAGATGACCTCGAAGTAGCATGCGCCGCTGTAGCGGTACAGCGTCCGATCGAACCGGTCGTCCGCGCAGTACGACGACCGGATCCGGTTCACGAGGCGCCGGGAGATGAAGTCGGTCATCGCCTCATCCGCGAACATGTCGGTCGTCTGGTCGTTGCCCACCGCGCCGTAGAACCACTGGTGGCCAGTCTCGTGCGCGGTGAGGTAGCGGACGTCCGCGTCGGTGAACTTCTCCATGGGCATCCAGATGAGCGCCGGGGACTCCATGGCATAGCCGCCCGCCGACTCCGCGACGTTGAACACGGGCCAGGGGTACTCGCCGATCCACGCCTCGTACGCCCTGAACGCGCGCTGGGCCGAGCGCATCAGCAGCTCCGCCCGACCGCTGACGGTGTAGACGCGGATGAGCGTTTCCCCGTCGCTGGTGCGCCTGCTGAGCACCCGATAGCGGGGACTCGCGGTCACGTTGAAGTCGCGCACGTTCCGGGCCACGAACGTCTGGGTCAGCCCGTCCACGGCCACGCGCTCCCCGCTCGTGGCGTAGGTCAGGCGACGGTCCGCCGTGAGGCGCACGCGGACCTCGGGCGACGTGGGCGTCACGAACGGATCGCCGTGGTTGTCGCGCTGGAAGGGCACCCGGCGGCTGAGCCAGGGGATGAACCGATACAGGTTGATGACGTCGTTCCCCTTCGCCCACATCCAGTCGTGACCGGCGGTGGACAGACCCACCCGGCCGCTGTAGCGGACGCGGATCTGGGTGGTCGCGCCCTCGTCCAGGGTGGCGGGCAGTCGCACGATGATGGTCTGGCCGCTGACGCGCGGCGTGACCCGGATCCCGTCCACGGTCACGCGGCCCAGTCGCATCGCACCGATGGCGGGCGCGACCGTGTTCAGCATCAGCCGTCCGACCGGGCCGCCGGACGTGTTCCGGATGACGATCGCGGTGTCCACCCGCACGGCGCGCGTGTCCCAGTCGAGCGACGCGTCCACGTCGTAGGTCGCGGTCATGTCGTACGTCGTGCGGTCTGTGGGCGCGCCTGCCCCCGCCGTGGGCGCGCCTGCCCCCGCCGTGGGCGCGCCTGCACCTTGATCACCGGCGGGTTGCTCCACCCACGGTCGGGGCTGTGGCAGGCTCGCCGGCGGGGAGACGGCGCCTGCCGCGGGCGTCAGGCCCACGACGACACTCAGGCCCACGACCGCAAGGACCAGGCTCGACCGACGCATGGCGCTCCTCATCAGGGCATCGACCGCTGCGGAACCCCGGTCTGCGCTGCCGCTCGACGTGCCGCGGGCACGGCACCCCTCTCCCACCCGTACCTTGCCACGTCCATCCGCATCCGTGCAGGAGATCGCGCCCGATCGGTCTGGCTCGGGGCGATAGACTGGACGCGAACGACCGACAACCGGAGTGCCCTTCCGATGCCGCCCCGCCATGCGCTTCATCCACGACCCCACCTCGTCCGGGCCCTGCTCGGGCTCCTGGCGCTGCTCGTGCTGCTGCTGTCCGCCACCCCCACGCTCGCCGTCGACCCACCGGCGCTGGACGGTGCCATCACGGACCAGTCCGGCGTGGTGCGCGACGAGACGGAGGTCCGGGACGCGCTCGCCCGGCTGTACACCGAGACGGGCACCCAGCTCTACGTGCTGTTCCTGCCCACCACCGACGGCCAGGACATCAACGACTTCATCGGCCAGGTCGCGCAGAAGAACGCGGACCTGTTCACCACCAGGGACGCCCTGCTCGTCATCGCCACCGACGATCGGCGCATGTCCATCGTCACCGGCGAGGCGCTGAACGAGAAGATCGACCAGAACGAGCTGGACCGCGTGCGCACGGAATGGATCCGGCCGCGGCTCGCCAACAACGACTGGGCGGGCGGCGCGACGGCGGCGGCGCTGGGTCTGCTGGAGGCGATCAGGGGGTCCACCGCGGCTCCCTCCTCCGGCGGATCGGGCGGCGTGCCCATCCTGCTCATCGGGGGCATCATCGCGCTGGGCGCCATCGGCTTCTTCCTGTGGAGCCGCTGGAACGCATCCAGGTCGAACCGCGCGGAGGCGGCCTCGCAGGAGGAGCTGGGCCGCCGGGCCAGCGCGCTGCTCGTGTCCACGGACGAGGCGCTGCGCAAGGCCGACCAGGAGATCGGCTACGCGGAGGCGCAGTACGGCGCCGGGGAGGCGAAGAAGCTCGCGGACGCACTGACGACCGCCAAGGCGGAGCTCTCCGCGGCGTTCAAGATCAGCACGGGCCTGGATGACGAGACGCCCGAGACGCCCGAGCAGCGACGCGACATGCTCCAGGAGATCATCAAGCGCTGCGAGACGGCGACCGCGGCGGTCGCGGCCCAGCAGGCGCAGGTGGACGCGCTGCGGGATCTCGGCCGCAACGCGGAGCAGGTGCTGCCCCAGATCGAGGCGCGCGTCGCCGCCACGGCGCAGAAGGTGGACGCCGGGCGCGAGGCCACCAAGGCGCTGGGCGCATACGCACCCGAGAGCTGGTCGGCGGTGGCCACGAACGCGGAGAGCGCGGCGGCAAAGGTCGCCGCCGCGAGCGCGTCGCTGGCGACCGCGCAGGCGTCCGTGACCGCGGGCCGTCGCGATGAGGCGGCCACCCACGCTCGCGCCGCGGAGAACGCCCTCGCGGAGGCGGACACCCTGCTCGCGGCGATCGACGCGACGACCACATCGCTGGCGGAGATGCAGACCCGGCTGGCGACCGCCATGGCCGAGGAGCACGCGGACCTGGCGAAGGCGGAGCAGGCGGTCGCCTCCGGGCGCGCCAAGGGCAGGGAGCGGCAGCTCGCCGACGCCAAGGCGCGCCTTGCGGATGCCCAGCGGCTGTCGGGCGCCACACCGCCGGACATCGCGGGCGCCTCGCGCCTCGTGACCGAGGCGGACGCGCTGCTGGACCAGGTGGTGGAGGATTCGCAGCGGGCGACCGCCAGCGCCCAGAACGCCATCGGCGTGGCGGCCACGAGCATCGCCCAGGCGCGCGCGCTGGTGAACGGCGGCCAGGGCGGGCGGCGCGCGCTGTCCCGCCTGAACGAGGCGGAGGGCTACCTCCAGCGCGCCAACGAGCTGCTCGCGGTGGATGCGCTTGCGGCGACCCAGGCCGCCCAGACCGCCGACGCCCTGGCTGACGAGGCGATCGCGGAGGCGCGGGCCGGCGGAGGCTCGCGGGCCTATGGCGGCGGATTCAGCTCCCCGCCGGTGGGCGGTGGCGGCGGTGGCGGTGTCGGCGACCTGCTGACGGGCATCGTGCTGGGCAACCTGCTGGGCGGCAATGGGCGCAGCGGCGGCTGGGGCGGCAGCGGATCCGGCTGGGGCGGCGGATTCGGCAGCGGCGGATTCGGTGGTGGCCGCAGCGGCAGCGGAGGCTCGCGCAGCTCCGGCGGATCCCGGTCGGGAGGCGGCGGACTGGGCGGCGGACACCGGAGCGGTGGCGGCATGGGCGGCGGACGCCGTTCCAGCGGCGGCTTCTGACGTCGCGACGTGACGGGGGCCGGACCCGGCGCCCCGGACCAACATGGGACCGTCTGGAGCGGTCGATCCACAAGGAGTGAGCACGACGATGAGCGACATCCTCGGTCGGGTGAGCGACATCCTGCGGGCGAACATCAACGACGCGATCGATCGCGCCGAGGACCCGCAGAAGATGATCGACCAGTACATCCGGGACTACACCAACGACATCGCGGAGGCCGAGCAGGCCGTCGCCCAGGCGGTCGGCAACCTGCGGCTCGCGGAGGACGACCTGAAGCGCGCTCAGGCGGACGTCGAGGACTGGGGCTCCAAGGCGCAGGCCGCGGCGACCCGAGCCTCGCAGGCGCCCGCGGACGCGGCCCGGTTCGACGACCTCGCGAAGGCCGCGCTCAAGAACCAGATCGCGGCGGAGGGTCGGGTCAAGACGCTCACCGAGAGCGTGGCCCAGCAGACGCTGTTCACGGACAAGCTGAAGTCCGCCCTGAACGGCCTGCGCGCCAAGCGCGAGGAGCTGGTCAACAAGCGAGACGAGCTGGTGGCCCGCCAGAAGATGGCGGAGGCCCAGCGCCAGGTCCAGCAGTCGTTCCAGAGCATCGACGTGGGCGACCCCACGAGCGACCTGGCCCGGATGGAGGAGAAGGTGCGGCGCGAGGAGGCCCTGGCCCGGGGCATGGCGGAGGTCTCCGCCTCGAACATCGAGGACCAGTTCCAGGCGCTCGAGGACACCCACACCGACCTGGAGGTGGAGGCCCGCCTGGCTCAGCTCAAGGGCGGTTCGATCCCCGCGAACGGCTGACCCGTCACCCGCCGGCGACCCGTCGGCGCGATCGCATGAGGCGCCGGCCCCCGGATGTCCCCGAGGCCGGCGTCGTGCTCGCGCTTGGCTGACCTCATGCCCTCGGGCGCCCCTTGGTCGACCCGGTGCGCGCCCGACCCAGCGCGTCCCGATCGCGCTGGGCATAGGATCCCCGAAAGAACAGTTCCTTCGCGTCCGGGGCCGCCATCGCCGCGGCCACCGTGACCTGCTCGCGCTCCAGTTCCTGGGCCAGTCCGTCGAGCACGGGGTCGGAACCGGCATATCCCCGGATCCGCCGGGCGACGCCCTGGAGCGCTCGCTCGGCCTCCGCGTAGCGGTGGCTGCGATTGAGCTGTGCGGCCTCCTTGCGCGCCCGGGCCGAATAGACCGCGGCCACCTCGCGATCCACCGCACGGTCCCGTGACTGCTCGTCGTTCACGCGACCACCCGCGTACTCGAACGACGTCTCCCGCGGGCTCGCCACGAGGGCACCGTCGCGGTCCGCGAGCGACAGCCGCAGCATCACGGCCTCTCCGTCCCGACCGAGCGGGAAGTTCACTCGCAGCACCAGCCGCAGCTGCTGCTCGGAGACGAGGTCGCCGAGCTCCACGACCGTCACGCCCGGGGCGCTCCGGTGCGAGCGGAACAGGCTGAGCGGCTCCACCAGGACTCCGTCGGGCGCCTCGATGCGCAGCTCCACGTCGCGCGCGACCACGTCCAGTGCCTCACCCACGGCGGTCGTGATGAAGTCCCGGATCTGCTGCGGATGCTCCACGAAGTAGGACTGGCCACCACCCGCGGCGGCGAGCCCCTCCATCAGGCCCTCGTCGAAGTCCGCGCCGAACCCGAACGTCCATGTGGTCACGCCCCGTCGTCGCAGCTCGCCCGCGTGGCCCAGGAGCTCCTCCCGGTCGGTGACGCCCACGTTGGCGAGCCCGTCGCTCATGAGCAGCACCCGGCGCATCCCGGTCGGATCGCCCTGGTTCGCCGCGACCTCGCCGCAGCCGCGCATCCAGCCCTCGAACAGGTTGGTGCTGCCCCGTGCGGCCACCCCTGCGAGCGCACGCGACGCGCCCGCCCGCGATGCGCCCGACACCGGGCTGCTGGGCCACACCACGTCGACCTGGTCGTCGTACGCGACGAGCGCGAACCGGTCCCCGCGAGCGAGCGACCCGATCGCCGCATCGATCGCGGCGCGGGCGAGCGAGATCTTCTGGCCCGCCATGGACCCCGAGCGGTCCAGCACGAAGGCGACGTCCAGCGCCTCCCGGGTGCGCTCACGGTGTGCGGCGGGCGCGGTCACGTCCACCAGCAGGTACCGGTTGCTGCGGTAGCCGGACCGGATGTACCGGCGATCCCCGCGAGTGTCGAGCGTCATCGTTCCACCTCCTTGAAGATCTCGCGGGCCGCCTCCAGGAGGCGATCCACGCGGCGGTTCTGTTGCCGGGTCTGGGGACGGCGGACATGGAGCTCCACGTCCGTGTCGATGGCGATGCGCTCCCACTGGGAGCGGACGGTCTCGCGGTCGACGGCCGCGTCCTGCGGCAGGTCCGGAGCGCGGATGGCGAACGCGTCCTCGACCTGGATCGATGGCGGCAGCTGGAAGAGGGCCGGAGTGACGGCCGGCGCCACGGTGCGTGTCCGGGCCGCTGGACGGGCCCCGGCCCCACCCAGCACCCGGGCGACGTAGTCCGCTGCGCTGTCCGTCACCGGGGGCGCCTGTGTCACCAGCCGCTCCACCTCCGCATCCGTCAGGGCATCGAGGCGGGCACGGATCTCGGCGAGCGGCAGGTGCTCCCGCTGGAGCGTCCGGATCAGACGCAGACGATGCAGGTGACCATCGTCGTACCGCGCTCCCGGCCCGGCGCCAGACGGTGGACGGAGCAGGCCCTGGGCGATGTAGTAGCGGACGGTCCGCGGCGTCACGTCCGCCAGGTCGCACAGGTCCGCGAGAGAGAACGCGTTCACGTCGCGAATGATGACAGTGCGACGTGCCACTGTCAATACCCCGACCGATGCCCGGGTACCGACCCGACGCTCCGTATCCCGCTCCGTACCTCCACGGATGCCGCCGATGGGGCGGTTCCGGCATCGTTCATCTCGTCAGGCGCAGCCGCCTGGCCACAACGCCGAACACCCCGACTCTTCGCACCCTACACGGCTGGGTCCGCGATGAGCATAGAGAGCCGGACCCGCTGGGGCGTGGTCCGGCTCTCGCCGTTCGCGGCACCGCGACTGTGCGTGGGCCGCCGAGGGGGACGCGACTATCATCGAGCGCATGGCTTCTGCCATCGCGGTGCGCGACCTGCGTCCGCACCGGTTCGACCTGGTGCTCATCGGGACGGCTCTCGCCATGACCGTGGCGACGGTCCTGCTCGTCGTGGACCCGTCGCTGCGCATCGTGTTCGTGGATCGGACCATGGACGTCGCGATGAGCTCGTTCAGCGCCCTCGCGGCGGTCGGACTGGCAATCCTCACGGTGCCCCGCTATCGCGAGAGCCTGCGCCTGGCGCTGCTGCTCCAGGCGACGGCGTTCGTGACGCTCGCAGCCTTCAGCGGCGGCAGCGTGGTCGTCGTGCTGCTGAAGCTCGATGATGACCTGGGGATGGCCCTTGGCGCCCCCGAGCAGCTGCCGCTGTGGATCTCCGCGGCCAATCGG
The DNA here is from genome assembly GCA_034436555.1 of Chloroflexota bacterium. Taxonomy (GTDB): domain Bacteria; phylum Chloroflexota; class Limnocylindria; order Limnocylindrales; family CSP1-4; genus JAFMJV01. The sequence goes on along the minus strand of DAOTUU010000030.1, from coordinate 85,868 downwards.
ATCGTGGTGTCGGTGCTGTTCCTCGGGGCGGGCATCGCCGCCGTCCGGGAGATCCGCCGGCGCATGCCGCGACCGAGGCTGTTGGCCATGGCACCGGCCATCGCGCTCGCCGCTGCGGCGCTCCTGCTGGCTCCCCTGCGGGGACTGCTGCCCGACCTCATCGGACCGGACGGGATCGAGGCGCTGCTGGCGCTCACGGGCATCACCCAGGGTCCGGAGTCGACCACCAGCCGCCTCCCGGACATCACCTCCCTGGAGCTGGCGGGCGTCGCGACGGCGGTGGTGCTGATGATCGGCGCCGCCGTCCTGTTCCGGACCTCGTACGTGCGACGCGGCCGGGAGTCCGAGGCGTACCTCGCGGTGGGTCTCGTGATCGCCGCCTTCGCGGAGCTCCAGCACGCGTTCTACCCATCGGTGTACACGGGTCTCGTGACCGCCTCCGACGCGATGCGCCTCGTGTCCTACGGCATCCTCGTGATGGGCATCGTCGCCGAGCAGCGGGAGGACCTGCGGGATCTGCGCACCGCCTACACGGCGCTGGACCGGCTGCGGGTGACCGAGGCCGAGCGCGCCGCGCTCGAGGAGCGGCATCGACTGGCGCGCGAGATCCATGACGGACTCGCGCAGCAGCTGTGGTTCACCAAGCTCAAGTTCGAGCGCCTGGCGTCGTCACTGGACGAATCGGCGAAGTCGCTGGCCTCGGAGGTCGGCCAGTCGCTGGATGCGGCGATCGTGGAGGCGCGCTCCGCGATGGTCACGATGCGCAGCAGCCTGGAGGCCGACCTGCCGCTGGCGGACATGCTGGGCCGCGCCATCGACGACTTCGAGCAGCGCTCCGGGCTGCCCGTGCGCTTCACGCCCGGTCCGGGCCTGCCCGGCGCGATCCCGGCGCGCCAGCAGATCGAGCTGCTTCGGGTGGTCCAGGAGGCGCTCACGAACGTCACCAAGCATGCCGATGCGACGATGGTGCGCCTGCGCGCGGAGGCGGTGGGACAGCAGCTCGTGGTGACCGTCGCGGACAACGGCATCGGCTTCGACACCAGCCAGCCGCCGGAGGGCGGCATGGGCCTGCGGGGCATGGAGGAGCGGGCGCGACTGATGGGCGGGACGCTCCGAGTGGAGTCGGAACCCCACGGTGGCACCACCGTGGAGGCGAGCGTGCCCATCCTGGTCGGCGGCTGGGTGCCGGGGATGGCGGAGCTCGCAGACGGCGAGCGGGTGACCGATACCGTGTCCGTGCCGGCCGATACGTCGGCGGCCGCGGCGTCGGCGGCGTCGGCGGCCTCGTCGCCCGTGCCCAGCGACACCGGGCCCATCCTCACCCGGCCGGTCCCGTGAGCCTTTCCGGTCCGATCGGCGGACCCTCGCCCGGGAATCCGCTGCGGGTGATGCTGGTGGATGACCACGCCCTGGTGCGATCGGCCGTGCGGCAGGCGATCGACGCTCCGGACGTGCAGCTGGTTGCGGAGGCGGCGACGGCGGAGGACGCGTTCGCGCTGGCGCTGTCCATGCGCCCCGACGTGCTGCTCCTGGACATCGACCTGCCGGGCATGAGCGGGCTCCAGATGCTCGAGGAGCTGGCGCCGCGGTTGCCGGAGACGCGGGTGGTGATGCTCACGGTGTCCGACTCCGAGCGCGACATGCTGGAGGCCATCGCGCGCGGCGCGGCCGGATACCTCACCAAGGATCTCACGCCCGAGGCGCTGCTGCGCGCGCTTCGAGGCACCCAGCGCGGCGAGCTCGCCATGTCGCGCCGATTCGCGGCGCGCGCGGTGCGCCACTTCGTCGCCGCCGCCCGGCGGGGCCGCGCACTGGTCGGCGGCGGTGCCATCGAGGGGCTGTCGCCACGCGAGAACGACGTGCTCCGGATGCTCGCCGAGGGACTCACCGACAAGGAGATCGCGGCGGCGCTGGTGATCTCGCCGCGGACGGTGGAGACGCACGTGTCCAACGTGCTCCACAAGCTGAACGTGCGCAATCGGGCGGAAGCGGCGCAGCGGTACCGCGAATCCGGGTAGATGCGGGAGTCGCGTCGCCGGGCGGGGGAATGGCGCGGGCCGCACCGCGGGCTGCGGGCGTGGCTCCCCAGCCCAATCGAGACGCCAGCCCCCGGCGTGGCTCCCCAGCCCAATCGAGACTCCAGCCCCAAGCGAGACGCCAGCCCCCGGCATGGCCCGCCAGCCCCGGCGAGACGCCGGCCGTCGACCGTGCCGGCCGGCAGGGTGGCGGCATCGAGCCGACGGCCGCATGGCCGCATCGGGACTCCCGGGCGGTCCGGGTGTCGTGCCACCAGACGGCGCACGACCACGCCCCACGCGACCGGGGCCTCGCGACCAGGCGCGCGGCCACGTCTCAGGCATCAGTCTCCTCCGGGGTCGGGGGTGACCCAAGGGCCGCCCGGCCCGCATCGGATGGTCCGTTGGGCCGTGGCATCGGCCGCCTCCCGACGCGCACCCTGTCGTTGCCGCCGGCGAATCCGTCGCCGAGGCGCGGCCCGGGAGACGTTCCGGGGCCACCCTCCGGAACTGTCTCCGGACCACCAGAAACGGATGGACCAGATGCACGAGCTGAACGCGATCCGGGCAGCCATCCGCGGTGCCGTGTCCCAGCGGGACGCGGAACTCGCGGCGCAGGGCAGGAGCATCACCCAGGCCACCGCGTCGGGCGCCTACCGTCACCTCGAGCTGGACATCCTGGACCCCACCCGCGCCACGCCTGCCGCCGTCCAGGTCTTCGCTTCCCAGATCATCGAGGAGCTGGGCCTGGGCCGCGTCAGCTTCGACGTCTTCGTCCGTGCCGCGCGCTGTGCGATGTGCGATCGGATGACCCACGCGGAGCCCGGCGACCCGGTCTGTGCCGCCTGCGGGGCCCCGGTCCCGCGCACAGAGGGACCAGCCATCGCGGCTCGCTGGACTCGACCCATCTCCGTCGTGGAGGATGACCTGGCGGCGCAGGAGGTCGGGAGCGGCCTGGCCGACCGGCGCCATCGCCGGCGCGCGACGCCGGTGGTGCCCCGGTGACCGGCGGCGCCTTGACGACCTCGGGTCGGGCGCGCGTGCTCGCGGTCGAACCGGACTTCCTGGTCGTGGACGCGGCCGGTCGACGCTGCTGCGTACCCTCGCTGCTCGGGGGCGAGCCTCACCCGGGCGACTGGGTGCTGCTGCGCGGCGGCACCGCGGCTCGGCGCGCGGCCCCGCCGGAGGCGGCGCTCGACCATCCCATCGACGCGGACCTGGAGGACGAGCGACACCACTATCCGACCGAGGATCCCGATCGGAGGGCGCCATCACGTGGCCGGGTGACGCCCGGTCGCTCTGTCGGCCGGTGAACCGGGCGACGATCGCGACTCGCCCGCGCTGACCGGCGCGCTGGGGGAGGCGTCCCGCGGGTCCGCGGGACGGAGGACGGAGGCCCGTCCGACGACCGAATGCGGGAGGTCCGTCGGGCGGGTCCCGTCCGCTCACGGCCGAAGCGACCGATCCGCTCACGGCCGACCCGCCCCGTCCGCACACGGCCGACCCGACCGGTCCCACGGCCGTCCCCGCTCGCCCGAGATCGACCAGCCGCTTCGCCGACCCGATCCCCCTTGACACGTCACCGCGGATGCGGGATCGTCAGGCCATGCGTGTCGCTCCCGTGCCGGTCGCCCCCATCCTGCTCCACCCGTCCGATGACGTCGCCGTGCTGGGCGTCGACACGCCCGGCGGGACACCCCTGTCCGTCGCAGGCCACGCGGTCACCACCGCCTCGGCCATCCCGAGCGGCCACAAGGTCGCGCTGCGTCCCATCGCCACGGATGCGCCGGTGCGCAAGTACGGGGAGATCATCGGGTACGCGCGCGCGCCCATCGTGCCGGGCGATCACGTCCACGAGCACAATCTGGAATACCGCCCGGTCGCCCGCACGGACGAGGTCCCGAACGCGCGCCCGGCCCCCGATCGACCCCGGTCCAGCCGCACCTTCCAGGGCTATCGGCGGGCCAACGGGAAGGTCGGCACCCGCAACACCATCGGGCTGCTGACGACGGTCAACTGCTCCGCGAGCGTGTCTCGATTCATCGTCGCGGAGATCGAGCGGCGCGGCATCCTGCGCGACCACCCCACCATCGACGGCATCGTGGCGCTGACCCACACCTCGGGCTGCGCGATGCCCACCGCCGGCGAGGGGTTCGCGATCCTGCGCCGGACGCTCCTGGGCTATGCCGGCCATCCGAACTTCGGCGGGCTGCTGCTGCTCAGCCTGGGCTGTGAGACGAACGAGCTCCAGGGCCTCATGGAGGACCCGCGCTTCGATGTCCCGGTGCCTCATCGCGCGCTCGTCATCCAGGAGTCCGGTGGCACCCGCGAGACGGTCCAGCGAGGCATCGAAGCGATCGTGGAGCTGCTGCCCGCGATCGCGGACGTGCGCCGGGAGGCCATCCCCGCGAGCGAGCTCATCGTGGCCATGGAGTGTGGCGGATCCGACGCGTACTCCGGGATCGCGGCGAACCCCGTCGTGGGGCGGGCGTCAGACCGCGTGGTCTGGGAGGGTGGCACGGCCGCGTTCTCCGAGACGCCCGAGATCTACGGCGCGGAGCATCTCCTGGCCGCCCGGGCGCGGGACCCCGAGGTGGCCCGGAGGCTGTATCAGCGGATCCGCTGGTGGGAGCGCTACTCGGTCGTCAACGCGGGGTCCATGGACTCCAACCCGGCGCCCGGCAACAAGGCGGGGGGCATCACCACGATCCTGGAGAAGAGCCTGGGCGCCATCGCCAAGGGCGGCACGACCGACCTGGTGGAGGTGGTCGAGTACGCCGAGCCGATGCATGGGCCGGGCCTGGTGTTCATGGACACGCCGGGCTACGACCCGGTGTCGGTGACGGGCATGGTCGCGGGCGGCGCGCAGGTCGTGTGCTTCACGACCGGGCGCGGCTCGGTGTTCGGGTGCAAGCCGGTGCCCAGCATCAAGGTCGCCAGCAACTCCCCGATGTTCGAGCGCATGCGGGACGACATGGATGTCAACGCAGGCCGGGTGGTGGACGGCACGGCGACCGTGGACCAGGTGGGCGACGAGCTGTTCGAGCTGATCCTGGAGGTCGCGTCCGGGCGGAAGCCGCTCAGCGAGGAGATGGGCATCGGCCAGGACGAGTTCGCACCCTGGCCCATGGGCGCCGTGATGTAGCTCGACCTACGGAGCGGGCGACCCGATCGGCGCGCCCAGCTCCACCCAGCGCGGATTCGGCCTGGGCCACTGCTGGTTGGGCGCGAAGTCGAGCGTCGACTCCACCTCCGGGTCGGCGCGCCCGCCGGGAAAGAAGCTCCGCTCCGCCTTCGCCGCCAGCCGCCAGCGGGCACCGCCGCCGAGCGCATCGGTGGGGATGGTCCAGACCAGCGTGGAGCCACGGACATCCAGATCCCCCGGGAAGGCGTCCCCCGCCTGGATGACACCGGTGGCGCGATCCTCCAAGGCAGCAACGAGGGCGCCGGTCTCCTCGCCGTCGTTGCCGTACGTCACGCGATAGTCGGGGTGGTCGTCGTCATCCACGTCGATGACCACGCTGAACATGAGGCTCTCGTACTCGGGGTCGATGCGCGCGGGCGGTCGACTGGTGAGGCCCACCTCGATGACCAGATCCCCCCGCTCGGTCTGGACCCCCACCCCATCGATGTCCGCGTACCCCTCGCCGAAGACCGGCTCCTCGTTCGGGTCGGTGAAGTCGTCGCGGGCGTCCGAGATGCCGCCGGAGGCAGGGCTGGTGTCAGGGGCGCCCGGGGGCGGGATGGTGATCGTCTGGCCCACCCCGAGCAGGTCCGGGTCGGTGATCTGGGGGTTCGCGGTGAGCAGCTGCCCCACGGTCAGCCCGAATCGGCGCGCGATGCGGTTGAGCGTGTCGCCCTGGCGCACGGTGTAGGGGTGGGCGGTGGGACGCGGCTCGGCGGTATCCGCAGGGCGCGGCGTGGGGGCGGGCGTGGGGACGGGGTTCGTGGTGACGCAGCCCATGGGCACCAGCAGCAGCGTGGACAGCGCGGCGGCGCGGCTGAAGCGTCGAACGGGCATGCGGCAGCCTCCGGATGCTGGGCAGGCAGGGGCAGGGTAGCGCGGACGGCGACTTCGGGTTCTGTGCCATGTGAGCTGGCACGATCACCCTCGACGATGGTCGGGCAGAGGTCGGACGGTGCAGGCAGGTACCATCTGGGGGCCATGGGAGGGGCCGGCCACTGGATCGGTCCATGGCGGTGGAGGAGGTGCGCGGATGCAGTTCCGCAGGGTGGGTTCGTCCGTGATCGACGCGCCCGGCGATCCAGGTGGCCCGCAGGCCGGCGGTCCGGCAGGTTCCGGCGCCGCATCGCGCATCCGCGTCACGATCCAGGCGTTCATCAGGGCATGGATCGAGGACGACCGCGAGCGTCTCCGGGGGCTGAGCACGCCGGACATCGCGATCAGCTGGACGGGGTTCGATGGGGGGCCGGTCACGGCCAGGGGCCTCGACGAGGTCCTGGTCACCGGCCGGGAGTTCGAGGAGCGGTTCGGGCGCGCGGTGCGGTACACCATGGTGGACACAATGGGAGGCGCCCAGCATGGCGCCATCCTGTTCGAGCCTGCGGAGCTGGGGATCGAGACAGACCGCGTGGCACGCGTCGCGGTCTATCGCATCGAGGACGGTCGCGTGGCTGCCGTCACGGTCTACCTCGACCAGGCCGACTGACCCCCCCATCGCGTGCAGCTGATCGACGGGCGGCCCGTCTATTCCGCGACGGACCTCGTCGGGTTCCTGGCGTGCGCTCACCTCGCGTCCCTCGAGCGGGCGGCGCTCGCTGGGATGGTGGCACGGCCGGTGCGCGTCGATCCCGCCCTGGACCGGATCAGGGAGCGGGGCGATGAGCACGAGCGGCGCTACCTGGAGGAGCTTCGGCGCGCCGGCAGGGCCGTCACCACCCTCAGGATCCCGGAGGACGCATGGCGACAGGACCGGGGAGATGCCATCCGGGAGGCCGCGGCCGCCACCCGTGACGCGATCGTGCGCGGTGATGACGTCATCTACCAGGCATGCTTCTTCGACGGCACCTGGCTCGGCTACGCGGACTTCCTGCTGCGTGTGGAGCAGCCGACGCCCACGCTCGCCTGGCGCTACGAGGTCGTGGACACGAAGCTGGCGCGCACCGCGAAGGCGTCCGCGCTGCTCCAGATCTGCTCCTACGTCGACCAGCTGGAGCCGATCCAGGGCGCCCCGCCGGACCTGGTCCATGTCGCGCTCGGCGGCAGCGGTCGGGAGGTCCGCGCGTTCCGCACGGACGACCTGATGGCGTACTACCGCCGCGCCAGGCGGGACTTCCTGGCACACGCGGGACAGCCTGCCACACACCCGCCGGTCGGCACGTATCCGGACCCGGTGAGCCACTGCGAGGTGTGCCGCTGGTCTGACGAGTGCCGCGCGCGGCGGCGGGCGGATGACGACCTGTCGCTCGTGGCGGGCATCGCGCGCCGGACCCGGAGCGAGCTGCGCGAGGACCGGGGCATCGCGACGCGCCGTGGCCTGGCCGGCACGCGGCTGCCGCTCTCGCCGGAGCTGCGTCGGACGGGCGCCGACGCGCTGGTGCGCGTCCGCGACCAGGCGGCGATCCAGGTGGAGGGCGAGGATGCGCGCGCGCCACGCTCGCGTCTCCTGCTGCCGCCCGCCGTCACGGAGGATGGCGTCACGCTCGATCGGACGAAGGGCCTTCCGTCCCTGCCGGAGCCGCGCCCGGGCGACCTGTTCCTGGACCTGGAGGGAGACCCGTTCGCCTTCGAGGATGGCATCGACTACCTGTTCGGGATCCTGGAGCTCGTCCCGGACGGCGAGCCCGTGTTCCACGCCATCTGGTCCCGTGACGATCACGGCGCGGTGACCCTCGCGGCGGAGAAGGCGGCGTTCGAGCGGACCGTCGACCTCATCATGGACCGCCTGCGGCAGGATCCGTCCATCCACGTGTATCACTACGCATCCTATGAGCGGACCGCGCTCGGGCGGCTCGTGGGCCGCCACGCGACGCGCGAGACGGACGTCGACCACCTGTTCCGCGCCCACGTCCTCGTCGACCTCTACCGCGTCGTGCGACAGGGCCTGATCGCGTCGGTGGAGAGCTACTCCATCAAGAAGCTGGAGCCGCACTACGGGTACGTGCGGAAGCACGACCTTCGCGACGCGAACAGCGCCATCGTCGCGTTCGAGGCCTGGCTGGAGGACGGTGGCGAGGGAGGCGGCGACGAGACGTCGCTGCACGGCATCGAGGCGTACAACGAGGACGACGTCCGCTCGACCTGGTGGCTGCGGGACTGGCTGGAGGGCCGCCGCGAGGAGCTCGCGCGCTCCGTGGGCCACCTCATCCCTCGACCGGTGCCCGATGAGGATCCGGGCGGCCCCACGCCGCTCATGACCGAGCAGGAGCAGCTCGCCGCGGAGCTCGTGGCCGGACTCCCGGAGGACGAGTCGGACCGGACCGACGACGAGCGCGCCCGCTGGCTGCTGGCGCAGCTGCTGGGCTGGCATCGCCGGGAGAACAAGGCCGGGTGGTGGCGCTGGTTCGCGCTGCGCGACCAGTTCACGGACGAGCAGCGCGTGGCCGAGAAGGAGCCCCTGGGTGACCTGACCCTCGTCGGTCCGGTGGCGGGAACCGACCGGACCTACCGCTACTCCTTCCCGCCGCAGGAGCACGGGCTGCGCGTCGGACGGACGGCCCTCGATCCCGATCCCACCGTGCGGGCCGGCCTGACGGTGCAGGCGATCGACGAGGACGCGCTGACGGTCGACCTTCACCATCCCAGGCGTCGGAACGGCGACCACGCGATCCACCATCCGCGCTCGCTCATCCCCGATCTCGTGGTCAAGACGCCGGCCCAGGAACGGGCGCTGCTCGAGATCGGCCGGGAGGTCGCGGCGTCCGTGGGCCAGGCCGAGCCGAGCCGGTTCCGCGTCGCCTGGGATCTGCTCCGCCACCTCCCGCCGCGCACCGGCCGGATGCCCGGGGCACCGCTCGTGGCGCCCGGGGAGAGCACGGAGCGCGCGGCGCGTCGCCTCGCCCTCGAGCTCGACCACAGCCACCTTCCCATCCAGGGTCCGCCGGGCAGCGGCAAGACGTACACGGGCGCCCGGATGATCCTGGACCTGGTCGCCGCCGGGCGTCGGGTCGGCGTGGTCGCCAACTCCCACAAGGTCATCGGCAAGCTGCTCGACTCGATCGCGGAGGCCGCCCGGGAGGAGGGTCGGACGGTGCGCATCGGGCAGCATCCCGGATCGGATGGCGAGGATCCCGCGAGCCGTCACGCGGTCAGCCTGAAGGACAACGGGCGGATGGAGCGGGCGCTGCGAGACCGGACCGTGGACGTGGCGGGCGCCACCGCATGGGCGTGGGCGGCACTGCGGGACGCGGTGGACGTGCTGGTGATCGATGAGGCTGGCCAGTTCTCGCTCGCGAACGCGCTCGCCGTGTCGCCCGCCACACGCAGCCTGGTGCTGCTGGGGGATCCGCAGCAGCTGGACCAGGTGGTGCAGGGGACCCATCCGGCGGGCGCGGAGCGGAGCGCCCTCGCCCATCTCCTCCAGGATGCCAAGGTGATGCCGCCGGAGATCGGCCTGTTCCTCGAGCACACGTGGCGCCTCCATCCGTCGATCAGCGCCTTCACGAGCGTCTCGTTCTATGAGCGCAGGCTCGAACCGGAGCCGGGCAACGAGCATCAGGACCTGCGCGGGGCGGGTGCGCTGGACGGCACCGGGTTGCGCTGGGTGCCCGTGCCGCACACCGGCAACGAGACGTCCTCCGTCGAGGAGGCCGCGGTCGTGGCCGGCCTCGTCGCAGAGCTTCTGGAGCCCGGTGCCCGCGCGACGTGGAGCGACCGAGACGCCATCCGGCACCCGATCGGTCCGTCGGACATCCTCGTCGTCACCCCGTACAACACCCATCGGCTGGCCGTCGAGCGAGCCATCGTCGATCGCCTGGGGCCGGTCGGGGCACGCGTCGCGGTCGGCACCGTGGACAAGTTCCAGGGCCAGGAGGCGCCCATCTCCATCTACGCGATGGGCACCTCCAGCGGGGCGGAGGCGCCCCGGGGCATGGAGTTCCTGTACTCGCTCAACCGCCTCAACGTCGCGACGTCGCGCGCCCGATGCCTCAGCGTGGTGGTCGGATCTCCGGACCTCATCCGCGTGGAGTGCGCCACCCCGGAGCAGATCCGCCTCGCGAACGCGCTGTGTCGTTTCGTGGAGGTGGCCGACGAGGTCAGCGTGGCACACTCCTCGCCATGACCGATCGCCTCATCGCCGCCGATCTGCTCGTCACCGCAAGCCGCGTCCTCTCCGCGGACCTGGGCCTGGACGGACCGGGCGCGGTCGCCGTCCGCGACGGACGCGTCCTGGCGGCCGGACCGGACGTCGCGGGCAGCCACGCCGCACGCCGGACCGTGGAGCTGGGCGACGCGGTGCTGTTGCCGGGCCTCGTGGATCTGCACGCACATCCGGACAGGCGCGCGGACGGCTCGCGCTACGGTGTGGATCCGGACGTCCACCTGCTCCGGCGCGGCACCACGACGGTGCTCTCCCAGGGTGACGCAGGCTCCACCGACCTCAACGCCTACAAGGCCGCCACGATCGGCACGTCCCGGACGCGCATCCTCCTCGCCATCAACCTGTCGCGCTTCGGAGAACAGGGCGATCAGCCGTCGCTCCAGGACATGCGCGCCCTGGACGTGGACCGGATCGTGCGTGCCGCCGCGCGCGACAGCGGGCGCCTGTGGGGCATCGCGGTGAACACATCGCGGGCCGTCACCGGCGCGAACGATCCGCGTGCCATCCTGGAGCGGGCAATCGAGGCATCCGTGGCGGCAGACGGTCCGCTGCTGTTCGGCTCGCGTCGCGAGGCGGACGTTCCCCTCGATGAGCAGCTGGGGATGCTGCGCGAGGGAGACGTGGTCACGTACTGCTTCTCGGGCGCGCCCGAGAACCTGCTGGACGATGCGACGGGCCAGGTCCGGGACTCCGTCCGCGCGGCCCGCGACCGCGGCGTGATCTTCGATGTGGGCCACGGGCGGATGAGCTTCGACTGGCGCATCGCGGAGGCGTGCATCGCGCAGGGATTCCCGCCGGACACCATCTCCACGGACCTGTGGCGCGCCCACCTGGGAGAGGACCCGATCCACGATCTGCCGCGCACGCTGTCCAAGCTCATCGCCGCGGGCATGCCGGAGGTCGACGCATTCCGCGCGGCCACCTGGCGGCCAGCGCAGGTGATGCGGGTGACGCCGGAGATCGGGTCGCTGGCGACGGGCGCGCTGGGGGACCTGTGCGGCCTTCGCTGGAACCCCGACGGCCGTCTGGCGGACACCCAGGGAGCGACCAGGGACGGCGGCTGCTGGGAGCCGGTGTTCGTGGCGCACGGCGGCGAGGTGGTCGCGGCGCCCGCGTGACGCCGGGGCCGTGGCGCACGGCGACGAGGTCGTCGTGGCACCGATCGATGCGCGGCCGCGAGCCTCGCACCCGGCGCTGACGATTCGCGGTGCGCCCATGCCACGCTCGGCGGCATCGGGGGGTCCCCATGGTACGGATGGGGGATTATCCTCGGAGGCACCTGCCCACCCGAGCCCCTGTCGGGCAGCCAGCTGGCGATGTCATGCTTCCCTCGTCCCGCCCCCTCGCCCGCGCGCATCGCGCCGTGATCGCCACGGTCGCTCTGGCGGCCGCCCTCGCGGCCCCCGTCGGACCGGTCGCGGCCACCGACATCGACCTGGGCGTGGAGTTGACCCTGGGCCTGCCCTGCGTGGAGGTCGACACCTGGGCCGGGGGCGACGTCACCGCGACGCAGCGCCGCGCGGGCAAGGTCATCAAGACCGTCACCGTCAAGCCGCGCACCGCGACCGGCACCGTGTGCCTCAAGCCGTTCAAGTCGGGCGACCAGCTCACGATCAAGCGGGGTTCGGCGAGCAGGAAGATCACCGTGCCTGCGGCGACCCTGTCGGTCGACCTCGCCTCCGACACCGTCTCGGGCACCCTTCCGGCAGCCACCAGCCAGATCGGGCTGCTCATCCAGGACTTCACCGCGGGCCTGTACGCAGGGACGTCGCTGACCTCCACGGTCAGCGTGACGGGCGGCACGTTCTCGACGTCGCTCTCGGGCGTCCTGGATCTGGCGCGGGGCGATCGGGTCGCGGCCACATGGAGCAACGGTGCCGACACCTGGAAGGTGGTCCGCGAGACGGGGACGGCCGTCGTGCGCGTGGGCGATGCCGCCGTCGCCGGGACCGGCCGGATCCCATCCACGATGACGGTGACCCTCCGGACGTCTCGCGGCAAGCTGCGGGGGACCGCCAAGGCCAGGGTCCAGGAGTCGCCCAGCGCCTCGGCCGGCTTCTTCAACGCCACCTTCCGAAAGAACGGGCGGCGCGTGGCGGCGGTGGGCGGCAACCGCGTGACCGCCACGCAGCTGAGCGGCACGTTCACCATTCCCAGGGGGGCGCCCGCCATCGATGTCGCGGCGAACCGGGTGACCGCGTCCTGCGACGCGGGCTCAGACTGGCTGGTGCTCAACGATGGGACGAAGGTCGCGGGCGGCCGCACCGTCTCCGGCGCGATCTCCGTGTCGCCGGTGAATCCATACGGGCCGCTGGCACTGGGGACGCGGGTCACGGTCGCATGCCAGGCGCCGTCAGGTTTCGGCTTCATCCGCGAGGTGCCGGTGGAGTAGCGCCCTCGGCGCCGGACACCCCTCGACGAACGCGTGCGCTGCGTCCTTGTGGTGGTGGATATCGTACGGATGTTCTAGAATTGGCGGTGATGAACCACACGCTGCCGTGTTAGCCTGCGCCGGGTGGAAGGCTCGATGAGCGACAAGCCGACGGTCATGGATCTCTTCTCAGGGGCTGGCGGGCTCACCTGGGGGTTCCGCAGGGCTGGCTTCGAGTCCGTCCTCGCGGTGGACTTCGACCGAGCCTCGTGTGAGACCTACCGTGCGAACTTCTGTGCGGGCGGGACAGATCACGTCATCTGCGGGCCGATCGAGAACGTCGCCAGGTTCGTTGCCGCGGACGTGATCGTGGGCGGTCCGCCCTGCCAGGGTTTCAGCGCCCTCGGCAAGCGCGACCCGAATGATCCTCGGAACAGCCTGTGGCGCCACTACTTCCGCGCGGTCGACCAGGTGCTCCCGAAGGTCCTCGTGATGGAGAATGTGCCCGAGTTGCTTCGCAGTGACGAGTTCGGTGCCTTCCAGCAGCATGTGGAAGGACTCGGCTACAGCGTCACCGCCCAGGTGCTCAACGCCGCCGACTATGGGGTCCCACAGCGCCGCAAGCGGGCCATCGTCGTCGCGAGTCGGGTCGGCGAACCTCGACTGCCACCGATGACGCACAGCGACCCCTCCTCACCGGAGGTCCGCGCCGGATCGCTGAAGCCGTGGGTCACGGTCCGAGATGTCATCGGGGACCTGCCGGCGCAACCGACCGATCTCGACTGGCACATCGGCCGTAACCCAAGCGAGGTCTCGATCGAGCGCTACCGTGCCGTGCCGGCAGGTGGCAATCGATTTGACCTCCAGCGGAATCGACCGGACATCACGCCGCGCTGCTGGCTCGAGAAACCATCCGGAAGCACCGATCTGTTTGGACGGTTGTGGTGGGACCGCCCAGCTGTGACGATTCGCACGGAATTCTACAAGCCGGAGAAGGGTCGCTACCTCCATCCCGAGGCAGACCGACCCATCACCCACCGCGAGGCGGCTCGTCTCCAGTCATTCCCGGACGACTTCACCTGGATGGGCAGCAAGATAGAGGTTGCGCGCCAGATTGGGAACGCTGTCCCTCCGCTGCTGGGATACGCGATCGCACGCGTCATCCGCTCATCGCTCCTGGCGTCACACGCGCAGGCCGCATAGGCGGCCTCATGTGGCAGCCAGGACCTCCGGCAGCCGCGACAACGGATAGAGCCGCCGCTGATTGATCAGTTCGTCGAGGGTCCGCCGCTGCTCGTCTGTGCCCACCGCCAACACGGCCTCCAGGAGCTCCGCATAGGCCACGTGATACACGGCGTCGATCTCGCCCGTACCTCGGGCGATCGAAGCCAGTCGCGTCGGCATCGGCTCCGCGGTGACCGCAGCGATGTGCGGAAGGCGTCCGCGCCGACTTCGAATCATGACGACCGCCTCATGTCGGATATTCTGGACGCGGTCCGAACGGATGGTCCACTTCGCTGATACGGCCGCGTGCAGGAACAGGCCCTCGGGGTCGAACGGGATTCCGACCGTCACATCTGGAGCGATCAGGTAGTCCCGGCCCAGCTCAACCCGCAACACCGGGTTCTCTGCGACCAGGTCGTTCAGTGCGGCGAGGTGCCGGTACTGGGAGAACGCCGTGATCTCCCGTTGCCCGACCATCCATTCGCGACCGGGCGCCAGGACGGGAAGCGCGACGGCGAGGAACTCGCGGGTCGCCGCCTCGAGCAACGGGCCGGGACTGCCGATGTCCGGCTCCTCGACGTTCCGGCCCATCTGCTCGAGCATGCGTCCTGAGATTGCGATCGATGCGGCGCTGGCGATATCCGCGGTGTTGGGGCGCCCACCCCTGGTCGCGAAGAGGCGTGCGAATGAGGGCAGGATGGCCAATGCTTCACTCTCCGACAGCGGCGATGCCTCGCGCGACGGCCCCGCTGCAACGTGATGGACGAAACGGGCAACCTCGGCTTGCGCACCGATTCCCACTGCCCACACAACAATGATGGCATGGTGCACGGTGCCGCAATCAGATTCCTGATGGGTTGATCGCCCACCCACCCGATCGGCTATGATCCGCTCATGGGTTCTGATCGTGTCCCCTCCCCCGATGCTCGCGTCGTGGAGCTGTTCGCGGGTGTCGGCGGGTTCCGCCTGGGCATGGAGGCGGCCGGCTTCCGGACTGTCTGGGCGAACCAGTGGGAGCCGGGCTCGGTCGCCCAGCACGCGTGGAGCGCCTACGTCGCCCGCTTCGGGGACGAGCCGGACCGCGGCAACGAGGACATCGAGCGCCTCATGGATGAAGCGGAGAAGGGCCGCTTCGAGATCCCGGACCACGACGTCCTGGTGGGCGGCTTCCCGTGCTTCACGGCCGGCACCGCCGTCCTGACCGAGTCTGGGTACCGGCCGATCGAGGACCTGGCGGTCGGTGACCGCGTCCTCACACACCTGGGTCGCTGGCGACGCGTGACCGCGGTGATGTCGCGAGACGCGGACGCGACCCTCGTGCTGCGCGGGCAAGGCTTCCCTGACATCCGCACCACGCACGAGCACCCGTTCTGGGCGCGCCGGCGCGGCCATCGTTGGGACGACGAGCGGCAGCGCGACGTCCGCGCATTCGAGGAACCCCGCTGGATCGAGGCCGGTGCGATCGACAGCTCGGTCTTCGTGAGCCAGGTCTACCCGGCTGAGCACCCCGCCCCGCCGGTCGATACGGATCGCAGCGCGGACTTCTACTGGCTGGTCGGACGCTACCTCGCCGACGGCTGGCGAGTCACCGCCGACGGGAAGGGCCGGGTGGTCATCGTCACGGGTGCACACGAGGCCGATCGGGTCGAGCAGCGGATCCGTCAGGTCTACCCCTGCACACGGTCCCACAGTCGGACGGCTGTCCAGTTCCAGATTCATCGATCCGAATTCCATGACTGGCTGGCCGACTTCGGGCATGGTGCCGCGGGAAAGCGGCTCCCAGGCTGGCTGTACGGGATCGACCGAGTGCAGGCGGCTGCGCTGCTTGACGGATACGCCGCCGGCGACGGGTCAGGATGGCAGGAGGGCTGGAGGGCGACGACGGTCAGCCGATCGCTTGCCCTTGGTCTGTCGCTGCTGGTCCAGAGGGCGTTCGGGGTCGTCGCCAGCATCCACGAGGCCGAGGCGCGGCCGACCACCACCATCGAAGGCCGCGTGGTCAAGCAGCAAGAGCAATACCAGCTGGTCGTTCCGCCGCGGAACGGTTCGGCGTTCGTCGAGGGGCATCACGGCTGGAAGCTCGTCCGGCGGGTCACGCCAGCGGGGCCGGCCACGGTCTACAACATCTCGGTCGAGGACGACGAGTCCTATGTCGCCGATGGTTGCCTGGCGCACAATTGTCAAGACTACTCCGTGGCCAAGACCCTCAACCAGGCCTTGGGACTTGAAGGCAAGAAGGGCGTCCTGTGGTGGCAGATCCATCGCCTGCTGACGATGAAGCGCCCGCCGTTCTTCTTCCTGGAGAACGTGGACCGTCTCCTGAAATCGCCCGCGAGCCAGCGTGGCCGCGACTTCGCGATCATGCTTGCAACGCTCGCCAACCTGGGCTACGAGGTCGAGTGGCGGATGGTCAACGCCGCCGACTACGGCTTCCCACAGAAGCGCAGGCGCGTCTACATCGTCGGTCGCCTCGCGGGTCCCCGGCCGCGCGACCCGGCGGACGTGCTGTACGGCGGCACGATCGGACGGGCCCTCCCGGTGCATCCGTCGGCGGCGCTCGCGGCGCTCATCCCGTTCCGGCTGATCGGCGATGCGGCCGACCTGACCAACGACTTCGACCCCCGGCGCTTCAACGCCAAGGGCGACGAGAGCCCGTTCCGGAACGCCGGCTACTGCTCGCACCGGCAGGTCTGGAGCCTGGACCTCAGGCCCGACCACGGCGGTCCGTACGCGACACTCGGGGATGTGCTGGAGCCCGAGGACCAGGTCCCGGAGTCGTTCTTCGTGCCCGAGAGCCAGCTCGACCGGTGGCGCTATCTGAAGGGCGCGAAGGACGAGGCCCGGGTGCACAAGGCTTCTGACACGCCGTATCGCTACAAGGAGGGACCGCTCCCCTTCCCGGACCCGACCGATGGCCCCGGTCGGACGATCCTCACGGCGGAAGGCGGGGCCACACCGTCGCGGTTCAAGCACATCGTGCGGACGCCGAGCGGCCGCTATCGGCGGCTGACGCCGCGGGAGCTGGAGCGGCTCAACGGGTTCCCGGACGACTGGACCGCGACCGGGATGCCCCAGGGCAGACGCGCGTTCATGATGGGAAACGCGCTGGTGGTGGGCGTCGTGGAGCGCATCGCGCACGAACTGCGGGCCGAGCTGGAGCCGAGGGCCAGCGGGACGTAGGCCGACGACCCGGATGGACCTCATGGGCCGCGGCGATCTGCGGAGCAACGGGGCGAGGGTTCGCTCGCCTGGTACCCCCGTCGTGCGCCGCCCCCGTGGTGCGCCGCCCCCGTGACCGCCCGTGAGCGCCGCGGATGCGCTCCATCCCGGGGCTGACACGCGGCCGCCGCGACCCGTCCCTGACGCGGACGGCGTAGCCTGTCCGGGTGCCCGCGCTCCAGCTGCCGAACCCGCCGCCGACCAGCGAGAGCGCGCGCAACACGATGCGCGCGAACCGGAGTCGCGACACGGGTCCCGAGCGCCGGATGCGATCGGCGCTGCGCGAGGCCGGGCTGGCGGGCTATCGACTGGACTGGCGCGCCGCGCCGGGCCGACCGGACATCGCGTATCCCGGGCGCATGATCGCTGTCTTCGTGCACGGCTGCTTCTGGCATCGGTGCCCGCGCTGCAACCCGCCGAACCCCAGGTCGCACTCGGAGTTCTGGGCGCGCAAGTTCCAGCTCAACGTGGAGCGGGACGCGCGGACACGCGCCGCCCTGGAGGCCGCCGGTTGGCTGGTGCTGGTGACCTGGGAGTGCGACATCCGTCAGCGACTTCCGGACGCGGTGGCGCGCGTGCGCGAGGCCCTTGCCCAGCGGCCCGGGCGTCGCCGGTCGGTCAACACACCCGTGCCCGCGCCCGAGCGGGAAGCCGTCCACTGATCCCGCAGGGACAGATCCTGATGACGGACGTCAGGGGGATGGCTGGCGGAGGGGCATAGCCGCGAAGGGCCAGTTCCAGGTTCACCAGCTGCCATGCATCATGGTCACCACACAGGAACGCGGAGGGCACACCAGTCGTGATCGGTCGCAGGAGCGTGGCGTCGCTGCTTGTGTTCGCGGTGACGATTCCGGCATGGGTGGGCGTCATCGATCTCAGCGATGGTTCCGCGCTGGCGGCGTCCTGCACTCCCGGCTATCGTCCGTGCATTCCGCTCAAGGCGTCAGACGTGGACTGCCACGGTGGAAGCGGGAATGGTCCGCGCTACACGAAGCGCAACGTCGTGTATCGCGTGACCGGCTCTGATCGCTACCGTCTCGACGCGGACAGGGACGGCTGGGGCTGCGAGCGCTGACCGCGCGACGGCCGCACAGGCATCAGGGGACGACGCCTCGCGCCAGCAGCAGCAGTCCGATCGCGCCACCGGCGCAGATCCAGCCCATCGCCAGCAGCGCCCGACCCGAGCGGCACGGCCCCATCACGGCGGCGAGGCCAGCCATGACGCCCGCCAGCGCGGCAAGCGACAGACCCATGACGGCGCGGCTGCTCCGGTCAGACGCGATGCCAGCCGCATCCGCGGCCGCGTTCTGGACCTTGAGGATGGCGTACAGCTCGTCGTCGGTCGTGGCCAGGACGGAACGCGCGAAGGGGTCCAGCGGGCTCGTCTCGTCCGGTGCCGCGCCCATGGTCGCCGCGATATCCGCGAGCCGCGCGCTCGCCGCGACCGTCGCCTCCGCCACGGCACGCTGCGCCGCATCGTCCGCGTTGAGTGCGACGATGGCGCGTGCGTTGCCCTCCATGCCGACGAGCCAGGCCCGCTGACTGTTGATGCCCGCGTAGCTGGTCAGGGATCCGCTGGCGATCAGGCGCGTGGTCAGCTCCGAGGCGAGCCTGCGGGCCACCGAGTTCGCGCGTGCCTCGTCGAGGCTGGCGCTCGACTGGAGGACCACGAGGACCGCGGCGACGATCGCGATGAGTCCGATGAGCAGCGCGATCAGCCGCTCGTACCGGCTGTCGGCTGCGGACTCCCGGAGTGGGTCGTCGTTCGCGGCTGCCGTCATGCCGCGACCCCCGGGACGTCGCCCACGATCGCCAGCGCCGCCGCGGCGCCGACCCCGAGCGCCAGCCATCCCAGGAGGAGCAGCATCCGGCGATGGCGGCCGAATGCCTGCGCGAGGGCACCGCACAGGAATGCCATCGCGACGCCGATGGTCGAAAGCATCAGGCGGTTGGACTCGGAAGCCGCGGCATCACCGGTGGCGACCTCGAGAAGCGGGTCCGCCCGCATGCCGTCCGGGTCCTCCGCGCGGGTGTCCGCCAGGCGTCGCTGGATGTCGTAGCCGCCTCCGGGCAGCGCGTAGCGGGCATTCGAGACGACGTCCGAGGCTGGCCCGGCGAGGTCACGGACCTGCTGGAGCGCATCCGCCTCCTGGCGCAGCGTCCGCGTCACCTCAGACGGCTGACCGGCGGCCTCGGCGGCATCAGCCGCGGCGCGCAGCGCGGCCGCTCGCTCCTCCGTGATGGTCAGCATGAAGGCGACGTCTCCCTCCACGCTGTACGCATAGCGCATCTCCTCCAGGAGCTGCGCACCCCGCCGCTGCTCCACGGCGACCGAGTCATTCCAGGCGCTGGTGGCATCGCTGGACACGAGGGAGGCGCGCGCCGTGATGATCGCAGCCACGATCGCCGCCACCGCCAGCAGGACCGCGACGGCACGGCTGCTCCCGTCGGCGGACGCAGTCTGGAGCCGCGCGGGGTCGGTCCCAGGCGGGTGATCCGCCTCGGGCGCGGGTTCCGTCTCGGGCACTGGATCCGCCTCGGGCGCGGGTTCCGCATGGAGATCGCTCATCGCGTGTGATGGTACGCGCCCAGCGACAGCGTCCCGGCCCGGCTCGAACCGACTGCGGCTGGCTGGTGCCGATCCTGGCCGCGCCGTCCACAGCGCAGGAAGTCCCGGTGAAGTCGGGACGAAGGGCGCGACAAGCGCCCATCGCGATGCTCCGCGCATGACCAGCCAGCGACGCTCCACCTCGATCACCATCCCGCCCCCCGACACGGCCCTTCGGGCGGGCGACGGGGATCCCGCCCCCGCCGCACCACCTGATGATCCGGTGCCGTGGGAGGTGACGCTCCACCCGGGGTCGCCGTCGCCTCCGGAGATGGAGGGAGCGTCCGTCGAGGAGGTGATGACGGCGCTGGACGGGTTCCGCATCGACGGGCCGTGGGAGGCCGTCGCAGACGCCGTGGTTCCGGTGCTGCCGCGCCGGCGACCCATGCCCGATGGCGTGGACCCCGAGGTCCGCTGGCGGTGGCCAGTGGGACTCACCAGCACCTTCGGGATCGACCTGGGCCCCGCGCTCCTGTTCATCACGGAGGGACTCGCGGCACGCTGGGGCGTGGATGATGGCACGCTCGCGCATCGCGCCATCCAGACGATGCGCGAACGGCTGCCACGATCGCTCGGTCGTGGCCTGCTGCACGACGCGACGGGCGGCCTGCCCCTCAGGGCGTTCCAGTCCGGCGACGGCTGGGCGTCGGCACTGGTCCTGGCGCCAGAGCTGCTGCCGGACGTGTTCGGAACCGATCCCGCGCTGCTGCTGGCACCCATGCGGGACCTACTCGTGGCACTGCCCATCGACACCGACCCAGGCCTGGCGGCATGGATGCTGGACGACTTCGCGGGCCTGGACCCGAACGGCCTGGACATGCCACTGCTCACGTTCGAGGAGGGCGTGGTGGAGGTGTTCGACCGGCGGAGACGACGGCGTGGCGGGCGCGGTCGGGTGCACTGAGCTCGAGATGTCGCCGGCCATCGTGCCGACATCGTGGGGTCGACGGAGGTCGGCGGAGTCGGCGAACCGCGTCAGGAGGTCGGCCCCGTGCCAGGCGCCTCCACGACGGCCGGGAGGTCCTCCGGGCGATCGACGTCCCGCAGCGTCCGACCGTCGCGGTCTGCCTCGCGCCACGCTGCGGGTCGGATGACGGCGGTGTCGAGGCCCGACAGCAGGGCGTGCAGGGACCGGCGGCGACCGTCGAGGACAGCGCGACCATGGATCAGCGCCGCGCTTCTGCGGATGGCGAGCGGCAGCGGCCGAGGCGAGCCGTCGTCGTCCGCGAGGACCGCCGCGTCGTGACCCTCCTCGATCGCGGCGACCAGCTGCGCCAGGACGGCCGGCACGAGCGAGGGCATGTCGCCGCCGATCACCAGCAGGGCCGGGTCGGGCACGGCGTCCCGGGCCGCGGCGTCCCGCGGTGTTGCGTCCCGTCCCGTCGCGTCTCGCGGCGCTCCGACGTGGCGCACGACGGCATCCGCACCGGTCAGCAGGCCCACCAGGGGACCCTCGTGGGCGACGGCATCATGGACCACGCGCAGCGGCACCGGACAGGGCGGCAGGTCCGGAACCTGCCCCGGAGCGGCGATCACCAGGACCTCGTCCGCCATTCCCTCGACCGCGCCGATCGCATGGTGGAGCAGCGGACGACCGTCGAGGAGCGCCGCGAGCTTGTCCGCCCCGAACCGGCTGGCACGGCCGCCCGCCAGGACGATCGCCGAGATGCGCTGGGAGCCCATCGGCGAAGTATCGACGCTCGCACGACCCGTCGACCCGGGCCTTGCGGCTGGCCATCGCCTTCGCCGCACCGACCGTGGATGCATCCTGCCAGCGGGTCCCCCACCTCCTGGCGGGACGGCCCGCGCGACGCCCCATCCGGACCCTCGCCAACGGGCCCGACGGCACATCACCGCCGCTCCGCAAGGGACGATGCTGAGCCTGCGATGGGCACCTCCCTCGTGGCGCACGGCGCGCCGCATGCCGTGCCGGCCACAGCGCGACATCCACAGGCTCCGCCTGACGCCGTTCCATTCGCTCGACTGGTCATCGCCACCGATCGATGCAAGGCCTGCGAGCTGTGCATCCATGCGTGTCCAGAGGGCGTCCTGGCGATCGATCGGGACCACGTGAACGTGCTGGGCTACAACCCGATCCGCGAGGTCGCTCCGGAGCGGTGCACCAGCTGCGCGCTGTGCGCCCGAGTGTGCCCGGACGTGGTGTTCACGGTCCGCGCGCCGCGCCTCACCCGCACCGCGGCAGCGCGCACCGGCGATCCGGCTCACGACCATCCGCGACTCACCGCCACGTCTCGGACGCGGGCACCGTCTCGCCTGCAAGAGGACCCGACCCGATGAGCCACGCCAGCGCGCCCGAGCCGCTCACCGCCGTGGGCATCGGAGGCCTGCCCGGATCCGCGGCCCACCCGATCGCCGTCCGTCGTCGACACCGGCCGACCACGATCCCCAGCCTCCCGCATCCCGTCGCCGGGCGTGACCTGATGAAGGGCAACGAGGCGATGGCCGAGGCGGCCATCCAGGCGGGCTGCGACGCCTACTTCGGCTATCCCATCACGCCCCAGGCGGAGCTGCTCGAGTGGATGGCCCGGCGCATGCCGGAGGAGGGTCGGGCGTTCGTCCAGGCCGAGTCGGAGATCGCCGCGATCGCCATGGCGCTCGGAGCCGCCGCCACGGGAGCCCGCGTCCTGGTCAGCAGCAGCTCCCCGGGCATCAGCCTCATGGCGGAATCGATGAGCTACATGGCCGCGCAGGAGCTGCCGATGGTGCTCATCAACGTGATGCGCGGCGGGCCCGGCCTGGGCAGCATCGGTCCCAGCCAGTCGGACTACCTCCAGGCGGTCAAGGGCCATGGTCACGGTGACTATCGGGTGCCGGTCCTCGCGCCAGGCAGCATCCCCGAGGCGATCGAGCTCATCGCCACCAGCTTCGAGCTGGCCGAGCGCTACCGGACCCCGGTGCTGCTGTTGACCGACGGGATCATGGGCCAGGCGATGGAGCCGGTCGAGCAGGCCTGGCGGCTGCCGCCACGTCCCGCGTGCGACTGGAACCTGACGGGAGCCGACGGCCGACCGCCGCGCGTGGTGAAGTCGCTCCACCTGGACGCCCTGGATCTGGAGCGGCACATCCGTCATCTGGCGGCCAAGATCGGCGAGATGGTCGACCACGAGGTGCGCTGGGCGGGCACCGACCTGGACGACGCGGAGCTCGTCGTGGTGGCCTACGGCACCGCGGCCCGCATCGCGAGCACCGCGGTGAGCCGTGCCCGCGCGGCAGCAAAGAAGGTCGGCCTGTTCCGTCCGATCACGCTGTTCCCGTTCCCGACCCAGGAGCTGCGCGCCCTCGCGACGCGCGTGCGGGGATTCCTGGTGGTCGAGCTGTCGATGGGCCAGATGGTCGAGGACGTCCAACTCGCTGTCCTGGGAGCCACCCCCGTCACCTTCTTCGGGCGGACCGGCGGCGCGGTTCCCACGCCGGGCGAGGTGGTCTCCGCCATCGAGCGACTGGACCGATCAACGGCGGAGGATGTCGACCTCGATTGGGGACCCGACCCGACCGGCCTCATCGAGCGGCCTGCGGTCGCCGCGGTCTCCCTCGATGAGTCGGACGCCGATCCCGATCCGCTCAGTCTCATCGACGAGGATGCCTGGCGAGCACTCGCGCTGGCGCACCGGCCCGGGGTGACCGCTCGATGAGCACGACCGACCGGCCCGCCGACCTGCCCGTGCTGGACGCGCGCACCATCTTCGAGCGCCCCGGCCTGCTCGTCGACCGATCGACCCACTACTGCCCCGGCTGTGGTCACGGCATCGTCCACCGGCTCATCGCGGAGGTGCTTTCGGAGCTGGATCTGGGCCGACGCACGATCGCGGTCGCCCCGGTCGGATGCGCCGTGTTCGCGTACGACGACCTCGCGATCGACTTCGTGGAGGCGCCGCACGGTCGAGCTCCCGCGGTGGCCACGGGCATCCGGCGCGTCCGACCCGAGGCGTTCGTGCTGACGTACCAGGGCGATGGCGACCTGGCCGCCATCGGCACCGCGGAGATCGTCCACGCCGCCGCACGCGGAGAACGCATCACCGCCGTCTTCGTCAACAACGGCATCTATGGCATGACGGGCGGCCAGATGGCGCCCACCACGCTGCTGGGCCAGCGCACCAGCTCGACACCCGGCGGACGCGAGCGCAGCCTCAGTGGGTTCCCGCTGCGCATGACCGAGCTGCTCGCGCAGCTGCCGGGTGTGTCATTCGCGGCGCGCGGATCGGTCGTGGATGCCGCGGCCATCGGCAGGACCCGCGCCTATCTCAAGCGGGCATGCCAGGCGCAGCTGGAGGGCGGCGGGTTCGCGATCGTGGAGGTCCTGTCCAACTGCCCGGTGGGCTGGGGAATGACGCCGGTCGAATCGATGGTCTGGCTCCGCGAGAGGGTCATCCCGGAATACCCGGTCGGCGTCCTCGCCGACCATCAACAGGTCCGGCGCTGAGCCGGCCCGACTGGAGGTCCCCCTCGTGGAGCACGCGACCGTCTTCGCAGGATTCGGCGGCCAGGGACTGCTGTTCGCAGGCGAGGTGTTCGCCCGCAGCGCGCTGGCCCAGGGGATGGAGGTGCTCTGGATCCCGAGCTACGGCCCGGAGATGCGGGGTGGCACCGCAAGCTGCACGGTGCTCACCTCGGATGGCCCGATCGGGTCACCCATCGTGGACCGCCTCGACGCGGCGGTGCTGTTGAACCCGCCGTCGATGGCGAAGTTCCTGCCGCTCGTCGCATCCGGTGGCACGGTGATCGTCAATGACTCACTCGTGGAGGCTGACGTGGGCCGGGCGGATGTGCGCGTGGTGCGGGTCCGCGCGACGGCGCTCGCGCGAGACGCGGGCGCGGAGCGGCTGACCAGCGTGGTCGCGCTCGGGGCGCTCGTCGGATCGATCGGTGCAAGCGCCCAGGTCGCCCGGGACGCGCTGCGCGCGATGCTGGAGCAGAAGCATCCGGAGTTGCTTGCGGGGAACCTCGACGCCTTCTCCGCGGGGCTCGACGCGGCTCACATCGGGGCGCACACGCACTGACGGACCCTCACGCCCGGCCCAGGTCGATGCGCTCCGCGCCGGCGTAGACGTTGAAGCCCTCGCCGCGCAGGAACCCCACCAGCGTCATCCCCACATGCCGAGCCGTGGCCGCCGCCAGGTCGGTCGGCGCACTGATCGCGGCGAGGATCGGGACACCGGCGATGGCGGCCTTCTGCACCACCTCGAAGCTCACTCGTCCGCTCACCAGGACCACTCGCCCGTGAAGCGGCAGCTCGTCCGCGAGCGCCGCAGCGCCGATCAGCTTGTCGAGCGCATTGTGTCGGCCCACGTCCTCGTGCAGGCGCGACAGTCCACCGTCTGTCGTGAACGATGCCGTCGCATGGAGGCCGCCCGTGCGCTCGAACACCGCCTGCGCGGCGCGCATCCGATCGGGGAGCGACACGAGCATCGCCCGTTCCACGATCGGTCCGGCGGGGATGGTGGCGCTGCGCTTCGCCACGTCCTCGATGGACGCCTTGCCGCAGATGCCACAGCTGGCGCTGGCGATCGCGGTCCGCGCGGCGATGGCGGAGGGGTCGAACGCCAGCGGCAGGCGCACGAGCAGCTCGTCATGCGGCTGGCTGTGCGTGCCTGGGTCGGCGAACGTGAACGTGGCAGCGCGGACGGTGGCTGGCGACGCCAGGCCCTCCGTGACCAGGAAGCCGGCCGCCAGCTCCCGCTCCTCGCCGGGCGTGCGCATCATCACCGCGACGTCCATCGAGTCCTGGCCTGGACCGGCGACCCGGATCTGGAGCGGCTCCTCGCCGGTGAGCCGATCCGCGCGTCGTGCGACCGTCTCGCCACGGATCGTGACGATGTCGGCATCTGGCGACGCGGCGGAGACCGGGAACGGTGGTTGGTGCGGGGGCATGTGCCGCGATTATGCGACTCGAGATTGACGCACCATCGACCCCGCGGGTACCCTCAGGCCGATTTCGGGTGAGCGCGCGGCTGGCTGGTCGCGTGCCCTCGGGACAGGGAGGAAGTGGGAGGTTCGTGTGATCGAGTCCGTCGTGCGGGCACGCCGCTCGGCCGCCATCGTGGCTGCCCTTGCCCTGGTGGTCGCCGCATGCGCACGCGGAGGCGCCACACCGACACCGATCCCGGCCACGCCCCCGCCCGCCACCGCGACGCCGACGGTCGCACCCGTCGTGACGCCCGAGCCGACAGAGGCCCCGACTCCCGAGCCGACAGAGGCCCCGACGCCCGAGCCGACCCCCGTGCCGACGGTCACCGTCACAGTCGCGCCCGTCGTCACCCCGGTACCCACGCCCGAGCCGACGCCGACGCCGTCGCCCACGCCCGAGCCGACGCCTGTGCCGACGCCCGTGCCGACGCCCGAGCCGACCGCAGTGCCGACGCCCGAGCCGACCCCGGTCCCGACGCCGACGCCGTCGCCCACGCCCGAGCCGACCCCGGTCCCGACGCCGACGCCGTCGCCCACGCCCGAGCCGACGCCGGTCCCCACGCCGACGCCGTCGCCCACGCCCGAGCCGACGCCTGTGCCGACGCCGACCCCGTCGCCCACGCCCGAGCCGACGCCTGTGCCGACGCCCGAGCCGACGCTCGAGCCGACGCCTGTGCCGACGCCTGTGCCGACGCCTGTGCCGACGCCCGAGCCCACACCGACGCCCGAGCCCACGCCCACACCCATCCCGTTGATCGCCGTCCCGGATCTGCTCGGCCTGGCCGAGGGGGATGCCGTCGTGGCCATCGAGAGCGCCGGCCTCACCCTTGGTGAGCGCTCCGAGAGTTACGACGCGACGGTCCCGGCGGGGGCCGTCATCCAGTCGTCACCCGAGGCCGGCACCGCGGTCGAGCCGGGCACGGCCGTGAGCATCATCGTCTCGCTGGGGGTCGAGCCCACACCGACCCCGGTGCCGACCCCGTCGCCCACGCCCGAGCCGACGCCGACCCCGTCGCCCACGCCCGAGCCGACGCCTGTGCCGACCCCGTCGCCCACGCCCGAGCCGACCCCGTCGCCCACGCCCGAGCCGACCCCAGTGCCGACGCCCGTGCCGACGCCGACCCCGTCGCCCACGCCCGAGCCGACCCCGTCGCCCACGCCCGAGCCGACCCCCGTGCCCACGCCCGAGCCGACGCCCGTGCCGACGCCGACCCCGTCGCCCACGCCCGAGCCGACGGCTGCGCCGACCCCGTCGCCCACGCCCGAGCCGACGCCGTCGCCGAGGCCCGAGCCGACCCCCGTGCCCACGCCCGAGCCGACGCCCGTGCCGACCCCCGTGCCGACGCCCGAGCCGACGCCCGTGCCCACGCCTGTGCCGACGGTCGCCCCATCGATCCTGTGCGCAACGCCAGCCCCGTCGCTGAGCCCCTCTCCGAGCGGCGACGCCAGCCCCGTTCCGAGCCCGGTCCTGACGAGCCCGCTGCCAGCAGCATCGCCTGCGGCCAGCGTCGCTCCGCTGCCGCCCTGCTGACCGACGTCTGACACCCGCACGACGACGCCCCGGCGGACCGATACCGTCGGGGCGTTCCCATCCTCCCGCATCGGGTCAGCGCCCTCGGCCCCGCCCTGGCCCGGTCCACCCGATGCACCACCGGGCGGGCGGGGCGCCAGGCGGGGCCCGCCCGCCCTCCGATCGGTGCGTGCCGCGCGCCGATCGGGGGCCCGCCCGCCGGATGGGGCGCCCGGCGCACCGATCGACGTCCGGGCGCGAGGCCGACCGCCGGGTGGTGCATCGGATGCACGACCCGAGCCCGACCGCGCCCGACGCGCCCGACCCGCGCGGGGATGTGCGCCATCGGCCGCTGCTCGAATCAGAGCACGATGATGGTGCTGGTATCGGGGAGTCGTCCCTGGGCCAGTGCCCGGAGAGCGCTCCGAGGATCACCCGGGAAGCGTGTGCGCAGGGCGTCTCCATGTTCTCGGAGGATCTTGCGGTTGCGATGAGTGTCAGCGACCAGGAGGATCACGATGTCGGCGCCACAATCCCGGGCCTTCGCGCCGATTCGGCGCTCCAGCGCTTGCAGGTCAGAGAGGACGGACTCCGCATCCACCATGCAGCTGCCCTCTCGGGTGTCGATGGCCATATCCCAGGCGCGGAGATCCCCATGCGACCCGACCAGGACCTCCCGACGCGTCCCGAGCGACTGGTGGAGCCGCCCACGGAAGCGATCGAGCAGGCGAAGCTGGGGCCGATCGCGAAGCGGCGACCCGTCCGGGTAGACCTTGACGCTGAGGCGGTGCCCCAGCACGGCGAACAGTTCCGCGTAGGTCCGCAACGTGGTCGCCGGCGCGCGGTGCGCCTCGATCCGCGACAACGTCGAGTGCGTGGTACCGACGCTGGCGGCGAGTCGACGCTGGCTGAAACCCGCCGCGACTCGCTGGTCGCGAAGCTCGGCGGCAAGCTTGTGGTGGAGTTCCGCGGCGACGCGCGCGCCGCGATCGACCCGGCGCTCCATGGGTGGCATGCGCCAAGCATGGTCGGCGGCTCTTGGCTGGGACTTGCGTGCGACTTGTTCGCGACTGATCGTGGCCAGCGCCCTCGGCCTGGCCCTGGCCCGGTCCACCCGATGCACCACCGGGCGGGCGGGGCGCCAGGCGGGGCCCGCCCGCCCTCCGATCGGTGCGTGCCGCGCGCCGATCGGGGGCCCGCCCGCCGGATGGGGCGCCCGGCGCACCGATCGACGTCCGGGCGCGAGGCCGACCGCCGGGTGGTGCATCGGATGCACGACCCGAGCCTGACCCGAGCCTGACCCGAGCCCGACCGCGCCCGACCCGCCCGACCAGCCCGACGAGCACGACCCGGGGCCCGCCCACCCCTCGACCCGAGCTCGCCCCAGGGTGGGGCACACGGCTCCTCAGCCGCCCGCCGGCACCGCCTCCACCCCCAGCGCCGCGGCCACCAGCTCGTGGGTCGCCGCGTCACTGGCGATGACCAGCACTGCCGGCGCCGGCAGGCCCGCAGCCGCACCCGCACCTGCGTCCACACCCGTGCTCGTGACGTCCTCCGCAGACACCGATACCACGCCGGGCAGATCAGCCAGCGCGCGAGTCGCCGCCTCGATGAACTCCGTGCGATCCACTTCCGTGTCCCACGCGGTCTGCCACACGAGCGCCCAGGCATCGTCCGGTCCGTCGACCGTGACCAGCCGATCGCCCGCCCAGCCCGCCGCAGCCTCCCAGCCGGGCATCCGCACGCCGCCCAGCGAGAAGGACGCCGGGTCCCAGTCGGCGCCATCGGCGACGAGCACGCCGATGTTCAGCTCCCCCATCACGGTCTCACCCGTCTGGGACCAGCCATCACCCAGGAGTGCCGCCACATCCGGCAGCGCGACCTCCACGGGCGTCTCATCGGGATACTTCTCCGGGTGCATGATCTGCTCGGACGAGACGGGCGGCGCATCCCAGATGGCATTCACGTCCTGCCAGCCGCCGGGACCCCACGCCTGCATCAGGAATGCCAGTCCATCCAGGTACGGGTACAGCAACTGCCGCTGGATCACCTGGGGCAATCCATCCAGCGAGTCTTGGCCCGGCAGCCCAGCGCCGTCCATGCCCACCAGGTCTGACGCGGCATGGCGCGCGGACCACAGCGTCATGAGGAGCGTGGCGTCCCCCTCGGCCAGCGCCTGGAACGCCGCCACGCGGTCACCCTCCACCAGCGGGATGGCATCCTGCATCGCCTCCAGGTCCCAGTGCTGGTCGACGATGGCGTGACCCGCCTCGTGCGCCAGCGTGATCCGCGAAGCGAGGTCCAGTTCGCCGTCTTCGTCGAGCACCGTCAGCGACCGCGTCTCGGAGTCGTAGTAGCCGGCCACCTGGTCCTGGAGCGTGTCCACGGTCAGTTGCAGCAGATCGGTCCCCTCCGGCAGCAGGCCGAGGCGGATGAGGATCCGCTCGTCCTGTCGGAGGCGATCCATCACCTCGGGATCGGACGACTCGCGCTCCAGCTGCTGCGCCAGCGCCGTGTCTCGGTCAGCCAGCTTCCAGTCGACCGGACGGACCCGGGTCAGCTCCCGCAGCGACTCCGCCTGGCCGATGATCGCCTCCACCTCGGCTGCCAGCGCCGGGGGTGCGCTGACCTCGGGCACCAGGCTGGGGCTCTGGGCCAGGACTGCCGCGCCGCCACCCGCCACACACCCGGCGATCGCGAGCGTGACCGCGCGCGCCGCGCGTCGAGAGAACCGAACCGCTGTCATGCCTGCCTCCGGACGCGCCTGCCTGCTGGGAGTCCAGCGGGACATCCTCGCATGAACCGCTCGACCTGCATCAGAACTCCGGCTTGTAGACCATCAGGAACACGATCACGAACACGGCCACGCCCAGCCCGACCCCGATCAGGCGGGTCCGCTTAAGCAGCGCCGGGATCTGCGGGTCCGGCCCGCCCGGTCCGGGCGGCGTCGCGGTCAGTCTGATGAGCCGGTTGAACAGCGGGCGCTGGTAGAACAGCACCACGAGGATCGCGACGACGTAGATCCCCATCGCCAGGCTCAGCCACATCTCCCGGGGCGTGTGTCCTCCCCAGTGGATCAGGCCGGCGCCGGTGACCGCCATCGACAGGGCGGCCGGGACCAGGACCGTGTCGCTCACGCGCCTGCCGGCCCGCAGGAAGAAGTTGCCATGCTGCGGCTCCGCTCCCGCGAGGCGTCCGATCACAGGCACCGTGAACCCGAAGCCGAACGCGATGATCGCGCCCATGATGTGCAGAAAGAGCATGAGCTGGAACAGGGCGAGCGCGTCCATCGGTGCCTCCTGGGGGTGCGACCACGAGGGTCGGGGCAGGTGGCAGGGTACCGCGACGGTCGCATCATCGTCCGCCGCCAGCACCGGTCCCATGGGCTACAGCCGTCGCAGGTCCTCGGGCGTGTCCACGTCCGGATTGGTGCCCTCGACGGGCACCGCCAGCACCAGCTCCGGGTGCGCCGCGATCACCGGGCCCATGCCCCGGTCGCCGGACAGCGCATGGACGCGCGGCCAGGCGGCCCGCAGCAGCAGCGCCGGGTTCGCGACACCCGCCGCCTCGCCGGCGTACCGCGGCACCACGATGGGGTGGGCCCGTCCATCCTCGGCCGCGGCCCGGGCGATGCCCACGAACGTGGACGTCCGGACCCGCGGCTGGTCGCCGAGCACCACGAACACACCATCGAGCGGGGGCTCCACGGCCTCCACGGCGGAGATGCCCAGGTGCAGGGAGGATGCGAGGCCCCGGTCCGGTTCGGGGTTGCGGAGGCGCATGGCATCGCCCCAGTCCACGATGCGCTCCGCGATGGCCGCGTCCGCACCCAGGACCGCCACCAGCGCAGCCGGTCCCCAGTCGGCGACCGCGTCGACCACGTGCTGCACGAGCGGTCGATCGTCGAGCAGGGCCAGCAGCTTGGCGCCGCCGAACCGACGGCCCGCGCCCGCCGCCAGGATGATGGCACCCAGGCGCAGCGGCCGCCCCACCGCACGCTCCCCGACGACCCCAGGCGGCGCGACGGTCACGGCACGAGCGCCACGATGCGCGACCCGTCCTTGAGCTCCAGCCACACCGTGCGACCGGTGACGCCAGCATCCTTCCACCGCGAGCGCGGCGTGGACCGGATGCGCTGGGCGAACGGCCGCTGGGAGAGGGCGGCATCGATGAGCGTCGCGGGCGACTCCACCTGTGTCGAGCCGTCATCGGTTCGGAACCGCGCTCGCACCTCGGGTGCGGCGTAGACCTGCCACTGGTCCACGCTGTGCCTGCGGGGACCCACCAGGTCGATCCGGCCGAGCGCCTCGAGGGTGCGCTGGCCCATGGGCACCGTCGCGGGCTGGTAGAACGACTCGGTCGCCACCGACCCGCCGTGCCTGCGCAGCTTCAGCGGGTCGGGCGCCTTGCACCGGTGTGCCTGCGGCGGGCCTGCCGGGGCGATGATGAGGTCGCCCCGCAGCGCCCTGCGCTTGAACCGGCCCAGCGCACCCGGCCAGCGCATGC
This sequence comes from Chloroflexota bacterium, assembly GCA_034436555.1. Lineage (GTDB taxonomy): Bacteria > Chloroflexota > Limnocylindria > Limnocylindrales > CSP1-4 > JAFMJV01. The sequence goes on along the minus strand of DAOTUU010000030.1, from coordinate 54,208 downwards.
CGCCACGCTCCGGACCTGCGGAGATCCAGATTCCCGGCTGTGCCACGCATCCGTTGTCATGGGCCCAGTACCACACCGGCTCGTCCTCGCTCAGGTTGGTGACGGTCAAGCGGATCCGGGTGGTGCGCCCATCCTGGAATCGGCGGCGCTGGAGCTCCAGGCGCAGCTCGAGCGACCCGAAGGAGCGGACCACCGTGCGCGCGGGGGTCCAGTCGAAGGTGGGGGCGCGCAGACGCACCGGATCACCGGTGAGGCCGTCGATGGCCGCCGACAGACGCTCGCGACAGCAGCCTGTCGCGATCCTGAGCACGTCGAACCGCCAGCGGCCCCGCACCAGGCGCATGTCCGCACGGCGCCAGGTCGATGCCGGCTCCAGGTCGAGCCACGCGGCGGCTTCCCGATCGTCGAACAGCGCCTCGACGGCCTGGGACGGCGAGAGCGCCCTCGAGAGCGCCCTGGGGCCGCGCGCCCGGGCGACCCGCAGGGGCGCCTCGGCCGTGACGGGCGGCGGGGCATCCAGCCCGGCATCCGCCCGCGTCGGAGTCACCTGGGGCACCACCCGGGCGCGCACCACCGCGGGGTCGTCGCTCGGTCCGTACAGCGGGGTGCCGTCCGGGTAGCCCACGTCCCAGGTGTACGCAGCGTCGATCGTCTCACCCGCGGCCAGGGTGCGCGTCGTGTCGGGGCAGCGGGCACGCTCCACCGCGGAGAGGCTGACCGCGTGCGGTCCGGTGCCGGCGGTCACCGGGTCGCCGAGCAGCCGTCGTCGCATCTTGTCGCGCCACGGATCGGTGGTCGCCCAGTCCTCGCGAGGTCCCGCCACGACCGGGCTGATGTCCGCCCAGACGTCGACGGGCGCCGCGCATGGCAGCACCAGCGGGTCTGGACCGGGATTGGTGACGCTGACCTGCGCGGTGACCCGGTCGCCGCTGGCGGCATCGGTCCGGTCCAGCGTCAGCATGACGATCGGCGCCGACGGGTCCAGGGCACCCGGCACGTCCCGATCTGCCGTGGGTGAGCCGGACGGGGCAGGTGAGCCGGACGGGGCAGGCGGGGCGGACGGGGCAGGTGAGCCGGACGGGGCAGGCGGGGCGGACGGGGCGGACGGAGCGGTCGGATGGGGCTGGGCAGGTTCGATGGATTCGGCGGACGCGGCGGACGCGGCGGGCACGGCGGAGGAAGCGGATGGGGCTGGCAGGGGGGATCGGTCGGCACCGACCGCGGGCCAGGCCGGGAGGACGGCCAGGAGCACCGGAAGGATGGCGAGTCGGGCGCGCCGCCGGACATGCCTGGCGCGCGACCGATGGGAGACGGGTGCGGGCACTGCGCGGGGCACGATGGCAGAAACCGACCCGCGGCGCACGCCAGGGGCGCGGACGCCGCCAGCGCCTACCATGCAGGAATGTCCTCTGCCCTCGATTCGACCCGCGCCGCCAACCGCCTGGCCGGCGAGACCAGCCCGTACCTCCTGCAGCACGCCCACAACCCGGTCGACTGGTATCCCTGGGGCGCGGAGGCGCTGGCGCTGGCGGCCGAGCTGGACCGGCCGATCTTCCTCTCGATCGGGTACGCCGCGTGTCACTGGTGCCATGTGATGGAGCGGGAGTCCTTCGAGGACCCCACGACGGCGGCGGAACTGAACGCCTCGTTCGTGTCCATCAAGGTGGACCGAGAGGAACGACCCGATCTGGATGCGGTCTACATGGACGCGGTCCAGGCCATGACCGGCAAGGGCGGCTGGCCGATGACCGTGTTCCTCACGCCCGGCGGCCGACCGTTCTTCGGGGGCACCTACTTCCCGCCCACGGCGCGTCAGGGCATGCCTGCGTTCCGACAGGTGCTGGCCGGGGTGCTCCAGGCCTGGACCGAGCGGCGGGAGGAGGTCAGGGCCCAGGCGGACAGGCTCGCCGCGGCCATCGCGGCCGGCCAGGCATCGCCGCGGGAGGCGGCCGCCCGGGTGGGGGCGCAGGTGTCGAAGGCGACGGCGGAGGCGGCCGAGAAGGCGAAGGCGGAGGGCAAGCCCGCACCGGTCGACCCCATCGCAGCCGCCGCGGTCCAGGCGATGCAGCAGCTCCAGGCCGCCCAGGCGGGACCGGGCGGTGGCGGGACGCCGAACGGGGACGGCTCCGGGCTGGTCGGGCCGGATGGCCGACCCATGGCGGGCGCCGGCATCCGGCTCATCGGACCCGATGGCAAGCCCGTGGACGAGAACGCCCAGCGGGCGATCGCGACGGCGCCCCTGCTCGCGGGCGTGGGACTGCTCGCGGGCGGGTTCGACCAGCAGTACGGCGGCTGGGGCACGTCTCCCAAGTTCCCCCAGGCGATGGCCGTCGAGTTCCTGCTGCGCGAGGTCGTCCGGACCGCGGATGCCCGTCCGTTCGCGATGGCCCGCAAGACGCTCGACGCCATGGCGGCGGGCGGCATCTACGACCATCTCGGCGGCGGGTTCGCGCGCTACGCCACCGATGCGGCGTGGCTGGTGCCGCACTTCGAGAAGATGCTCTACGACAACGCGCTGCTGGCGCGGGTGTACCTCCACGCCTGGCAGCTCACGGGCGTGGAGCGGTACGCGGAGGTGGTCCGGGGCACGCTCGACTGGGCCGCACGGGAGCTGCGCGTGCCGGCGGGAGGCGCGTTCGGGTCCTCGCTGGACGCGGACACGGGCGGTCGCGAGGGCGCCACGTACGTCTGGACCCTCGAGGAGGTGCGGAGCGTCCTGGGCGACACCTCCGCGCTGTTCGAGCTGGCCTATGGCGTGACTCCCGGCGGCAACTGGGAGGGACACACGATCCTGTCGCGCGTCCAGGATGACGCGGCGGTCGCCGCCACACTCGGCATCGGCCGGGAGGAGGTCGCGGCGCTGCTCGCGGAGGACCGCGCCCGGCTGCTGGAGGCGCGGGACGGCCGACCCCAGCCCGCTCGCGACGACAAGGTGCTCGCCTCGTGGAACGGGCTCATGCTCGCCACGCTCGCGGAGGCCGGACGCTTCCTGCCGGACGGGACGCGCTACACCGCCATCGCCAGAGAGGCGGCCGACTTCCTGCTGGGTGCCCTGCGCGGACCCGACGGCCGGCTGCGGCGATCGTGGAAGGACGGGCGCGCGCAGCATCACGGGACGCTGGAGGATCACACCCACCTGGCGGACGGCCTGCTTGCGCTCTACGAGACGACGTTCGAGGAGGGCTGGTTCGTGGCGGCCAGGGACCTGATGGACACCGTCCTAGAGCGATTCGCGGCTCCCGACGGCGGCTTCTACGACACCGCCGCTGACGCCGAGGCGCTCTTCGCCCGGCCGCGGTCGCTGGAGGACAACGCCCTGCCGTCGGGCAACGCGATGGCCGCGGTCGTGCTGCTGCGGCTGGCCGCGTGGACGGGCGACGCGCGTCACCGCGGCGCCGCGGAGCAGGCGGTCGCCCCCATGTCCTCGGTGGCGGCACGCATGCCCACGGGATTCGCGCAGTGGCTGGTGGCGTACCAGCTGGCGCTCGCACCCCAGCACGAGGTCGCCATCGTGGGTGACCCGACGGCCGCGGACACCGCCGCCCTCCTGGCCGTGGTCCGCCGCGGACATCGGCCCTGGCAGGTCGTCAGCGTGGCGGCGGATCCCGCGTCGTCGGCGGTGCCGCTGATGGCCGGCAGGACGCGCCTGGAGGGTCGGGCGACCGCCTACGTCTGTCGGCGGTTCACCTGTCAGCAGCCGGTCACCGACCCGGTCGGCCTGGCGAGCCAGATCGCCGGCGTGCGACCCCCGCAGCCCCCCGTCGGCCAGTCGGTGCCCGGACGGCCCACCGCGCCACGGCGCCTGTCGCAGGCCTGACCGCCCGCCCACCCGCTACAGTCGGAGGCGATCATGACCCACGACCTGGCCCCTGGGCCCGCGCGCGCCATCCCCGATGACCCTGCCGCGATCCTGTTCGACCTCGATGGCACGATCGTGGACACGGTCGACACCCGCATCGAGGCATGGGTCCGCACGTTCGCGGAGGCCGGCATCCCCGCCGACCGGGCGCATCTCGGCACGCTCATGGGCAGCGACGGACGACGCATCGCCGTGGAGGTCGCCGCGATCGCCGGACGGTCCATCGACGATGCCCGCGCGGAGGCGATCGACCGGCGATCCGGTCAGCTGTTCTCGAGGCTCAACACGGACCCCACGCCGCTGCCGGGCATCCGGGAGCTCCTCCACGCCCTCGATGCGGTCGGTCTGCCGTGGTCGATCGCGACGTCCTCGCGGGCCGAGCAGGTCCAGCAGTCGCTCGCGCCGCTCGCCCTGCCCGTACCTCCCAGACTCGCGGACGGCTCGCAGGTCAGCCACGCCAAGCCCGCCCCCGACGTCCTGCTGCTGGGCGCCACGCTGCTGGGCGTGCCGGCGCGCACCTGGTGGTATGTCGGCGATGCCACCTGGGACATGCTGGCGGCCCGGGCGGCGAACATGACCGCCATCGGCGTCACGACCGGGGTGACCGATGCCGAGGCCCTCCGACGCGCGGGTGCCAGCATGGTCCACCCCACGCTCGAGGGCCTCCACCGCGACCTCGTGCAGCGGAGGCTGCTCCCTGGCTGAGCAGGGTCCGGCAGAGACGCCGAGGCGCGCGGCCGCCGAGGCGCATCACGCGTCCGGGGATGCCTCCCCGCGCGCGGTCCGGACCATCGGCCTCGCCGCGGCCCTCGGCGCCACGGTCCTGTTCTCGCTCAACGGCACGCTCTCGGCACTCGTCTACGAGGCGGGCGGCGATCCGCTGTCGATGTCCTTCTGGCGATCGCTCATCGGCGGGGTGCTGCTGCTCGGCGCCCTGGTCCTGCTGCGCGCGCTCCGGCACCGGATCCCCTTCGAGGGCCGACGGCCCAGCCGGCGCGCCACCGGCTGGCTGCTCGTGGCCGTGGGCGCGGTGGTCATCGGGAACCTGGGCATCTACGGTGCGTTCCAGGAGACGAGCGTGCTCGTCGGTCTGGTGGTGTTCTACAGCTATCCGGTGCTCATCGCGACGGCCTCCGCCGCGCTGGGCCTGGAGCGCATGGACGCCCGGCGGGCGACGGCCCTGCTCGTCGCGTTCCTGGGCTGTGTGGTCGTGGTCCTGGGCGGCGAGGGCACCACCGGCGAGGTCGCGCTGCTGGGGGTCGCCCTGGCGTTCATGGCGGCCCTGGGCCAGACGGTCTACGTGCTCACCGCGCGGTACGGCTACGGCAGCGTGCCCACCCTGGAGACGAGCACCATCCTGTCGCTGGGACCGGCCGCCGTGCTGCTCCTGCTGGGCCTCCTGGCCGGCAATCGGAACCTCGACCCGGGCGGCGTCACGGGCGCGCTGCTGCTGCTGTACGTCCTGGGGGCGGTCCTGGGTCAGACCCTGCCGATGCTGCTCTACCTGACCGGCGTGCGCACCATCGGTCCCATCGACACCGCGGCCATCGCGCTGCTGGAGCCGTTCGCGGCGTCGGCGATCGCGCTCGTCGTCGTCAGCCAGCCGGTGGCGCCCGCCCAGATCCTGGGTGGTCTCCTGGTGGTCGGGTCGGCCCTCGTGGTGCAGCGTCGAGCCTGATCGCCGACGCGCGTCAGGCGTCCACGACCTCGAGTCGGATGCGCTTGTTGATGCGGCCCTTCGACTCGTAGCCGGTCACCCGGATGCGGCCCACCTCGCGCGTGTTGTGGACGTGGGTGCCGCCATCCGCCTGGAGGTCCAGGCCCTCGATGTCGATGACCCGGATCTCCTCGATGCCCTCCGGCAGCAGGTTCACCTTGGTGCGCACCAGGTCGGTGATGGCGAACGCCTCCGCGCGCGGCAGGATCCTGACGTGGACCGGCCGCTCCTTCGCCAGCTCGGCGTTGACGGTCGCCTCGATCGACTCCACCAGGTCACCCGACAGCGACTCGAACTCGAAGTCCATGCGCCCGCGCCCCGGCTCCATGTTGCCGCCCGTGACGAGGGCCCCGTGATCGCGCCAGACCACGCCGCACAGCGCGTGGAGCGCGGTGTGGGTGCGCATCAGCTGGTAGCGCCGGGCCCACTCGACCTCCGCGACGAGGACGTCGCCCACCGACGGCGGCTCGATGCCGGCCTCCAGCTCATGGACCAGCTCGCCGCCCAGGCGCCGCACGCCGCGGACCGTCCAGCTGCGTCCATCCGCGGAGCGCAGCAGCAGTCCGGTGTCGGACGGCTGCCCGCCGCCCCCCGGATAGAACACCGTGCGGTCGAGGACGACGAGCGAACCCGCCTCGCCCTCGACCGCGCGGACACGGGTCTCGACCGCCCGCGCGTAGGCGTCCCGGTGGCAGACGACCTCGGTCACGGGACGGTCAGACCCGCTGCGGCTACGACGCCAGGGAGAACGTGCCCTGCATCAGGGAGTAGTGGCCGGGCACCGTGCAGCCGAACTTGAGCCCGGTGATGTCGTCGGGGACGACCCAGGTCAGCTCGCGCACCTCGCCGTCCGACCAGTCGGGCACGCCCACGAGGCCGGCCGTCTGGTTGGTCATGAGCGCCTGGTCCGGGCCGATCCAGAAGTTGTGGACGTAGCCCGCGGTGTTGTGGAGCTTGAACAGGATGGTCTCGCCGGGGGTCACCGGGATGTCGGTCACCTTGACGCCGCCCTGGAGGATCTGGAGGGCCGCGTCCAGCTCCAGCTCGATGACCCGGCCGCCGGGCTGGGCGGAGCCGGCGGGCTCGGTGGCCGCGGCGGACGGGGCGGCCGACTCGACCGGCGCGGTCGGGGCCGCGGACGCCGGGGCCGCGGTCGCGGGGGCGGCGGTCGGCGCGGGGGTCTCCGGCGCGGGCGTGCCGGGCGGGGGCGGGGTCCATGGCTGGCCACTGGGGCTGGCGCAGGCCGAGACGACCAGAAGGAGGACGGCGCCGAGCGCCGGACGGAGGAGGTGCTTCATGCGCGCGATTCTCGCGCATGTGTGACGGATGCGTGCGCCAGATGCGTGCGCCATCCGCGCGGCGCGCCGCGGCATCGACGGACGTGGGCGCCGACATGAGCGCCGTTCGGAGCCCCGCAGGCACCCAGCCCTCCGATCAGCCTCCGAGGCCACGCTCGACGCGTCTCAGCTCAGAGACTGCGAACAGATCGGCCGCCCGCCGGGTCGCGGCCAGCGCGCCGGGTCGGGCCCGCCCCGGGGTCGCGCCGCCCTGCCCGCCGCGGTGCCCGCCCAGCGGCCATGGCCGACGCGTCCGGACCCGATCCCGTCGGACCGGGCCGCTGAGGGGCCCATCCGGACACGCCCGGTCCGATCCGGACACGCCCGGTGCGAGGCGGGCCGATGAGCGGCCCGGACCGGACGCGCGGGCCCGGGGCATGTCGGTCATGTCCGCTCGGCGGCCAGGCGAGAGATGCTCGGCGGCCGGGCGCCCGATGCCCGGCGGGCCGGCTCCGGGCATCTGCCGGCGGCCACCCGCCGCCGACGGCCCGGGCGTCACAGCCGGCCCCGAGCCCCCGTCCCGCACCCCCTCCACCCCGCCGCGGAACCCCCGGGGCGTCGACCCCGGCCTGGAGAGCGGGGGCGCCGGTCGGGCCCGCCGTCCACCTCAGTCGGGCGCGGGCACCGGGTCGGCGATGGGCACCACGCCCTGGCGGAGGGCGAGGGCGGCCGCCTGCGTCCGGGTGGCCACACCCAGCTTGGCGAGCACCTTGCGGACATGGACGTGGACGGTCCGTTCGGAGATGTACAGCCGCTCCGAGATCTCGCGGTCGGTGCGGCCCTCGCAGATGATGCGCAGCACCTCCATCTCGCGCGGGGTCAGACCCAGGGCCGCGACCCCGGACTCACCCATGTGGATCCGGACGTTCAGCGCGTCCGCCACCGCGTCGGGTGACGCGGCCTGCTCGAACAGCGTGGGCGGGAGAGCCACGTCCGCCTCGAGCGCCGACTCGGATGACCCTCCCGGGCGCTCCACCGCGATCGCCACGGCACGCCGGCCATCGGCCATCACGAGTCGCCGTCCGGTCTCCAGGACACGCGGCGCAGGCGACCTCGGGAGGTCCATCAGCTCGGTGGCGCGTGCGGGATCGGCCGGAAGCGGCAACCGGGCCCTGATCGCCAGGTCCCACAGTGTCCTCAGCAGCGGCCGCGCGGGCAGGCTGGCCGCCAGGCGCCATGCATCGGTGAGCGCGTCCGCGGCATCCTCACGGGAACCATCGCGCGCCAGCAGCGCCAGGGCCTGCCACCATCGGCACTTGGCGGCGAGGAACGGGATGTGCCGGTCGGCCCAGGCCACGGAGAGTCGGTCCCACGCCGCAGGCGACGGACGGCCGCGCATCCGCGCCCGGTGCGCCCCAGCCGTGGCCAGGTGCAGCTCCGCCTCCCGGTGTGCACCCACGTTCGGTGGCAGGTCGCCCGCCCGCACCAGTCGCTCGGCATCCGCGAGGACCACGTCGGCGAGCTCGGCGGCCGCGGACACGAGCCCGATGTCGCGCTCCATCCGCCCCTGTTCCGTGGCTGCCGCGGCCGCCTCGAGGCAGGTCGCCGCGGACAGCGCGATCTGGACCGGGTCGTCCGTGTCCAGGACGCGAGGCCACTCCCGGGCGGCGACCCGCACCGCGTCTCCGTGATGACCGCGCCACAGGGCCAGGCTGACGGCGGCACGCTGGACCAGCGCGGACCATTGGCCCGCGGGCACCGTGTCCAGTTGCAGCAGGGTCTGGCCCACGAGGCTCGCGGCCTCCTCGTCCGCCCGCGATTCCACGAGCACGAGACCCAGGTACAGCGTCGGGCTGAACCACGCGACACCGGCCGGCTGCCACTCCATGCCGGCGCGGCACTCGGCCTCCGACTCCGTCCAGCGACCCAGCTGGAACAGGATGTCCGCGGCATTGCCCCGCAGGAACGCACCGTACGTCCCGACCAGGCCCCCGGCGGCGGCGTCGGCCATGCCCTCCTCCACGACCGCGAGCGCCTCCTCACGACGCGAGTCGAGATCGAGCAGCGTGGTCCGGTTGGCGGCCGCGCGCATCAGGTCGTCGAGCCTGCCGGCACGCCGGGCGATCGACGCGGCATCCTCCAGGAGCGCCAGTCCTCGCTCCAGCTCGCCCTGGTAGGCCACATCCACGCCGAGCGTGCAGGTCGCGTGACCGTACTCGACGAGCCCTGCCGTCCCGACCTGCCGTGCCACCGAGCGGGCATCCTCCGCATGGCGGAGGCTCTGATGGTACGAGCCCGCGAGCATCTGGTGCTGCGCGAGCACGGCCAGGGCACGCGCACGCTCCCGGCTGGGTGCCGACGGTATCGTGGCCAGCGCCTGCTCCATCGATCGAAGACCACCCTGGAGGTCGCCCCCTGCCCATTGGAGGCGCCCGGTCTCCTCGAGCATCACCCCGACCGCCAGCCGCTGGCGGTCATCGCGGGGGCCGTGAGCACGAGGCGCCGGCTGCGGGCCCTCGTCCGCCTGGACCGTGGCCACGGATGCCTCCATGGCCCGACGCATGAGCATGGATGCCCGCCGGAACGAGCCGGTCGCCGCGGTCGCCCGTGCCGCGCGGCGCAGCAGGTCGGCGAAGTCGGAGGGAGGCGCGGGGGATGCGGGAGGCGCGGGGGAGGCGGGAGGCGCGCTCGCGTGCAGCTCCAGGGCGGCCTGGAGGTGGAGGAGCGTCGTCTCCCCGGGATCGATCGGCTCGGTCTCGAGGGCGGCCGCGAGATGGGCGGCCCGTGCCTCGGCGGCACGTCCGGCGGCCTGCCAGTGCCACGCAGCCCGCGCGGGGTGATCGGCCAGCACCTGCGCCAGGGCGGCGTGGAGGCCGGCGTGCTCGTTGGGCAGCTCGTGGTCCTCGATCGCCTCCGCGACGAGGTCGTGGCTGATGGCCAGGCACCCATCACGCTCCACGACCATGCCGCTCGCCAGGGCGGCGGTCACCGCCGACGGGGTGATCCGACCGTCCGACAGCGTGATGCCGAGCGTCGTCGCACGGGGCAGCGGCTGACGTGCCGCTCCCAGGAGCCGAATCACGCCACGCGGTCCGGCCGGGATCGTCTCCAGCCGTGCCGCCAGCACCTGCGCGAAGGGATCCGAGAGGCGGACGCCGGCAAGCGTCTCCCCGGCGGCCACGAGCTGCGTGGCCAGCAGCGGGTTGCCGCCCGACCCCTCCATCACCGCGGCCAGCAGGTCGCCCGCTGGACGATCGCCCTGGAGCACGCCGATGAATCGGGCCATCGCCACCGCGTCGAGCGGGCCCAGCGCGAGGTGCTCCATCGTCGCGTCCGACAGGACCTGGGTCAGCAGCTCGCGCGCCGGATGGCGGCGATGCAGCTCGTCGGGCTGGCCCGAGACGACGAGACACAGCGCCAGCGGCCGCCGGACCCGCAACAGCGTCCGCACGAAGCCCCGGGTCGCGGGGTCGGCGCGATGGAGGTCCTCCAGCACGAGCAGTACGACGCCGTCCCCGGCGAGGCGCTCGAGCATCCCCAGGATCGCCTCCTGGACACGGCTGCCGAGCTGCTCCGGCGCGGTCAGGCGCGGCGGAGACCGGTCGACGCCGATCCGGTCCAGGCGCGCGACACCGTCGCGCAGCACCGATCCGAGGTCGTGTCCGGAGCGTCCGATGACGTCGGCGACGCGGTCATCCGGGAGTGTCGAGAGTGCGGATGCGAGCGCCATCCCGAGCACCTGGTACGCCTCTCCGGTGGCCGACACGAGCGCGCAGCCACGCGCCACGACGAGCCCCGGCGTCCCGCGGATCCGGTCGATCAGCTCATCGATGAGGCGCGACACGCCGATCCCGGCGGGTCCCGTGAGCACGACGCGGCCGTGCCGCCCGTCAGCGGCCCGCTGCAGCGCGTCCGCGAGCCTCGCGAGCTCGCGTTCCCTCCCCACGAACGCCATGGTCCGCAGCATAGCCCGTCGGGTACGTGATACTGCGTACGTGGAGCAGCGGTCCGTGCACGAAGGCAACATCCTCAACGAGCTGACCGGGGAGGAGTGGCTCTACTTCACGAAGTCCCTCTGGACCACCGCGTACCCCTCCGAGCTGGGCCACGCCGCGCGCAAGGCACACGGCGCGAACAAGCCGCCCCGCCTGATGGCGCGCCTCATCGAGTACTTCACCAGGGGCGGCGAGCTGGTCCTGGATCCGTTCGCGGGCGTGGGCGGAACCCTCCTGGGTGCTGCGATCTGCCGCCGGCCACGGCGGGCCATCGGATTCGAGCTGGAACCCCGGTGGGTGGAGGTCTACGAGCGCGTGGTGCGCGAGGCATGCGCCGGGCGGGACGTGGTCGGTCGGGAATCGGCCGGAGGGAAATCAGCAGGGCTGACCCTGGCGGACCTGGGCACGGCCGACCCGGGTGGACCTCGCACGTTCGACCCCGCTGGCTGCCGGATGGTGCCGGGAGACGCGGTCCGGTTGGTGCGCGACCTGGCGGATGGCAGCGTGGACTTCATCGCGACGGACCCGCCGTACAACCCACAGCTCAAGATCACCATGGCGGGCGGGCGCCTCGCCGAGACCCACGCCAACCGGCGCACGGATTACGCGATGGTCACCAGCGACCCTGCGGATCTCGCCAATGCGGCCACCTACGAGGAGTTCCTGGGCCGGATGGGCGCGCTGTTCGTGGAGCTGCGGCGGGTGCTCCGCGACCGGCGCTATGCGGTGGTCATCGTCCGGGATGCCTACCAGGATGGTCGCTATCGGTTCACCGGGTCCGACCTCGCGGCGCGCGCGGAGGCCGCGGGTCTCGTCCCCAAGGGTGACCTCATCTGGTACCAGGCAGGCACGCGACTCCGCCCATACGGGTACCCGAAGGCGTTCGTGCCCAACATCGTGCACCAGCACATCCTGGTGTTCCGCGCCGGCTGAGGGGCCACCGGTCGCGTCGCGCGGATCGGTCACCCACCACGAGCGGTCAGCGGTACCTCAGGTCGTCGTGGATGCCGTTGCCGTTCGCGACCCATGACGTCGGGGGCGCTTCCTGCACCGCGGCATCGGGTGCCACGAAGCTGAACCCCTCGGCCTCGATCCGCTCCCGACTGACCACCTCGACAGCCGGGGAGGTGTCCCATCCGGCCGGCAGGGACGCCGCGGCCGGGACCGTCGTGGCGCGCACCTTCGTGGCTGACTCGAACGCACGGTCCCAGGCGTCCCGATCGCGCAGGTCCTCGATGGACGGGGAGGGCGGGGCCGCCACGGTCACCGAAGTGCTGACGGACCCCCCGATCGCCGGTGCGGTGGTGGCGGCTGCGGGCATGGCCGCCGGGGCGGTGGGAGCGGCTGCGGGCATGGCCGCCGGGGCATGCGACGCGGGCGCGGGGACGACCGCGTCCACGACCGACGCTCCCGACGTCACAGGCTCGGTCGACCCGTCGGCGGCGGGCACACCGGGCTCATCGAAGCCGACGAACAGGACGTCGGGCTGACCGGCCGGCACAGCCGCCGGAGGCTCGGGCCCATCCACGGCCTCGACGGTCGCGACGGGTGCCGTCCCGGCGGCCCGGAGCTGGTCCTCGATGGCGCGCACGTCCGCGGCCCAGGCGACATCGGGGTCCACGTCGGCGCCGGGGTCCATCGAGGGGACGGACTCGACGGCGGGCTCCGCGATGACCGATCGGACCGGTTCGAACGGCTGCACGGACTCGACCGGCTGCACGGACTCGACCGGCTGCACGGACTCGACCGGCCCCGCCGGTGACTCCGCCTCCTCGGCAGACAGCGCGGCCCAGGCCGCCAGGCCGGTGTCAAGGTCGGGCGCTGCGCTCGTCATCGGCGTCGCTGGTTCGGCGGGCGCGGCCCACCACTCGGAGGTGTCGGCCACCTCGGCCACATCGGTGGGGCCTGCCGCATCGGGCGACGCCGTCGGATCGGGCTGTGCCTCCACGGCATCGAGCACCAGGACCTGACCGGCCATGGGGCCCTCGATGAGCGCGGACAGCTCCTCGCCCAGGGCCATCGCCTGGTCCACGCGGGCCATCTCGGGATCCGGGTCGACCAGGACGACGTCCGGCTCGTCGCCGGCCTCCATCTCGGTGGCTGCGACGGACCGATCAGGGTCGGAGGCCCGGATGACATCCGGGTCCGAGGCCGCCGCGTCGGTGCCGCTCGCGGGCGATCCGGACAAGGGCATCACCCAGGCGGCACTCACGAGCGCCACCGCGGCAGGGTCCGGCCGGAAGGTCATCAGCCGCTCTCGGATGGCCGGGTCCTGTGCAGCATCGATGGCGGTCCACGCCATCGCCACGGCACCGTCGAAGATCGCCTGGTCGGCGGAGGGCGTGGCGCACGCCGCGGCGAAATCGGCCTGGTGGTTCACCGCGCCACCCGAATCCACGCCGATCATCGGATGGATCGTGGGGACCACATAGGAGACATTGCCCATGTCCGTGGAGACGGGCATCGCCCGATCGTGGAACACGCGGCCGAGGGCCTCGCCGTTGGCACGGTACAGGCGTGCCAGGTCGGGGTCGTGGCGCACGTCCGCGTAGCAGATCTCCTCGACGACCTCGAGCGTCGCGCCGGTGGCCAGGGCGCCCGCCTCGAAGCAGCGCCGGACCTTCGCGGTGACCTCGTCGAGGCGCGCCACGTCCAGCCCGCGGACCATCCAGGTCGCCTCTGTGCGGGCGGGGATGATGTTGGCCGCGTCGCCGCCCTTCGTGACGATGCCATGCACCCGGTCGGTCACGGTCAACTGCTGGCGCAGCAGCGCGATCGCGGTCTGGGCGACGACGAGCGCGTCCGCCGCGTTCACGCCCAAGTGCGGGAAGCCGGCGGCGTGCGCCTCCTTGCCGGTGTAGGTCACGTTCAGCGAGCGGATCGCGAGGATGGCCGGGTCCACCTCGTCGCGCGGCCACGGGTGGACCATCATCGCCGCGTGGACGCCCTCGAACTCCCCCGCCTTGATCATGCCGATCTTGCCGCCGCCGGTCTCCTCGGCAGGCGTCCCCAGCACGGTCACCCGGAGTCCCAGCTCGTCCGCCACCGCCGCGAGCGCGAGACCGGCTCCCACCCCGGCCGCCGCGATCACGTTGTGGCCGCAGGCATGTCCCACCGCCGGCAGCGCGTCGTACTCGACGCACACCGCGACATGGAAGGGCCCGGGGCCGTAGCTGCCCGCGATCGCGGTGGGCATGCCGCCCACGCCCGAACGCACCTCGAAGCCCGCGGTGGTGAGCCATTCCTGGACCCAGCCCGAGGCGAGGACCTCCGCGTACCCGAGCTCCGGGTTGGCGTGAATCCAGTGGCTGAGACCGATCAGCGCGGGATGCGCCTCCTCGAGGAGCTGGCGCGCGGTCTGCTTGGGGTCCGACCCAGTCATGTGCGTCCTTTCCGGGAGTACGGTGGCAGGCGCCGGGGATCGACGCGCACGACCGGTGCGTGGGAGCGGCGGCCGAACTCAGTATGGCCGGAGATGCTTGCCCCGGCCCCCTGACGAATGGGGGACGCGCGGGCTGGGACCGGCGGCGGCGCGCGCGGGTCGCGCGGCGTCGAGCGGCTGTCTGCGCGCTCCGACGACCGGTGCTATCGTCTATGCAGGGATCGTGCGATTCGGGGCTTGCGCTCTGGAATCCATGCGCTACGATGCGGCGGTCAGATGCCCGGTCAGCGGGCACAAGAACGGCCGGTACACGATCACTCCTCTCACGGTCCCCGCGAGGTCACGGTCGCGGGCCCCGGCACGAGCAGGAGTGGTTGCTCATTCATGTACGCGGACAAGGTCCTGACCTGCAGCGACTGCGGCCAGGAGTTCACCTTCACGGCGAGCGAGCAGGAGTTCTACGCGGATCGCGGGTTCTCTGAGCCTCGCCGGTGCTCCACCTGCCGTGCCCAGCGCAAGTCCCAGCGCAACGGCGGCACGGGCTCCGGTGCGTCCGGGGGCGGCGGGAGCCGCGGAGGGTACACCGGCGGGTACACCGGAGCGGGCGGCGTCTACTCGAGCGGCGGCTATTCCGGTGGCGGGTACAGCGGCGGCGGCGGCTATTCCGGTGGCGGTGGTGGCGGCGGCGGCGGTTCGCGCAGCTACAACGACCGTCCGCCGCGCGAGATGTTCGACGCGACCTGCTCCGACTGCGGCAAGACCGCGCGGGTCCCGTTCCGCCCCACCAGCGGCAAGCCGGTCTACTGCACCGACTGCTTCGCGCGGCGTCGCGGCTGAGCCGGGGCGTCCGGCCGACGCCCGATCCAGACACGACACGACCCCCGCGGCCACCTGGCCCGGGGGTCGCGGATTCGGACGCCCGGCCGATCAGCCGATCAGCCGATCGGCTCGGCACCCGGGGGCATGGGGACGCGCGTGCCGGGCGCGCTCGGCGGGCTGAACGCCGCGCCGCGCAGCCCGACCGTCTCCACCGGGCCGCGCACGGACCCGGCGCGGATGGCCTCCGCCTCGGCGAGACCGGGCTGCTTGAGCATCTTCAGCTCGCCGTCCACCGCGGCGCCCTCGTGGAGCATCAGTCGCAGCGTCTCGATCTGGCCGGCGACACGTCCGCTGGGCCGCACCTCCAGGCGCTGCTTGCACACGAGCTTGCCGCTGTACTCGCCCGCGATGACCACCTCGTCCGCCAGCACGTCGGCGTTCACGTGCGCGCCGTCCTCGATGACCACGGTCGTCGCCTCGATGCGCCCCTCCACGGAGCCGAGCACCCGCAGGGTCTCCGCGGCGCGCACGGTCCCCTCGATGCGGTCTCCTCGCGCGACGACCGTGGTCTCGAGGTGCATCTGGGAGGCCGGCATGGGCGGCGACACATCACGCACGCCGGGCACCGGCGCGGTCCCGGGCGGTGCGGGTCGATCGGAGTTGCGGCTGAACATGGATCCTCCTGGTGGCCCTGCGCGGCGAGTCGCGACGAGCAGGCGGCAGCCGGGACGGTCGCGCGTCGGGGCCCCGGACGGGCAAGTGTAGTGCAGGGCCATCGCGGGCTGACCGGATCGGGTGTCGGACTGCCCCTGGAGCGTGGGACTGGTAGGGGAGCCAGGATTCGAACCTGGAACCAGTCGGATATAAGCCGACCGCTCTGACCGTTGAGCTACTCCCCCATCGGTCCGGCCTCGATGCTAGCGCGCTTGGCGCGTCCGGTCGATCAGCCGAGGGCCGGGCGCAGGACCTGGAAGATGATGACCAGCGCCAGGTAGACGATGGGGATCGAGGCGAAGAAGCCCAGGAGGGCGGCCCACGGCGAGCGGCGCCTCTCACCGGAGGCGCCCGTGGGCAGCTCCACCCAGAGGTAGGTGAGGAAGCTCCCGGCGACGACCACCACGACCGCGTAGACCGCGACCGCCAGCGTCCGCAGGTCCCCTCCGGGCAGGTCGGCGCGGACCGCCAGCCAGTCGTACGCCAGCAGGATGAGGCCGCCCACCGCCGCGACCCCCAGGTTGGCGAGCACCGCGCGCAGGACCGGGGGCGGCGGATTGCGCGCCTGGCGCCAGCGGATCTCCAGTTCGGAGCGCTCCTTGACGGGCGGGCGCGGCGCGGGCGCGACGGGATCAGCCATGCTGGTGGCCCTGGCCCAGGATGGCGAGCGGCGGACGTCGGGGCAGCGTCTCGGGCGTGTGGGCGGCGAGCTCCGCGGCGGCGGCCGAGAACCGATCGAGCTCGGCGAGCGTGGACCAGGGTCCGACGCTCGCCCGGATGGCATCAGGGCCGCGGCCGGTGATCGCGAAGATCCGCCGACCCAGTTCGTCGGCCGCGACGTCCGCATCCCAGCCCGCGATCGAGAACACGGTCAGCGCCGCGGGTTCCGCAGCGGACCCCTTGATCGTCACGCCCTCGATCGCCGCGAGCGCGGAACGGAGGTGGGTCGCGCACAGGCGCGTGCGAGCGACGGCCCACGGGAGCCCCACCACCATCAACAGCCAGCCCAGGCTCCGACCCAGGCCGAGCGCCTCCCGGCGCGGCAGCGGGTCGACCAGCGCACGGGCGCGCTCCAGCGCCCGATCGCCCAGGTGCGGCGCCAGCCAGGCGGCCGCGGTCCCGTCCGGGCCCAGCAGCCACCGATCGGTCGCCAGGAGCACGGCGTCCGCGCCAAGGTCGGACACCGCGAGGTCGGTCGTGCCCGCGGCCAGCGTGACATCGGCGACGAGCAGGCCACCCGCCGCCCGCACTCGCGCCGCGTGCGCGCCCAGGTCCGCGGGCATCCCATCGTCTGCGCGCACGGCGGGCACGAACGACACGCCACCCGGCGCATCCGAGGCATCCGCGATTGACCAGCCGCGTGCCGCGGCGAACGTCCGCGCCGCGTGCGCCATCGTCGGCTCCACCCCCGGGGCCACGGTGAGGCTGGCGGTCGCGGGCATCAGGGCACCCAGGACGGCTCCCGTGACGGTCCGGACACCCATCGTCGTGAGCACCCGGTCCGGGACGGCGCCCAGGATCGCGGCGACGACGCCGGATGCCTCATCACGCCGCTGCTCGGCATCCGCCGCATGGTCCGGGCCGCCGCGACCCACCCGCAGCTGCCATTCGTCCGCCTCGCGCAGCGCCCGGTCGGTCTCGGCAGGCAGCGGTCCCGCGGATGCGACATCCAGGAAGATGCCGGCGCCGGTCGCGGGCAGGGCCGCACGGATGGCGGCGACCCTCTGTTCGTCGGCAAGGAAGGGGTCCATCCGCCGCATCATCGCATCGCACCGGGCCGGGGGCCGCCGTCACGGGCCTGACCGTGCCTCCCGCGTCAGGACCGTGTACCGGCCGGCGGACTCCAGCCGATCGTGGAGTGACGCGACCGTGGACAGCCGGTCCACCTCGTCAGGGTGCTTGTCGTCCCGGATGCGCACGATGCGCGGGAAGCGCATGGCGAACCCGGATGCGTGACGGGTGGAGCGATGAAGCACGTCGAACGCGATCTCCACGACGACCGTGGGCTCCACGACGCGGTACCGA
Source organism: Chloroflexota bacterium (assembly GCA_034436555.1). GTDB lineage: Bacteria > Chloroflexota > Limnocylindria > Limnocylindrales > CSP1-4 > JAFMJV01. The sequence continues at coordinate 36,420 of DAOTUU010000030.1, read as the reverse complement.
CCGTGGACGCTGAGCGTGTGGTCGGTGAACCAGCGGGTCATCTCCGCGATCTCGGCGTCGGTGAGCCCGGAATAGGCCTTGCCGATCGTGACCAGGCGGCCCTCAGGAGCGTCGGGTCGGTCGTCCAGGACCGCGAAGGTGTAGTCCGACAGCACACCGTGGCGCCGGCCGTGGCCCACCTCCACGCCCACCACCACGCAGTCGAGCGTGGTCATGGGGCGCTTCAGCTTCAGCCAGGCGTGGCCGCGCCGGCCGGGCTGGTAGATCGAGTCGGGGTCCTTGATCATCAGCCCCTCGTTGCCGCGCGCCTGACTGGCTGTGAAGACCGCGACGAGCTCCTGCGCCGTCGCGGCGGTCTGGAGCGCGGCCAGCCCAAGACCGGGAGTGGCCTCAAGGCCGAGTGACTCAAGGTGCCGGCGCCGGTCCCTGAGCGGGTGGTGCAGCAGCGGTGCCACCGGTGCACCGGAGACGGACGCCAGGGCGAGCACGTCGAACGCGACGAAGATCACCGGGACCCGGGCGAGGATCGCGGCACCCGGGCGCTTGCGCCCCAGGCGCGCCTGGAGCTGGAGGAACGGCAGGGCGACGCCTTCCCTCCAGGCCAGCAGCTCGCCATCGAGGATGCCGTCCCAGGGCAGGTCGCGCGCGGCCGCGACCACCTCCGGGAACTGGTCCGAGACGTCGCGGAGGTCGCGGCTGTAGAGCCGGACCTCGCCGCCCTGGCGGTGCAGCTGGGCGCGGATGCCGTCGTACTTGTCCTCCACCCACGCCGGCGGCACCATCCGGGCCAGCACCGCTGCCTCGTCCGCTGCGGGCGACGCGAGCATGCTGGTGAGCGGGTGGAACAGGCTCATCCGGGCGGTGCCCAGGCGATCGTCACGGGCGAGTTCCGCGGTCCGGCCGATGTCGCCCGTGAGCATCCCGGCCCATTGCACATCGGTCAGCGGTCGGTCGAACGCGCGGGCGATGGCCGCCTCCAGGTGGCCGCCGCGCAGACCGATGCGCAGCTCGCCGCTGAGGATCTTGGCGATGCCCCGGGCGGTGTCGGGATCGGACCGCCGGAGGAGGTCCGCGAGGACGCCGGCCTTCGCGGCCGACCCGCGCGCGTCAGCGATGGAGGCGAACGCGGCCGCGACGTCCGGGACGCTGGGCGGGTCACCGACGGACGCGTGTCCCGCGCTCGTGAGGAGGTCCCCCACGGCGGTGCCCAGATCGGAGCTGCGATCATAGGCCGCGCCGAGCGACGTGGCAGGAAGGGCGTCGGCGTGGGGCGTGGCCGGGGCCGCGCGGGCGAGAGCGGCGGGAGCGGCGGCCGCGCGGGCGGTGGCGACCGCCGCGATCTCCCCGGCCACCGCCGCGAGCGTGGCCCAGCCCAGGCCGGTCGTCCGGGCGTCACGCTCCGGGAAGGGCCGACCGGACAGGAACACGACGGCCGCGGGAAGCGCGTCGGGCGCCAGTGCGCGCAGGTACTCCGCGACGGTCGCGATCTTGGCGGTGGTGCTGCGGGTGGCCGCCACCGCGTCGGCGACCGCGATCCAGCGCTGCATGGACGGGAGCGTAACCGACGGCCGGGCGCGGACATGGCAGGCTGGGGGGACGGGGGCGGGCCACGGACCGGCATCCCGGTCCGCCCGCCACGTCGCGGTACCATCGCCACGATGACTGCCACGCTGGAACACGGCTCCTGGAATCCGCCGGTCCTGGGCGGTCATCTCGTGACCCTGCGCCGCCATCGCCCGGAGAACCTGCCGACGATCAGCCGCTGGTACCGCGACCCGGAACTGACGCGACTGACTCGCTACTCCACGCGGCCCATGCCCCAGGAAGAGGTCGACCGGTTCTTCCAGGCCCGGCTGCTCGCCCCCTCCAGCGTCGCATACGGGATCCACGAATCCATCACCGATCGACTCATCGGACTGACCACCTTCAGCTCGCTCGACGGCGACAACGGGTCGGTGCTGTTCCACATCACGATCGGCGAGCACGACGCATGGGGTCGCGGCTTCGGCACCGAGGCGACGCGGCTGATGCTCTGGCTGGCGTTCGAGCGGATGGGCCTCCATCGCGTCGGCCTTTCCGTGTTCGCGTTCAATGAGCGCGCCATCCGGAGCTATCGCAAGGCTGGCTTCACCGAGGAGGGACGACTGCGAAGCGCGATCGCGAGGGACGACCGGTGGTGGGACGAGGTCCTCATGGGCATCCTGCGCGATGAGTGGCCCGGCCTTGGCGCCGCCCTGCCGACGCCCGGAGCAGGCTGAGCGATGGGTACGGCCGGGCTGGCCGCAGACCAGGCGCGCTCGGAGATCCGGGCGGTCATCGACCGCACGGGCCACGCCGTGGACAACGGCCGTGCCGTGATCGCGCGGCTGGAGCGAGCCTTCGCCGAGGGTGCGCTGCGGCGCACGCCGTTCCTGGACCAGGCGATGGGCGACCTGAGCGCGGCGCTGGACCAGGAGGAGGGTCAGCGACTGGGCGGCAAGTCGGCCGAGGCGTCGCGCGTCATCCTGCGCGCCATGGGCCGCGCGCTCGACGAAGCGTGATCGCCCGACCCGGTCGCCTCACATGCAGCGGGGATAGTCCCAGGTCCCATCCATCCGGCGAAACGACACGACCACGCGCGGATTCCTCTTGGACCGCCAGTCCAGGCGCTCGTGGTTCACCAGCACGACATCTCCGGGCGTGCTGTTGATGAGCCGGCCGATCTCGGTGTCTGCGTCGATGGGACCACCCTTCGGATCCATGCCGCCGACCGGCATCCACAGGCTGCCGTCGAGGTCGACCGGCGAGTAGAGTCCACAGTGACCCAGGGTGAACGGCGCGGCGACACCGACCACCATGTCCGGGCTGCTGTCGGGCGTGACGGTGAACTCGCCCTTCGGAAGCTGGAGGTCCTCGCGCAGCGGCGGGATGCCCGCGAACGGATCGGCTGAGGTGGCGGGGGTCGCGGTGGCGGCGGGGGTCGCGGTGGCGGGCGTGGTGGCGGGCGTGGTGGCGGCGGGTCGGCGGCTGGGGAGCGGGATCGACGTCACGCGCGGGGTCTGTGGGACCGACGCGGATGCGGCGGGCGGCGACGGCGGAGGCAACGGCGACGGCGGAGGCACGGGCGACGGCACGGGCGACTGCGACGGTGGCGACGGCTCGGACGGCGGTGTGGACAGCGGCGGAGTGCTGGACGCGCATGCCCCGAGCAGCATGGCCAGCATGGCCACGCCCCCCGGCACGGTGACCCGATGTCGGAATCGGAGCGAGCGGCGGGGGGCGGCGGGGTTCACGAGGGGCATCATCGCGCAGCCGCGCCGCGACCGCCGCGTACACTCCCGTCATGAAGCTCTTCAGTGGTCCCGATGTCCCGGATGAACGGACGCGGCGGATCCCACCAGGCCAGTACCTCACGGAGAAGTGGCCCGTCCTCCACTACGGGTCCGTGCCCTCGACCGACCTTGCGACCTGGAGCTTCACGGTCTGGGGCGAGGTCGATCGGCCGTTCACGTTCTCTTGGGACGAGTTCCGGGCGATGCCCCGCAGGCAGGTCCGCGCGGACATCCACTGCGTCACTCGCTGGAGCAGGCTGGACGCCGACTTCGAGGGAGTGCCCATCGGGCACATCCTGGAGCGGGCGCACCCCAGGCCCGGCGCTCGCTTCGTGCTCGCGCACGCGGAGCAGGGCTACACCGCGAACCTGCCGCTCGAGGTGCTGGATGACGAGGACGTCCTGCTGTGTGACATCGCGGACGGCGCGCCGCTGACACCCGACCATGGCTACCCGCTGCGACTGGTCGTCCCGAAGCGCTACTTCTGGAAGAGCGCCAAGTGGGTCCGCGGCCTCCAGTTCCTGGCTCACGACCAGCTCGGCTTCTGGGAGCGCTACGGCTACCACAACGGCGCCGATCCATGGAGGGAGGAGCGCTTCGCGGACGAGTAGGATACGTCGCCCCGCACGAGTGACCGCCATCGGGTCGGCCGGTGGCACCGTTCCCGCAATCCGAGGAGTGGCGCATGAGGGTCGGATACGTGGTGCTCTATGTGAACGATGCGGAGGCGTGTCGTCGGTTCTGGGTGGAGCAGGTGGGCATGGTCGAGAAGCGGCGGAATCACGCCGGGGCCGTCGCGATCGTGCAGGTCGGGTTCGCGGAGCAGCCGTTCGCGTTCGAGCTGGTGCCGCTCGAGCTGATGAAGGACAACCCGGACGGCCTCGATCTCGCCGCGCCCTCGATCGCCTTCCATGTGGACGACCTGGATGCGGCGCGTGGTGCGCTCATCGAGCGTGGCGTGACGGCGACCGAGGTGGCCGACCACCAGGGCACGCCGAGCTTCGCGTTCGCGGACCCGCAAGGCCACTGGTTCGCGGTCACGCGATGACGCGCAAGCGACACCCCGGACGCGCTCCTCGGAGGCGATGATGTCGCCCGGCTCGAACACATTCCCAGGCGGACGCCAGAGAGGGCCGCGATGATCTCGCAGGTGCTGGACGATCTCCCGGTCGCGGGCGTGTTCGTCGCGTTCGCGGTCATCACCCTCATCTGCTACGAGGTCGGCTTCCGGATCGGACGCTGGTGGCAGGCGCGCATGCCGGGAGAGCAGGAGGGCCCGACCGACACGATGGTCGGCGCCCTGCTGGGCCTGATGGCCTTCCTGCTGGCGGTCACGATGGGCATGGCCGCCGACCGCTTCGACGCGCGGCGCGGGCTCGTGCTGGAGGACGCGACCGCCATCCACGCCGTGTACCTCCAGGCGGACTACCTGCTCGAGCCGCAGGCGTCGGAGCTGAAGGCACTGGTGCGCGAGTACGCACCGATCCGGATCACCACCGGAGACGCCCAGGTCGTCCTCGCCAACATCGCCCGTTCGGAGGAGCTCCAGACGGCGATGTGGGCGATCGTCACCCAGGCCGCGCAGTCGGGCTACAGCGGCGATCTCGTGTCGGCCCTGGGCGACTCCGTCACCAACCTCATCACGGTCCACGAACGACGCATCGTGGCCGGCCTGTACGCCCGGGTCCCCGACACGGTCCTGGTCCTGCTGTTCGTGGGGTCGGCGCTGTCGCTGGCCGTGGTGGGCTACAGCGCCGGGATGAAGGGCCGGCGGGGCGTGCTGGTGGCATTCGTCATGGTGGTGGCGCTGGGGATCGTGCTCACGCTCGTGGTCGACCTTGACCGGCCCATGGACGGCCTCATCACCGTGAGCCAGCTGCCGCTCCACGACGTCATCCGCCAGATGGGTCCGCCCGCGGGCTCGTAGGCGAGCGTCGCGCCACATCCGACCCGGGCCGGCACGGAGGTCGCGAACGCGACGCGGCGACCGCCGCCGCTCACGCCGCGGCCGTGTCGGCGGTCCTGTCCCCGACGAGGAGCGCCCCGACCACCACCCCGGCCGGGAGCGCCACCAGCGCGAGCGCCGCTGCGACGTAGCTTCCGGTCAGGCCGTGGAGGGCACCCACGATCACCGGCCCGACGGCCGACGCCGTGGCCACGACCGTGAACGCGGCGCCGCGGATGGCGCCGATCGCGTGCACCCCGAAGTGCCGCGGATAGAGGATCCCGTCGAGCACCTGGCCCGCCCCGAGCGCCGCCCCCAGGGCGCAGGCGTACACCACCGGCACGAGCGCCGACCCCAGGAGCGGCACGAGCACCATGGCGACGATGAGCGGCGCCTGTGAGGCCGCCAGGATCGCCCGCGACGACCAGCGGCCCGCCAGCGGCGCCACGACCGCCAGGAACCCCACCGACGCGATGGTGAGGGGCACGAACATCGCGGCCGCCGCCTCCGAGGACAGCCCCGCCTCGCTGAGCACCGAGATCTGGTGGAACGCGAAGCCGGTGAGGATGACCGCCGACGCCGCGCTCGCGAGGGTGATGAGCCAGAACGCGGGAGCGCGCAGCGCCTGGGCGCGCGTCCAGGCGGAGGTGGCCGGGCCGTCGCGTGGCGAGGCCGCCGGTCCATCGCCTCCGGACGCGCCGGGCGCCACGCCATCCGCGGCCGCGGCCGTCGCCTCGGGACGCGGCAGCAGCAGGATCGCGGCCGGGATGACGATCGCCCAGACCGAGAGCGCCGCGCCCAGCCACGCCACGCGCCAGCCGATCGCGCTGATGAGCGCCGCCAGCAGGAACGGGACCACGGAGCTGACGATCGCGGCCACCGACCCGGAGATGGCGACCGCTCGCCCGAGTCCGGTCCGGAACTGGAGCGTGACCGCGTTGCGACCTGCCAGGCCCAGGCTCCCCTGGCCCAGGAGTCGGAGCCCGGCGAAGCCGACGGCCAGCCACAGCAGGCCCTGCGCGCCGGACAGCAACACCATCGACGACCCGTAGGCGGCCGCGATGAACAGGGTCATGGTGCGCACGCCCACCACGTCCAGCCTCCGTCCCACGTACGGGAGCGCGAACGCGGACACCAGCGACCCCACCGCGTACGCAGCCGACACGGAACCCCCGTCGAGCCCCAGGTCCGCGACGAGCGGCGTCACGAACACCGCCACCCCGGGCGTCTGGCCGTAGACGGTCATCGTCATCGCGAGCGACGCGAACGCGAGCACGCGCGAATCCATGCCGGCAGGGCGGCGCACCCGGAATCCCGATCGCGCCGCCCGCCACCGGTCGCCCCCCATCACCCCGCCTTCCCAGGTCTGCTGCCGCTGCCGTCCCCACGATACCCGCTCGGTCGGGCCCGGACCCTCGACGATGACGCCCAGGCGTTCCTCGGAGGGCCTCCGAATCAGACGGACCGCCCGTCCGGAGACAGGCGGTCCGTCATCACGATCAGCTCACCGGCCCGGCTGGCCGGCCGGGATCAGCGGGAGCGGAAGCAGTCGGAGCAGTACACCGGCTTGCCGCTGGTGGGCTTGAACGGGACCTGGGTCGGCTTGCCGCACGACGAGCAGGTGGCCGGGTGCATCTCGCGCGGCGGGCGATCGCCGTACGAGCGCGAGCCGCCGCCGTAGGACGAGCCGCCGCCGTAGGACGAGCCGCCGCCGTAGCCGCCGGCGGACGAGCCGCCCGAATCACCGCGCTGGCTCTTGCGGGCCGCGCGACACGTGGGGCAGCGGCGCGGCTCGCTGAAGCCGCGGTCTGCGTAGAACTGCTGCTCGGACGCCGAGAAGGCGAACTCCTGGCTGCAGTCGCTGCAGGTGAGGATCTTGTCTGCGTGCATGAAACGACACTCCGTGGTGCCTGCGTCGCGACGGTGTCCGCGACTGAACAGGAGCGGGGAGTGTCGGTAGGCGAGGCGGTTTTCAGTTGGGGGCGGACCATAGCACATCATCGCGCACGATGGAAGCCCCGTATGTCGGTGATCGTGGCACATCCGCGTCGAGGGTGCGTTGGGGCATGATTCGAGCGACGCATGCGCCGCGCCATCGTCGGCGGCACGGACCAGGAGCAGGGAGGCGGCACGGACGTGTCGGGATCGGGACGGATGATCGGCCTGCGCAAGCGGGCGCCGGGCGCGGACAACGTCGGGCTCGACGAGGTGCCGGTGCCCGTGGCGGAGCCCGGCCAGGTCGTCCTGGAGGTCGCCGCGGTGGGCATCTGCGGCACGGACCTGCACATCATCCACGACGAGTACGTGAGCCACCCGCCGGTGGTCATGGGTCACGAGGTGACCGGATACGTCCGCGAGCTGGGCGAGGGCGTGGACCCCGCATGGCTGGGCCGGCGCGTGGCACCCGAGACGTACTTCGTGACCTGCGACCGATGCCCCCGCTGCATCGAGGGTCGCCGCAACCTGTGTCCCGATCGCCGCTCCATCGGCAGTCATGTGAACGGCGGCTTCGCGCGGTTCGTGACGGTCCCGGCGCGGAACCTCCACGAGGTCCACGCGAGCGTGGGCGAGTCCGCGGCAAGCCTGTACGAGCCGCTCGCGTGCGTCGTGAACTGCCTGTGTGACCCGACCGCGGTGTCACCGGGCGATTCGGTGCTCGTCGTCGGTCCCGGCGCCATGGGCCTGCTCGCCTGCCAGGTGCTCGCCGCGCAGGGCGCGGACGTGGTGCTGTCGGGGACCGCGCGCGACGCCGCGCGCCTGGAGCTGGCCCGCTCGCTGGGCATCCGCACCATCGAGGCCACCGACGCGGATGCCTCCGCGCCCGGCCTCGGCTACGACTGCGCAGTGGACTGCTCCGGCGCAGAATCCGGCATCCGGAGCGCGCTCCGGGCGACGCGCAAGGGCGGCCGGTACGTCCAGGTCGGCGTGACCGGCAGGCCCATCCTGTTCGAGATGGACCAGGTGTTCCTCAAGGAGCTGGTGGTGACGTCCGGATTCGCGAGCACGCCCCGCTCCTGGAACCGGGCGGGCGCCATGGTGGCGCTGGGCCAGGTGCGCCTGGATCCCCTGATCACGGCTGCGTACGCCCTGGACGACTGGGCGGTCGCGTTCGACCGGACCGCCCGTGCGGACGGCATGAAGCTGGTCATCGACCCGCGCCTGCCCGCGGGCACCATCGTCACGGGCGCGGCATGAACGACCCGTTCCGGCTCGATGGCAGGCGGGCCGTGGTCACGGGGGCAGCCAGCGGCATCGGCCAGGCGATCGCGGTGACGCTGGCCCGCCAGGGTGCCGACGTGGCCGGCCTGGACCTCGACGGCGTCGGGCTCGAGGTGACCGCAACGGCGGTGGAGGCGCACGGGCGCCGGTTCCTGTCGCGCGTCGGCTCCGCGGGCGACCGCGACGACGTGGAGGCGCTGGCGTCGTCGGTGGCCGAGGCCTGGGGTGGGCTGGACATCTGGGTCAACTGCGCGGCCCGGATGCTGGTCCGGCCGTTCGAGGTCATGACCGAGGCCGACTGGACCGGGTTGTTGCAGGTGAACCTGACCGGCTACTTCCTGGGCTGCAAGGCGGCCGCCGCACGGATGACCGACGGCGGTCGGATCGTGAACATCTCGTCCGCGGTGGACGCGCTGGCGATCAGCGGCATGAGCGCGTACGTCGCCGCCAAGAACGGCATCGTGGGCCTGACGCGGGTCCTGGCGCTGGAGCTGGGGCCCCGCGGCGTCACCGTGAACGCGGTGGCGCCGGGGGCCATCGAGACGCCCCTCAACGCGACGGTCTGGGATGACGCCGTGCGCCGCACCTATGGGTCCCGCACCGCGCTGAACCGTGTCGGGTACCCGGAGGAGGTGGCCGATGCGGTCGCCTTCCTCGCCTCACCCGCCGCGCGCTACGTGACCGGAGCGGACCTGTACGTGGACGGCGGCCTGACCATCAGCGGCGACGTGGGCCACCAGGCCAGCTGATCGGCCACGGGAGAACGGCGCAGCCGCGGGGGACCGGTCAGCCACCGGCGAACCGGTCGGTGGCAGCCAGCAGCGCGGCCCCGATGCCCGGCTCGTCGAACGCGTGCCCGGCGTCGGGCACCACCGTGAACGTGGCCTCGGGCCAGGCGCGGTGCAGATCCCATGCGGAGCGCATCGGGGTGCACATGTCGTAGCGGCCCTGGACGATGACCGCCGGGATGTGCCGGATGCGGTCCACATCCCGCAGCAGCTGCCCCTCCTCCAGCCACGCGCCATGCACGAAGTAGTGATTCTCGATGCGCGCGAAGGCCAGCGCGTACTCGTCCTCGGCGTACGCCCGTCCCCGCTCCGGCCGGGGATGGAGCGAGAGGGTCGAGCCCTCCCACGTGCTCCAGGCCTTGGCGCAGCGCAGGCGCTCGGCCGGGTCATCTCCCGTCAGGCGTCGGCGGTAGGCGGCCATCAGGTCACCCCGCTCCGCCTCCGGGATGGGCGCCAGGAAGCCGTCCCACAGGTCGGGGAAGACCCACGAGGCACCCTCCTGGTAGTACCAGCGCAGCTCCGCCTCGCGCAGCAGGAAGATGCCGCGCAGGATCAGCGCCGACACGCGCTCGGGATGTGCCTCCGCGTAGGCCAGCGCGAGCGTGGACCCCCAGGACCCGCCGAACACGAGCCACCGCTCCACGCCCGCCAGCGCCCGCAGCCGCTCGATGTCCGCCACGAGGTCCCACGTGGTGTTCCGCTCCAGCCCCGCGTGGGGTGTGGAGCGGCCGCACCCGCGCTGGTCGAACAGCAGCACGTCGTAGCGCCGCGGGTCGAACAGCTGGCGATGGACCGGCGAGCAGCCGCCGCCCGGACCGCCGTGCAGGAACACCGCGGGCGTGGCGCCCGGTGTCCCACAGCGCTCCCAGTGGACGCGGTGGCCATCGACCTCCAGGATCCCGGAGGCATGGGGCTCGATGGGCGGATGGAGGGTGGGCGTCTCCGTCATCGCCATCAGGTCGACGTCACCCCTGCGCGCGGATCCAGGCCTCGACCGCGTCGCCCACCTCGTCGGTCTTCGCGTCCCCGCCGAGGTCCATGGTCCTGGGTCCGTTCAGCGCGACGTGCGCCACGCCGGCGTGGACCAGTCTCGCGGCTTCCTGCTCGCCCAGCTGCTCCAGCATCATGGCGGCCGCGATGATGGCGGCCATGGGGTTGGCGAGCTTCTTGCCGGCACGCCCGGGGGCCGATCCATGGACCGGCTCGAACAGGCTCGGGTGCCGACCGGTCGGGTCGATGTTGCCCGACGCCGGCAGGCCCAGCGATCCCTGGAGGGCGCCGCCCAGATCGGTCAGGATGTCACCGAACAGGTTGCTCGCGACGACCACGTCCAGCTGCTGGGGATTGAGCACCATGCGCGCGGACAGGGCGTCGATGTGCTGGTTCTGGACGCTGACCTCGGGGTAGTCCCGGGCGACGGCCGCCACCACCTCGTCCCAGAACACCATGGAGTAGTTGAGCGCGTTCGACTTGGTCGCCGACACGAGCGTCTTCTTGCGCTTCATGGCGAGGTCGAACGCATAGCGCACCACCCGCTCGGTGCCCCTGCGGGTGAAGAAGGCGGTCTGGGTCACGACCTCGTCCGGCGTGCCCGGGCGGATCCGGCCGCCCACGCCGCAGTACTCCCCCTCCGTGTTCTCGCGGATGCACACGAAGTCGATGTCCTCGGGCGTCCGGTCGCGCAGCGGCCCCTGGATGCCGGGCAGCAGCTTGATCGGCCGGAGGTTGATGTACAGGTCGAACTGCTGACGGATGGGCAGCAGCATCGTCCACAGCGACACGTGGTCCGGCACGCCCGGGAACCCGATGGCGCCCAGGTAGATGGCGTCCGAATCGCGCATCCGGTTCATGGCGTCGTCGTCCATCATCCGGCCGTGCTGGGCGTAGTACTCGCAGGACCAGGGGTAGTCCACCGTCTGGATGCCGAACGAGCCGGTGACGTCCGCGGCGGCGCGGACGGCCTTCAGGCCCTCGGGGACGACCTCGCGACCGACACCGTCGCCCGGGATGATGGAGAGTCGATGCTGCTTCATGGTGTGCATCGTAGCCCGACTGGCGTCGGACCGGTAACGGTTGCAGCGCGAGCGGGCCGTCAGTTCCGACGCTGTGCCAACACCTCGAGGTCCAGCGCCATCGGCCGCAGGTGTCGGGTCAACAGCTGGCGCTCGCGCGCCAGGTGCGTGTCCAGGCGCCGCAGTCGCGTGAGCGTGTCGGGGGTCTCCAGCAGCGCCTGTCGGGCGGCGAGATCGAGCTGGACCAGCCCGGTGAGCAGGTAGGAGACGGCGGTCGCGTCCCCGGTCGCGATGAGCCGGCGAGCGGATGCCAGCAGCTGGACGCGTCGGTCGTGGTCCGAGCGCGATCCGTCGGCGGGCGGGCCGTCGGCGGGTGACCGAGCACCGACCTGATGGCTGGTGTCGCTGCCCGGCGCGCCCTCCTCCGCATCCTCCGGGCTGACATCCTCCGCGGAGGACACGGCCGACGCACCCGGCTGGTCCCCGGCGGCGTCGGTCGGCTGGAGCAGCTCCAGGTACGCCAGAAAACGCCGGCCGACGTCCGCGGCCAGGGCGTCCGCCTCCCGGTCGTCGCCGCCGACCGGCTCCTCGAGCTCCTCCACGACGGCCGTGAGGTACGCATGCGTGGCGCGGTCCAGAGACACGATGCGGAACCGCGTCTCGCCCACGGTCACGATGTCCAGCCGCCCGTCCGGATAGCGCCCGGCCTGCCGGATCGCCGCGGTGGTGCCCACGTCCGCGATGTGGCCGGCGAGCGGTCCCACCTCGCGCCCCTCCCGGATGAGCACGACCCCGAACGGCGAACCGGTCTCCAGGCACTGCCCGACCATCTCGCGGTAGCGCGGCTCGAAGATGTGGAGCGGCAGCGCGATGCCCGGGCACAACACCGAGTGGAGCGGGAACAGCGGCAGCCTGCGCATCAGGCGCTCAGGGTACGCGCACCGACGGGCGGGGGTCGATGCGCCCCGGAGTCAGCAGAGGCGGGCCTCGATGGCCCGCCTCCGTCAGCGTGATGAGGATGCCGTTCAGTGACCGCAGGCGCCCGGACTGCCCGTGGACTCGGCGGTCCGGAAGCTGGAACCGCAGCCGCAGCCGGAGACCGCGTTGGGGTTGTTCACCGTGAAACCGGCGCCCATGAGCGTGTCGAGGTAGTCGATCTCCGCGCCCGTCAGGTACTGGGTGCTCTGCTGGTCCACGTACACCTTGATGCCGCGGCTCTCGATCGTGATGTCCTCCGGTGTGGGCTGGTCCTCCAGCATCATGCCGTACCGGAACCCCGAGCAGCCGCCGCTGTACACGTACACCCGCAGGCCGATGGCCGGGTTGTTCTCCGCCGCGGTCAGTTCCGTGAGCTTGGAGGCGGCCGCCTCGCTCAGGCTGACGAGGGTGGTGGCATCCGCGCCGGCCAGCGGGAGCGGCTGGATCGGCGTGGTCTGGGTGGAGTCGATCATCGGTCTGGCGTCCTCCAGGGACGGAGCGGTCGGGAACTCAGGGTCGTGCTCCGGAGTGCGGCCACTCACGGTGCCCGCAGGTGCATCGTAGGCTCGAAGCCCCGTTTCGGCAAGCGCGGCTGTCCATCCGGTGGGGTCGATCCGGCATGGGCCCGGGTCGCTACCCGCCCAGGAGGTCGGTGAACGACCACAGGAACCCCAGCACGAGCGCCCCGATCACGAACACCACGAGGAGGGTGAGCAGGACCGTGGCCAGACGCGACACGGGCCTGGGACCGGGGGCGGGCGACGTCTCGGGTGACGCGGTGACCAGGTCCCACAGGTCACCGCCGGTCGCGGACATCCTGGCCCCGGTCGCAGCCGTCGGGTCCGGTGCCGGCACGCGCTCGTCGCCCGCGGCAGCGAGCGAAGCGGCTCCGGCTGCCGCCGCAGGTGCTCCCGGCGGCCGACGGCCGATGTCTCGGATCGACCCGCGCGGTGGCGACCACGCGCTCGACGGCGCCGCGGCGGGATGCTGCTGAGGGGTCGCCAGCGGCTCCGGGGCCACCGACGGGTCGACCGTCCAGGCGACCTGCGGCTCGGCCGAGATGACCGCTGGAGCCGTCATCGCGGGCGCGTGGGTCGCCGGTGGCTGGAGTGCGGTCGGCTCCACGGGTCCCGCCGTGGGTGCGGGAGGTTCGGGCTGCGCGGACTGGGGATCAGGAGCGGACCAGGGCTCCGGAGCGAAGGGGGGCTCCGGCACGTACGGGGGCTCCGGCGCCGATGCCGGGGAGGCATGGATGGCCTCGACCGCAGGTCGGTCGACATAGCCCACGTACTCCACGCCCGGGGCGTCCTCGATGGGCGCCGCCCACGGCTCTGGCGCCACGACCGAGTCTGGCGCGACGACCGGTTCTGGCGCGACGACCGGCTGGGGGTCCCACGGCGAGGGCGCCCACGGCGCATCGGTCGGCTGGCCCCAGGCATCCGTGGTGGAGGTCGTCGACGAGGGGACGTCGCCCGGTTCCGGAGCGGGCCACGCAGCGGGGTGGTCCAGGGGATGGCGCGCCGCCTCGTCGGACGCGAGCGGGCTCGGCACCTCCGGGGTCAGGTCCCACACCTCGTGCTCGGGCCCGGCCTCGCGCGGGTCGATCGCGGCGGTCCCCTCGGCGGGCGCCGGCGTCGGACCATCCTCGGCAGACGCGGCGAGGTCGCCGTCCGTGGCCCGATCGATCGCGAACCAGGCGGTCGCCTGGAGCCGCAGTTCGTCCAGCTCCTGCTCCTGCTCCTGCCCCTGGACATCCTGCTGGACCGCGGTCGCGACCGCCCCGTCCGCAGCCGCGGGGTCAGTCCAGGAGCCGGGGGGCTCCGCGGTCAGGGGGTCTTCCGCGGTCGGCGCCGGGTCTGTCGCGACCTCGTGGTCCCGCGGCGCGGCGTCATCCGCGCTGAAGCGCACGTCGGCCCAGGGGTCGACGAGCGGTGCGCCCGCGCCCACCTGCGGCTCGGTCACCCCCGGGTCGGTCGTCTGCGGCTCGGTCGCCTCCGGCTCGGACGTCTCTGCCCGGGCCATCTCCGGCTGGGCCCAGGCGCCCGCGGCCGGCGCGACGGGCAGCAGGTCCCTCCATTGCTCGTCGTTGATCGGCCGCGCCTCCGGCCATTCGATCGTGGCGCGCGGGTCATCATCCATCGGCGCATCGCCCGCGCCGGCCGCGGCGAACGCGGCGAGCTCCCGCAGCCCGGCCTCCACGTCCGGCGACGGCTCGAACCGATCACCGGGATCCGTGTCCTCGACGGTCGCGGTCCGTCCGATCCGGCCCGCCAGGAACGCGGGTGGCGTGGGCCCTGACGCCGCCACGCCGGATCTCGCGATCGGCGACGCAGGCTGCGCCGCGATCGTCCGGGGCTGCACGATCGTCGTCGTGACCGCAGGCGGGACGCCGCCCGCCGGGGACAGGGCCGCGCCGGACTGCGCCCGGGATCGCGTCAGGGGCGCGTCATCGATCGCACCGCCCGGAGACGGATCGACCCACCAGGCCGCCGCCCCCGCGGCCACGGCCACGTCGGGCCCGCCCGCCATCTCCTCGGGCCCGCCCGCGGCTGCGCCCGGATGCCAGTCGCCGGGACCTGCACCCGCACTCGTCCGGTCGACCCCCCCGCTCGTGCCGTCCCACCCAGCCGATCCCGCGGCGACGGACCAGCCCGCTGACGGCTCGTCCGCCACATCGACCGCGGGCGGGCTGGCCTCGAACCCGTGGGCGCGCAGGGCGTCCGCGAGCGCGGGGTCTGGCGCCGGCCATCCGGCCGATCGCGGATCGTTCGGGTCAGCCATCGGTGGTCACCTCGTTGTCCAGTCGCTCCAGGACGGCGGCGATCCCCTGCCCCACGCCGATGCACATCGCAGCCAGGCCGTACCGTCCGCCGCTCCGGTGAAGCTCGTGGACCAGCATCGTGACCAGACGGGCGCCGCTCATCCCCAGCGGATGGCCCAGCGCGATCGCGCCGCCGTTGACGTTCACGCGCGCCGGGTCCAGGCCCAGCTCGCGGACACAGGCCACGCTCTGGCTCGCGAACGCCTCGTTGAGCTCCACGAGGTCGAGCGCGTCCACGCCCAGGCCCGCGCGGGCGAGCGCCTTGCGCACCGCGGGCACCGGCCCGATGCCCATCACCGCTGGATCCACGCCCGCCACCGCCGAGCTCACGATCCGCGCCAGCGGACGCAGCCCGAGATCGCGCGCCACGGCCGCCTCCACGAGCACGACCGCCGCGGCCCCGTCGTTGATGCCCGAGGCATTGCCGGCGGTCACCGTCCCGCCCTCACGGAAGGCGGGCCGCAGCGCCGTCAGGGCCTCCCGGGTGGTGTCCGCGCGCGGATGCTCGTCGCGCTCCACGACGGTGACC
Source organism: Chloroflexota bacterium (assembly GCA_034436555.1). Taxonomy (GTDB): domain Bacteria; phylum Chloroflexota; class Limnocylindria; order Limnocylindrales; family CSP1-4; genus JAFMJV01. The sequence continues at coordinate 20,817 of DAOTUU010000030.1, read as the reverse complement.
GTGCCCTTCGGTCCGGGCGCAGTCACGGGCACCAGCTGCTCCTGGAACCGGCCGGCCGCGATCGCGGCGGCGGCACGCTGCTGCGACGCGAGCGCGAACGCGTCCTGGTCTGCACGGGACACGGCCCAGCGGTCCGCGACGTTCTCGCCGGTCTCGCCCATGGAGTACGGATGATGGGCGGCCGCGAGCCGCGGATTGACGAACCGCCAGCCCAGCGTCGAGTCCACGAGGGCGTGCTCCCCGCGCTCGTAGCCCGCCTCCGGCTTGAGCATCACCCATGGCGCGCGGGTCATCGACTCCACGCCGCCCGCCACGAGCACGTCACCGTCGCCGACCATGATCGCGTGCGCGGCGCTGATGATCGCCTGGAGGCCTGAGCCGCACAGGCGGTTCACGGTCTGGCCGGCCACCTCCACGGGGAGGCCCGCCAGGAGCGCCGCCATGCGCGCCACGTTCCGGTTCTCCTCGCCGGCGCCGTTGGCGTTGCCCATGATCACATCGTCGATGCGCGCCGGGTCCACGCCCGCGCGCTCCACCGCGGCCGCGATCACGAGCGCGGCGAGGTCGTCCGGCCGCACGCCGCGCAGTGCGCCGCCGTACCGTCCGATGGGGGTCCGGACGGCGCTGACGATCCACGCCTCGCGCACGGGCCGGTGCAGGTCCCGGGTCATGCGCCGATTGTAGGTCGCCACCCGACCCACCCCCTCATCCCCCGATGGTCCTCCGAGCCGCGCCGCGTCCCACGGTCCGGGTACCGATCCTGCCATGACGCAAGGACTACTGACATCCTCGCGCCGGTGGGGTGTCATCTCCCTCATGGCCACCGGACCCACCGCCGCGCCGTCCCCGCGCCCCGAAGCCTCGCGCGCGATCCGAGTCCGGCTGCGCGCCGCGATCGCCCTTCCCGGCAGGTACGCCCGGCATCCGCGCTCCCGCGGCCAGGCGATCACCGAGTTCGCGCTGCTCGTGCCGCTGCTGTTCGTGCTCATCCTGGGACTCATCGAGTTCGCCGTCGCGTTCAACGCGGTCCTGGGCGTCCAGCGCGCCTCCCAGAACGGAGCCCACACGGCGTCCATCGCGGGCAACATCGAGGGCGCCGACTGCCTGATCCTCGACGAGATCGAGAACGACCTCCAGCCGCCGCTCGACCGGACGAACGTGCTCGAGATCCAGATCCAGCGCACGGCGCTGGCCGGCAACGCGGTCTATGCCTCGACCTCCTACACCCGCGGCGGATCGACCAGCTGCGACCTCAACAACGGCACCACGATGAGCGTGCCCTACACGCGCACGGCGAACGGATACCCCGTGAACCAGCGCTGCAACGTGCTGAGCGGATGCTCCACCCTCTCGCCGGCACGCTCGACCGTGGACAACGTGGGCATCGTGGTGCGCTACCGCTACGACTGGGTCACGCCGCTGGGCGACCTGCTGCCGTTCGTGGGCGACGACCCGGGAGGCTCCGGGCGCGGCTGGACCTTCCAGAAGCGCAACGTGTTCCGGATGGAGCCTGCCCTGTGATGCGGCGTCATCGCTCCGGCCCGCCATCTGTCGCGCGCACCGGACGGATCCGTCGCGCGGTGCTGCGCTGGCATGCCCGCGGCACGGGCGGCCAGGAGGGGCAGGGGCTGGTGGAGCTGGCATCGGTGCTGCCCGTCATGCTCATCCTGCTCGTGGGCATGCTCGAGTTCGGCATGGCCTACAACGACCTGCTGACGATCGGCTATGCGTCGCGCGAGGGCGCCCGGGCAGGCTCCGCGCTCGCCACAGGCGGGGCGCTCTCCTGCTCGCCCACCGATCCGGGCGGCGTGGACAAGACCGCCATCGCGGCGGTCCAGCGCATCGTCAAGTCGCCCGGCTCCGATGTCGCCATCGGCGACATCCAGCAGATCCGGATCTTCAAGGCGAACAGCGGCGGCGCCCAGGTCGGCTCCAGCGTCAACGTCTGGACGTACACGCCGGGCGCCGGCCCGGACGTGGACCCCGGACCCTCGTCCATCAAGCTCGACTTCTCCGAGTCCAGCCACGGCTGGGACGTCTGCACCCGGGTGAACACGGGACCCAACCCCGACTCGATCGGCGTCCAGCTGGTCTATCTCTACCGGCTCACCACGCCGCTGGGCGCGGTGCTGGGCCTGATCGGCGGAAGCCAGGCCAGCACGATCACCCTGCGCGAACAGACCGTCATGGCGCTCAACCCCACCTGATGTCCCGACCCACCTGATGAGGCCACCGATGTCGACCCACCAGCGCCTGGTCCGATGGCTGCGCTCGAGCGGCCGGTCAGACCGCCAGCGCGGCCAGACCCTCGTGCTGTTCGTGATCGTCGCGGTCGTGCTCATCGGCTCGGTGGCGATCGTCACCGACGTGTCGTGGCTGTGGGTCAACCAGCAGCGGATGCAGCGCGCCGCGGATGCCGCGGCGCTCGCGGGCGCCATCTACCTCCCCGGCGACCCGACCACGGCCTACGCCACGGCGCGCGCCGAGGCCGCCAAGAACGGCTACATCAACGGATCGAACGGCATCGTCGTGACGCCCGTCCAGGACACCCGCAACCGTCGCCGTCTGAACGTGACCGTGAGCGGTCCGGTGGGCACCTACTTCGCACGGGTGTTCTGCATGGAGGGCGGCACCTGCCTGGACAACGTCGCGGTCAGCGCGGTCGGCCGTGCCGAGTACGTCCTGCCGGTGCCCATGGGCAGTCCCCAGAACTACTACGGCATCGGCTACTTCGTGGACGCGGTGGTGAACACGAGCTCCGCGCTCATCGGCGGCAGCACCAGCTGGCGGCCGACCAGGCAGGCCGTGTCCGGCGGAGACTGGTCATCGCCCGGCAACGCGGTCAGCAACAACAACAGCTACGCCAGCGAGTCCACGGACGGCCACCAGCAGGTGTGGAACGCGTTCAGCCTGCTCAGCGGCGGCTCTGCACTGCCCGACGATCCGAGCCTGGAGATCCTGGGCATCGAGGTGCGGCTCACCGACACCTACCTCACGGGGTCGGGCACGAGCACCGCCTGCAAGGTGGGCGTGGAGGTCTCGTGGGACGCCGGGACCACCTGGTCCGACTCCCAGGATTCGCCCAACCTGAACACCTCGTCGTCCGCGGACCACATCGTGGGCAGCAGCTCCAGCACCGCCGGATGGGGCTCCCACGCGTGGCAGCGAGACGACTTCACCGACTCCAACTTCCGGGTGCGGCTGACGTGGCGGGACGGCACCGCCGGATGCTCCTCGAGTCGCAGCGTCAACCTGGATCTGCTGGAGGCGCGCGTCAGCTACCGCTACAACCAGGTCACCTCCACGACCACGTTCGATCCGGTCAGCGTACGGGACCCCTATGACACGACCGTCCTCCAGCCGCAGAACTTCTGGGGTGCGATGCAGTCCCAGGGCGCGCCCATGATCCAGGGCGACGCCTACATGGCCAAGTGGAACCCGCGCGTGTCGGGCGTCAACGCGGTGTACCTGCCCGAGAACTACTACAACTACGCGGTGGAGATCCCCGCGGGCGCCAGCGGCGGCGAGGTGTGGGTGTTCGACCCGGGCTTCTGCGACGGGTCCACCTCACGCGGCACCGGCGAGAACTGGACCGTGGGCGGTTCGAACGGCTACTCCTCTCGCGAGGCCATCAGCGCCTTCTTCGACCTGTACGACACGAACAACACGCCCTACGACGACAGCGACGACAGTCTCCTGGGTTCGTCCGGCAACACGTTCCGCCAGCTCTTCTACTCCGACTGGCAGCTGGGCGTGACCACCGCGACCGACTGCCAGTCCGCCCAGGGCCACCACGGCTGGTGGAAGCTCGCGGATGGCCTCAGCGGCGGCAGCCGCGGCCGGACGTATCGGATTCACTCCTACTCCACGGACAAGAACTCCCCGGGCCAGCAGAACAACGCCACGGGCCTCAACGCGTTCGCGTTCTGGTCCACCGCGACGGGCGGCACGCCGCGCATCTACGGCATCGGCTCCATGGAGGCGTACGTGCGGCTGCCGGGCGGCACGTCCTCGGAGTTCTACCTGGCGCGCGTCGAGGCGGCGCACGCCGGCAAGACGCTCCAGATCGACCTGTGGGACCCCGGAGACACCGGCAGCCTCGCCGCGAACCTCCAGATCCTCCAGCCCACGACATCGGGCTACTCGCCCGTCTCGTTCGCCTACCAGGGCGCGCAGACCGCGTCGGGTGCCTCGTCCTGCAACTCCCGCTCGGGGTCGGGCGTGACGTCGGTGACCACGAACACGGGTGGCACCAGCCTCTACAACGGGTGCTGGCTGACGATCACCGTCGTGCTGCCCAGCAACTACGACGCGCCGCACCCGTCGAGCGACACGGTCACCAGCGAGGGCGGCTGGTGGAAGATCCGCTACAACATGAGCGGCGACGCGGACGACTTCTCGACCGACCTGACCACCTGGCAGGTCCAGGTGAAGGGCTCGCCGGTCCACCTCGTGATGCCGTAGCGGGTCGCCCAGGCGAGGCCCGCGACGGGCGCCGGCGGGGGCGGCGGGCGCCGGCGGAGCGGCGGACGCCGCCTGCGCGACGCGGGGGTGCGAGACGAATCGCGGGAGCCAGGGGCCCGACCAGGCCGCTGTCCCGCACGCACGCCACGCGCGGCGGCGCCGGGGATCAGGCGATGGCCATCGCCCAGAGCAGGCGGGGCATCGCGAAGCGGTCGCGGGCGGCGGCGTCGTCGGTGGCGTCGCGGCCGATCCGCGCAAGCGCGGTCACGACGTCGCGAAGCCCGCGTCGAGCGGCCAGCGTGAACGGGCCCGCGGCCCAACCCGCCCCGGCGGTCATGGCACGCTCGATCTCCGCAGCGCCCGTCACGGCCTCCTCGACCATGCGGTACGCCTCGGCGATCGCGGTCAGCGCGAATCGGTCGCGGACCTCGCCGACCGTCCGAGGCGGGCCGACCCGGTCACCGGGCGCAGCGACGCCCGGCGCGAACCGATCGGGCTCTCCGAGCCCGCCATGGATGGCCCGGGTGATGGCTGCCACATCCTCCCGGGCGACCACCTCCAGCGTGATGCCGACCTCCGCGAGGGCTCCCTCGACGTCCTCCTGCGCCACCCCGCCCGCCCGTGCCGCGAGGACCTCCTGCCACACCGCGACGACCAGCCGGTCCACGATGCGCCCGGGCGTGTCACCGGTCGGCAGCGCCACGACGCCGCGACCCTGGAGCAGGGTCAGCACCCCGTCCGCGAGCGTGTCGTCGAACGCCGCGGGCAGCGCGACCTCCACCAGGGCGGGACGTCCGCCGGGCTCGCCCCGCACGACGCCTCCCGCCGCCACCAGGTTCAGCCCGACCACCCGCGACCCGTCGCTCATGGTCGGCAGCAGCGCGGCGAGCACGTGCCGCCGGGTCGCGATCGCCACCGGCACCCCACGCGGGACCGTGCCCAGCACCGTCTGCACCGCGATCCGCTTCGCCGCCTCCCCATCGTCTGGCGTCGCCTCCACCACCAGCACCGGCGCCCGGCCCAGGCTGTGGGCGACCGCGCCCGGCTCGGGCACCCGGTCGGTCGGACGACCCGCTCGCCCCAGCAGGTCGGCCAGGCCCGTGGCTGGCGCACCCGCCCCCACCACCAGGACGCGCCCCTCGGTCGCATCGGCCGCGTCGCCCGCCCGATCATCGGCCGCCCGGTCAGGGTCCGGCGGCTCAGGCATGGACCGTCCGGGCGGGCGTCCGGGTCATCGGCCGCGCCACACCGCCGGGCGCTTCTCGAGGAACGCGCGCATCCCCTCCGCCTGGTCCTCGGTGTCGAACAGGTCGTAGAACGCGGCGCGCTCCGCAGCCAGCCCGTCGGCGAGCGGCAGCTCCTCGGCGATCTCGATGGCGCGCATCGCGGCCGCCACCGCGACCGGCGAGAGCGCCGCGATCTCGGCTCCCAGGGCGAGCGCCGCGGACACGGTCTCCGCGGCGGGCGCGAGGCGCGTGACGAGCCCCAGCGCGAACGCCTCCGTGGCGGGGATGCGGCGCCCGGTGAGGATGAGCTCCATGGCGCGCGCCTTGCCCACGGCCCGGGCCAGCCGCTGGGTGCCGCCCACCCCGGGCATGATGCCCAGCCGGATCTCCGGCTGCCCGAACGTGGCGTCATCCGCGGCCACGATCATGTCGCAGGCGAGGGCCAGTTCGCAGCCGCCGCCCAGGGCGAATCCGCGCACCGCCGCGATGATCGGCGTGACGACGCCCCCGATGCGGTCCCAGGTGGCGAACGGGTCGGCGGCCCGGATCGTGGTGCCCGTGTGCCGCGCCATCTCCGCGACGTCCGCACCGGCGGCGAAGGCGCGCTCGCCCGCGCCGGTGATGATGATGGCCCGGCACTCGGGGTCGGCGTCCAACTCCTCCAGCGTCCGCACCAGGGCATCCATGGTGGCGTGGTCGATGGCGTTGAGGACCCGCGGTCGGTCGATGGTCACGAGAGCCACACCGGGCCGCGGCTCACCGGACGCGGGGTCGGATGCGGGGAGCTCCACGCGGATGGGCTGCTGCGTGGCGTCGTCGGGTCCGGATGCGGTCATCAGCGCTCCACCTCTCCCTGCCTGAGCACCGCCGCCGTCCCCATCGGACGCGCCGGTGCGGATCCCTCCGGGCGCTCCAGCGAGCGCCAGAACGCGATGGCGGCCTGGGTGAGCAGCGACGGCTGTGTCACCGTGACCACGTGTCCGCTGCCGGGCACCACGAACAGCCGGGAGTCCGGCAGCTGGCGATGCAGTCGCCACGCCTGGTCGACCGGCACGAACACGTCGCGGTCGCCCACGACCACGAGCGCCGGCACGCGCGCCGCCCGCAGCTGCCCCGGGGTCAGCAGGTCCTGGGTCGCGGTGTCCGAGGCGATGGTGCGCAGCAGTCGCTTCCAGCCACCGGGGCCCTGGGCGGGCGTGTGGCGCCGATCGAGCTGCGCGGCCCACGCCGGCTCCTCCCGCTCGATCCGCTCCGGGTCCATGAGGCGTGCCGCCACCCGGCTGCGCGGATCGCGCTCGGGGCTGATGCCCGCGAGGATCGCCGAGAGCAGTCGCTGCGGATGTCGGGTCGCGAATGCCAGCGCGGTCATCGCCCCCATGGAGAAGCCCGCGACGTGGAAGCGCTCCAGGCCCAGGGCGTCCGCGAGCGCGCCCAGATCCTCCACGAGCGCGTCGCGCGACCATCCGGCCATGGGATCGGGACCGTGGGTCAGGGTCCGGGCATGGCCGCGCGCGTCCACGAGGTGGATGGTGAAGTGCTGGCGGAAGGACGGCCGCTGGGCCGACCAGTCCTCCAGGGCGGAGCTCGTGGCGCCATGGAGCAGCAGCAACGGCGGCCCCTCGCCCTCGATGGTGACGTGGATGTCCAGGCCGTTGGCCGTGACGATGGGCACGCGTCGCGCCGGGCCGCTACGTCGAGTCGGGCTTGCCGCGCAGGTCGGCCGCCTCGGCGTGCTCGATGTGGAGGTAGCGCCGCTGGAAGTAGAGCAGCGGCCACGCGTTGGAGGAACTGACCCGGAGGTCCGCCACGCGGCCCAGGTGGATCACGTGGTCGCCCGCCTCGATGACCCGCTCCAGCGCACAGTCGACCCAGGCCAGCGCCGCATCCAGGTAGGGCATCCCGCTGGGGCTCGGCTGCCACGATGCCCCGCAGAACGCCTCCCGCGGGATGGGGCCGGGTGCCCCCGCGAAGCAGTCCGACAGGGCCTGCGCGCCCTCGGCGAGGATGTTGACCGCAAACCGGCCGGTCCGCGCGAGGATGGGCAGGATCGATCGCTCGCGGCCGATGGTGACCAGCACCAGCGGCGGCTCCAGGCTGACGCTGCTGAAGCTGTTGACCGTGGTCCCGAACGGGTGCGGCGCGACGGCACCGCCGCCGTCGAGCGTCGTCACGACGGTGACCCCGGTGACGAAGCGGCCCATGACCGCGCGGTAGCGGTCGGCGTCGATGGCGGGGGCGACGGGCATGCGTCCAGTCTACGTCCGCGGTGGCGCGACCCCGCTGCACCGCCCGGACACGCCGCCGCGCGACCGTCCCCCGTCAGTCGGGCAGGTTGCGCACCTGGCCGCAGCGACGGCAATGGCGGATGGGTGGACCGTCCACGGGTGCGTGCCCCAGCCAGAAGCACAGCCAGCGCTGGACGCGCAGCGTGAGGGTCACCACGCCGCGTCCCCGCTGATGCCGGGCGACCCGAACAGCCGCTCGTGGATCCGCTGGGCGTACCGGTCGGTCATCCCTGCGACATGGTCGGCCACCTGGGTCACCCGGTCCGCCTGCGTGTCGCGATAGGAGCCGGGCAGCTCGTCGGGATGGTCCAGGTGCCAGTCCATCAGCCGCCGCAGCAGGTCCACCGCCTCGTTCGCTCGACTGCGCTGCGCCGTGGACAGGTAGACGCGCTGGAACATGAAGTCGCGCAGCTCGTGCATCACGGCGAGCGTCTGCGCGTCCATGCGCACCTCGTCGCCCAGCAGCGACTCCTCGATGATGGACTCGATCATCTCCCCGATCCATGCCTTCCCGGGCGGCCCGAAGCGCCGGGACACGACCTCCGGGAACGACCGCTCGGTGAGCACACCGGCGCGCATCGCGTCCAGCGCGTCATGGGTGAGGTAGGCGATCCGATCGGCGTATCGGACGCACATCGCCTCCTGGGTGGCGGGCGGCGGATCCACCTTCCAGGAGTGGGCGCGGATGCCGTCGCGCACCTCCCACGACAGGTTCAGGTCCTCCAGCACCTCGTAGATGCGCACGCTCTGCGCGGCGTGGTGCCAGCCGCCGGTCGACGGGAAGTAGGGCGACAGCGCCTCCTCGCCGGTATGCCCGAAGGGCGTGTGGCCCACGTCGTGTCCCAGCGCGATCGCCTCCGCGAGCGGCTCGTTGAGCGACAGCGCGGCCGCCAGGGAGCGCGCGATCTGGTGGACCTGGACGGTGTGGCTGAGGCGCGTGATGACGTGGTCGCCCTCCGGGTCGAGGAACACCTGGGTCTTGTGCTTGAGGCGACGGAACGCCTTGGAGTGGACGATCCGGTCACGGTCGCGCTCGAAGGCGGTGCGGTAGGGATCCTGCGGCTCTGGGCGGGCACGCCCTCGGGAGTCCGCGGCCGGCGTCGCCGCGGGGGCGAGCTCCAGGCGCTCCGCGACCTCGCGTCGCTCACGCGTGCGTCGGATGAACCGGGTGCCGGCCGCGGGGCCGACGGGCGGACGCTCCACGCGCGGATGATGCACCTTTCGAGCCTGGACCGGCGCGCCGTCCACGATCCCATCGTGTGCCGCTCCGGCGCGCTGCTGTACGATCGCGCGGTCATGTCTGAAGTCGTCGCCGTCACACCCACCGCCTCCGCAGATCGTTCCGCCACGCTCATGGCGCTGGACGACCAGGCGCCGCGCCTGGAAGACCTGTTCACGTTCATGGTGGATGCGGAGCTGCGGGTGCAGACGCTGCGGATGCGCGTGGAGGAGCGCCTGAGCACGGCCCGAGGCGAGGAGCTCAGCACCATCGAGCTGATCCTGCGCCACCCCGGGTTCGCGCGCGTCACGACGCGTCGCAGCACCGATCCGCTCAGCCGTGACTACCGCGTGTGGTCCAGCGACGGCGCGATGGTGACCACCTATGACGCGCTGGACGAGCGCGCCAGCATCCGTCCGCTGCGGACGCTGCCGGTCGGGGCGGACGATCCGTCCAAGCCGCGCTTCGCGCAGCTCTGGACGCCGCGCACCGCGCTGCCCGCGACGAGCGTCGTGGACACGCTGGTCCACCCCAACGGACTCATCCGCAACGTGCTGCTCACCGGGCGCGTCACCCTCGCGGGCACCACGCACGTGGCGGGCGGGCGAGAGACGCTCGTGCTGCGGGCAGAGCAGCCGCGCTCCACCCACGTGCTGACAGACCGTCCCGATCGCTGGATGGAGGTGGGCGTGGACCGCCTCACCGGATTCGTCACCGTCCTCGCGGAGCACATCGCGGACCGCACCACGCGTCACACGCAGGTGATCGGCCTGGACGTTGACGCGGTCGTGCCGGACGAGGCGTTCACGGTCCATCTGCCGTCCGACGTGCGGATGATCTACTGAGCGTCCGGACGCTCGAGTCCTGACGCCCGACGACGGCGTGCTTGACGACGACGCGCTCGACGACCTGTTCCAGGCGCTGGGCGACGACCCTGACCGCGTCGCCGAGGTCATCGACCGGTTCCTGGATGACGCGCCCCGATGGTGGCGCCGGATCGCGACCGGGCTGGATCGGGGCGATCAGGACGGCGCCCTGGACGCGGCGACGAGCCTCGCGGCGGCCGGAGCGCGACTGGGCGCCGTGGATCTGGCCGACCATGCGGCACGGCTCGAGCACGCCATCCGCCGGCACGATCCGATGACCGCGGCGCTGCTGGAAGACACGGGGTCGGCACTGGGGAGCGTGGAGGAGCGGCTGCGCGAGCAGCGGGCGCTCGGATGGCCGAAGCGATGAGCACGCGCTGTGGCTGGGCCGGTGCCGACCCGCGGATGATCGCCTACCACGACATCGAATGGGGCGTCCCGGTCCACGACGAGGACCACCACTTCGAGCTGCTGTGCCTTGAGGGCGCACAGGCGGGCCTCTCCTGGAGCACCATCCTGTTCCGGCGGGACGGCTATCGCGCCGCGTACGAGGGGTTCGACGCGGCGCGCATCGCCGCCTACGACGACGCCCGCCAGGCCGAGCTGCGCACCGATTCCCGGATCGTCCGCAACCGCGCCAAGATCCACGCCGTTCGCGAGAACGCGCGGGCCGTTCTGGCGCTGCGCGCGGAGGGCCCCGGACTGTCGGGCTTCCTGTGGTCGTTCGTGGACGGGACGCCGCTGGTCAACCGCTGGCGCGGGATGGGCGACATCCCGGCCTTCACGCCGCTGTCGGAGACGATCTCGAAGGAACTCATGAGGCGCGGCTTTCGGTTCGTGGGGCCCACCATCGTGTACGCCCACCTCCAGTCGGCCGGCCTGGTGAACGACCACACGATCGACTGCTTCCGTCACCCGGACAACGCAGGCGAACCGCCACCCGCGTGAGCGGTGGCCGGCACGCCACGGCCGGCACGCGACGGCCGGCACGCCGAGGCCCGCACCCGGGCTGGTGCATCCCTGCGATCGACCGCCACGACCACTTGCCATCGTTCGTTAGCACAACGAAGATACGGGTCATGGGCAAGAAGGGGAAGTCCAAGCACAAGGGCACCCGGTCCCCACAGGCGGTCGACGGCCCGTCCGGAGCGGACACATCAGGTGTCGATGCGGGACAGGTCGCCACCCGCCTCACCAGCGTCGCCACCCATCTCGTGCGCCAGCTCCACAGAGAGGACGCGGCCCTGGGCCAGAGCAGCGCTCGCCTCGCCGCCCTGGGGGTGCTCGTCCTGGGCGGTCCCCGCACGCTCGGTCAGCTCGCGGCGTCGGAGGGTGTCACCGCACCGTCCATGACGCGTCTCGTGAACGCCATGGTGGCGGACGGTCTGGTGACCCGGTCGCGCAGCGCGACCGACGGGCGCCTCGTCGTGGTCTCCGCCACGCCCGCCGGTGCCGCGCTGCTCCAGCACCACCGCGACCGGCGCGTGTCCATGCTGGCTGGCCTGCTGGGGGCGCGGTCGGTCGCGGACCAGCGATGCGTGGAAGCGGCGACCGGGATCCTCGAGGAGCTGGCGCGACCGGCACGCCGTCCGTGACCGCGCGTGAGTCGGGGACCGCACCCTCGGTCGGGTCCGGGTCGGGGTTGCTCGCCCGCGCCACGCCGGAGCGCGACCTGGCCGTCTGGCTTGGCCTGTTCGTGGCCGCGCTCCTGGCCATGGGCGTCGGGACGCCACCCATGGGCATCGTCGGTGCGCTCCTGGCGTGTCTCGGCACGCTCGCGCTGACGCTCCGGTGGCACCTGCCGTGGCTCGCGGTGGCCGCCCTCGTGGCGTCCGGGCTCGCGCTCAGATCCGGAGCGGCCTACGGCGGCTTCTCGGACGTGCTCCAGGTGGTGGAGGCCGCCGTCCGGACGACCGCCTCCGGCGGCAACCCATACGGCATCGGGTATCCCGAGTCGTTCCCGCCGGGCGCGCCCTACGCGTATGGACCGGTCGCCCTCGCCTGGTACTGGCCCGTCGTCCAGGGATGGCTCTGGTTCGCGGAGGACGCGAAGCGCTTCGAGCTGCTGGTCGCGTGCGCCATGGTGGTCGCGCTGGGCGTGCGCGGACGGGTCCTGGGCCTGGGCGTCTACGCGATGCTGGCGCCGCTGCTGGTGACCGCCGCGGACGGCTCCAACGACACGAGCGCCGGGATGGTGCTGCTGGTCGCCCTCCTCGTGGCACAGCGCTCGCCGGTGGCGGGCGGCTTCCTGATCGCGGTCGCCGCCGCGTTCAAGCCCTACGCGGCAGCCTGGATCCCGCCCCTGATGGCGTACGGCGGCCTCGTCTGGCCGCTGCTCGCGTTCCTGCTGGGCAGCCTGCTGACCTGGGGCCCGGCGGCGCTGTGGTGGAGCCCGGCCGCCATCCTGCGGAGCTTCCGGGAGGCGGACGCCGTCCACCTGACCCCGTACTACTCGTTGGGCTGGGTCGCCGGGGGCGCGAGCGTGATGCCGGAGGCGATGTGGCAGCTGGTGCGCCTGGCCATCGGGGCAGCCATCGCGATCATCGGCTTCCTCCAGGTGCGCACCGCCCGGTCGTTCGTGGTGACCGGGGCCGTGATCTACGTCGCCACGCTGTTCACGGGCTGGTGGTCCACGTTCGCGTATCTCGCGGCGCTGGCGCCGATCATCTGCTGGCACCTGGACGACTGGCTGGGTCTGGGCGAGCAGCGGGCACGCTGGCCAGGCGACCCGGTGGGCCGCTTCACGGTGTGGCTGGACCACCGGTGGCCCGTGCTTCGGGCCTGGCCCACGACCCATCCGTGGACCGAGGGCACCAGCGGCACCGGTGGCACCGCGGTCACCCCTTCGGAACGGTGACAGGACGCACCGATCGGGCGATTCTCGTTGCCCCGGTTCACCATCACCATGGCTACACTGATCCCAGAACCTAACAGCGGGAAGCGTTGAGGCGTGGTCCTTCCGAGTCGGTCGCCATTCGGATCACGCGGAGCAGTGGCGAGCCCGATCCCGGACCCTTGCGCAGGACACGCCCACGGGATCGGAGCCACTCGCATGACGCCCGCACTCGTCGCTCTCGTCGCGGCCCACGCCTTCGACTACCTGAGCTTCCTGGTCATGACCGCGAAGCACGGCATGGCCGCGGAGGCCAACCCCGTCGTCATCCAGCTCGCGGAGATGTTCGGGCTGCCCGGGCTCACCATCGCCAAGCTCGCGTCCGTGGCGTTCCTCGCGTCCGTGGTGATCATCGCGGCTCCCCATCGGCGCCGGATGGCGGCCGTGCTCGTGGCCATCGGCATCACCGCGGGCATGGTCGGCGGGGTGTCGAACATCACCTCGATCTGAACGCGGGCGCCGGCGCGAGCCAGGGCGCTCGCCTCACCCGATCGCCCGCGCGACGTCCAGGAACCGGGCGTGGCGCTCGGCGTACGCGGCATGGATCTCGGGCCGCGCGCGGGTGACGAGCGGGGGCGGCTCCCCAGCCGCACTCGCCCCGGCGTCTGCCTCCTCGACGGACGCCTCCACCGACGGCCACCGACCCGCCGCGACACCCGCCATCAGCGCGGCGCCACGCGCGGAGGCGTCACCCACGTCGAGCGACCGGAGGTCCCGGCCCAGCACATCCGCCAGCAGCTGGCGGTGGCCCGGGTCGACGCCGCCCCCACCCACGAGCAGCAGCTCCTGCCCCTCCGGCGTGTCGGGCAGGGCATCCACGGCCAGGCGGATGCCCTGGGCGACGCCCTCGGCCGCGGCACGCAGCATCGTGTCGCGATCATGGCCCAGCCGCAGCCCGACCCACGCCGCCCCTGGTCCGGGTGCCGGCTGCGGCGGTCGCTCCCGGGTCAGGTTCGGCACGAACAGCGGGTCGCGCGCATGGGGCAGGCCCCGGGTCACGGCGGCGTAGACATCCGACCACGCCACGCCGAGCGAGCGGCGGACCCAGTCCAGCGCCAGGCCGGCGTTCTGGACGGCGGCCATCGCATACCACTGGCCGGGCAGCGCGCTGCGGTAGAGATGCGTCCGCCCGGTCGGGTCGGCCTGCGGCCGATCGACGAGGCGGAGCGCCTGGGCACCCGTGCCCACGATGAGCTGGACTCGGCCGGGTCGGACCATCCCGGTGCCCACGAGCGCCGCCGCCGCGTCCGCGGCACCCACCGCCACCGGCACCCCGCCCGCGAGGCCGAGGGCATCCGCCGCGTCCGCCGTCAGCGCCCCCGCCACCGACGCCGACGGCCGCACCTCCGGCATCAACGCGGGGTCCACCCCCAGCGCCTCCATCACGTCGGTCGCCCAGCGGTCGGCCAGCACGTCCCACAGGAGGTTCGCGGACGCGTCGGAGGGATCGGTGACGGGTGTCTCCGCGACGAGGAACGTGCGCAGCATGTCCTTGGCCGAGAGCGACCAGCGTGCCCGAGCCAGCACCTCGGGCTCGTGTTCCGAGAGCCACCCCAGCGTGGCGCCCGCGGCCCCGCTGATGAACGGGTTCGCCAGGCGATGCCGCTGGTCCGCGGACAGGCCGGCGAACCGTTCCTCCAGCGCCACCGCGCGGCCGTCCGACCAGAGGATCGCGTCTCGCACCGCGCGCCCATGCGCGTCCACGATGGTGTGTCCGTGCATCTGCCCGTCGACGCCGACCGCCGCGACCGGCGGATGGCCTGCGAGCGCCAGTGCCTGCCGGGCGGCCGTCACCGCCGCCGTCCACCAGTCCTGCGGGTCGGTCTCTGACCAGTCCGGCCGCGGCGAGGTGAGCGGGTGCGTGGCGGACGACCTGCCCAGCACGGTGTGACCGTCCGAGGCCAGCACGACCGCCTTGAGCGAGCTCGTGCCCAGGTCCAGGCCCAGGAACGCCACGCCGCTCATGCCACCAAGGTAGCGCGGGCGGTGGGGCCGGGTGGCAGCCGGTCCGCGGGTGCCGCCGGGGCGATCAGCCGACGTGGAAACCGCGCTCCGGCAGGTCGATGGCCAGATTCGGATAGGTCGACCGAATCCAGTCGGAGAGGGCCCACACGCTCGTGTCGAACGCGATCTCCGGCCAGGGGATCGTGGTCGGGTCGAACGGTCGGATCTCGAGCGCCTCGGGCGTGGGTCGTGGCTCCCCGCCGACGATGCGGGCCTCGAACGCGACCACGACGATGGCCGCCTGGGGGCGGGAGTAGAGCCCGACGATGCCGACCGGCTCGACGATCAGCCCGGTCTCCTCGCGCGTCTCGCGGACGGCACCCTGGAGCGCGGTCTCGTCCGCCTCCAGGAATCCGCCCGGCTGGGCCCATGCGCCGTAACCCGGCTCGAGGGCGCGGCGCAACAGCATCACCCGACCGTCGTCGAGGACCGGGATGGTGGTCACCACGGGTCTCGGGTTGATGTACGCGATGAAGCCGCAGGCCTCGCAGGCCGCGCGATGGCGGTGTTCGCCCGTGATGGGCCCATAGCGCAGGCGAGCGCCGCACCGGGAGCAGTGGCGGACGGTGGCGGCGAGCCAGCTGGGTGCCCCCTCGTCGAATCCCTCGAGCCCATCGGCGACCCCGTGATCCACGAGCGGGTGGCGATCGCGGAGGTTCACGCGGTCAGCACGACCCACATGACCGCGGCGACGAACGCGATCGCCCCGATGCTGACGGCGAACCAGATGAGTCGCTGGAGGCCGCGAGGCCGATCGATCGGCATCCACGCCCAGGCCGAGCGCCAGATCCGGACCGCGGCATCGCCGGTGACCAGGATGAGCAGCGTGCCGCCGATGGCGACCGGGACCTTGACGACCAGCGAGGCCATGGCGGTGCCCAGCTCCAAGGCCATGATCGCGATGACGCCGCAGAACATGACCACGACCGAGAGGTGGATGAAGGCGCCCTGGAGGGGCGTGGGCCGGGTCTCATGGACACGCTGCGGGACGAGCGGCCTGCCGTCGACCCCCAGGCGGAGCGGCCGCTCCTGTCGGTCGAGCTGCGGTCCGCCGATCACCTCGTCATTCACGGGGTGAGTGTATCGGGGGTGCTCGGGGGCGGCGCGGCGCGGCTCGGCGGCGCGGCGCGGCTCGGCGCGGCTCGGCGGCGCGGCGGTGCTCGGGGGCGGCGCGGCGCGGCTCGGCGGCGCGGCGCGGCTCGGCGCGGCTCGGCGGCGCGGCGCGGCTCGGCGGCGCGGCGGTGCTCGGGGGCGGCGCGGCGCGGCTCGGCGGCGCGGCGCGGCTCGGCGCGGCTCGGCGGGGGGCGGGCCTGGTCGACATGTCGACCGCGGCGCGGCGCGACGGACCGGGCCGGCCCTCCCGCGGCCGCCGGTGGACGACATGTCGACCGGGGCCTGCGGCGGCGCGACCGCGACGGTCCCCGCGCGGCCCGTCACCCGGGGATCCGGACGACATGTCGACCGGGGCCTGCGGCGGCGCGACCGCGACGGTCCCCGCGCGGCCCGTCACCCGGGGATCCGGACGACATGTCGACCGGGGGCCTGCGGCGGCGCGGCGCGACGGACCGGGCCGGCCCTCCCGCGGCCGCCGGTGGACGACATGTCGACCGGGGCCTGCGGCGGCGCGACCGCGACGGTCCCCGCGCGGCCCGTCACCCGGGGATCCGGACGACATGTCGACCGGGGGCCTGCGGCGGCGCGGCGCGACGGCCTGCGGCGGGCGTGAGCGGGGGCGGCCGTGGAGCGGGGGCGGCCCAGGCTGGGGCGGCCGCGGCGCGGCGGCCGTGGGGCGGCTGCGGCGGAGGCACGGGGGAGGCGCGGCGCGGCGGGGGCACGGGGGCGGCGCGGCGGCGCGGCGCGGCTCGGCGGCTCGGCTCGGCGCCCGGCATCCGATCGCGGCTACCATCGCCACCATGTCCATCTTCGCCGGCCTCACGCCCCTCCCGCCCGACCCGATCCTCGGCCTGACCGAGGAGTTCAACCGTGACCCGCGCCCCACCAAGATCACCCTCGCCTCGGGGGTCTACGTGGACGAGCGCGGCATCACGCCGGTGCTGGACACCGTGACCGAGGCGGAGGCGCGCATCCTCGCCTCCCAGACCACGAAGCTGTACAAGCCGATCGCGGGAGATCCGGCGTACCTCAGACCGGTCCGTGCGCTCATCTTCGGCGCCGACTCGCCCGCCATCGCGGAAGGGCGGGTGGAGACGCTCCACACCCCCGGCGGGACCGGTGCCCTGCGCGTGGCCGGGGACCTCATCGCGCGCGTCCGCCCCGGCGCCACGGTCTGGCTCAGCACGCCCACCTGGCCCAATCACCCATCCGTGTTCGCGGCGGCTGGGCTGCCCACGAAGAGCTACCCGTACCTGGACCCGGCCACCGGCGCCCTGGACGTGTCGGGCATGCTCGCGACGCTCCGAACCGCCAGCCCCGGCGACGTGGTGCTGCTCCACGCCTGCTGTCACAACCCCACGGGCATCGACCCGACACCCGAGGTCTGGCCGCAGCTGGCCGACGTCATCGCGGAGCGCGGTCTCCTGGCGCTCGTGGACTTCGCCTACCAGGGATTCGGAGACGGCCTGGCGGAGGACGCCGCCGGGCTGCGGGAGCTGGTCCGACCAGGGGCGGAGCTGCTCGTGGCATCCAGCTTCAGCAAGAACTTCTCGCTGTACGACGAGCGGGTCGGGGCCCTGTCACTCGTGGCCGCCACGCGGCAGGACGCCCAGACGCTGCTGACCCACGCGAAGGCCACGGTCCGCGCGAACTACTCCAATCCGCCCGCACACGGCGGCGAGGTGGTGGCCACCATCCTCTCGGACGCCGCACTGGCCGCGCGCTGGGAGGCGGAGGTGACCCAGATGCGCGATCGGATCAACGGCAACCGCCGGCGCTTCGTGGACGGTCTCGCGGCGGCCGGCGCGCCCGACTTCTCACGGCTGCTGCGCCAGCGCGGCATGTTCTCGCTCCTGGGGCTGTCCGCGGACCAGGTGAGGCGGCTCAAGGAGGACCACGCCCTCTACGTCGTGGGCGGCGGCCGCGTGAACGTCGCCGGCCTGACGTCGGCGAATCTGGAGCCGACCTGCCGCGCCATCGCCGCCGTGCTGGCCGACTGACCGGACCGAACCCGGCTGAGCCAGCTGCGTCCCGCGGACCGACCCGGGTCCGCTGACCGACGAACGCCCGGCGGACCCAGCCGCGCCGGTCAGCCCTTCTTGCGGCGCTTGCCCTTCTGGGGCTTCGCCGGGGCGTCCGGCACCACCGCCTCAGCAACTGGACCGTCGTTGATGCCGGGGATGATCACGCCCTCGCGCAGCGGACCCTCCGCGAGCAGCTCGGCCTTCACCGTCGCCATATCCGCCTTCGCCTCCGCGGAGGCGACCGGGAACCTCGGGTCCAGCTGCATGATCGCCTCGATGATCACGGCGGCCGCACCCAGGCGCAGGAACCACTTCCGGTCGGCCGGGATGACGTGCCACGGGGCCCACTCCGTGGAGGTGTTCGACAGAACGTCCTCGAACGCCTTCTGGTAGTCGTCCCAGTGGCGCCGCTCGCGAGCGTCCGCGGCGGAGAACTTCCAGTTCTTGTCCGGCTCGCCGATGCGCGCCAGGAACCGTTCGCGCTGCTCCTCCTTGGACACGTTGAGGAACAGCTTCACGATCTTGGTGCCGTTGTCGACGAGGTACCGCTCCCAGTCGTTGATCTCCCGGAAGCGACGCTGCCAGACATCCTTGCCCTTGGACCGCGTGGGCATCCGCTGCCCCTGAAGGATCTCCGGGTGGACGCGCACCACGAGGCATTCCTCGTAGTACGAGCGGTTGAAGATGCCGATGTCTCCCCGTCGAGGCAGGCGGAGCGCGGACCGCCACAGGTAGTCGTGGTCCCGCTCCAGCTCCGAGGGGACCTTGAACGAGGTCACCTCAACGCCCTGCGGGTTGACGCCGCTCATCACGTGGCGGATGGTGCCGTCCTTGCCCGCGGCATCCATGGCCTGGAAGATGACCAGCATCGACCAGGTGTCCTGGGCCGCCAGCCGCGCCTGGAACTCGGCCAGCATCTCGACACCCTCGCGCAGGAGGTCCGCTGCCTGCTCCTTCTTGACCAGGTCGCCGGTGAACGCGGGGTCGAAGTCCCTGGCCAGCCGCACCCTGCGGCCGGGCTCCACCCGGAACGGTTCGATGAACTCGTGGAGCCGCGGGAACCGCTTGTCAGGCATGTCCGGATCCCTCCGTCAGGCGGCCGTGGCCGCGGGTGCCGCGGGCGCGGCGTCGGGCGGCGCGACCAGCTCCTCGCCCTCATCGAGCGGCTTGCGATAGGCGCGCTTCTTGATCTCCGAGACGACGATGATCGAAAGCCCGACGGCCCAGCAGATGACCCATTGCTCCAGGTTCAGGCTGACGGTGTCGAGCAGCCGCTGGAGCGGCCCGAACTCGGTGGCCAGGAACACCGCCGCAACCGACAGCAACGTGGTGCGCACGAGATAGCGGTCGCCGCTCACGTCCGTGTCCAGCAGCGAGCGCATCTCATCCTTGGTTGCCCAGGCGAACGCGATGTTGAACACGGAGAACACCGTCAGGCCCATCGTGCGGGCGATGGCGTCGCCGTAGGTCGTCGTCGCCCACGAGATGGTCAGCAGGGTCACGACACCCATATAGGCACCCACGAGCGCCAGCCACGCGATGAGCGGCCTGGGCAGGATCGCCTGGTTCGCCGGGCGAGGCCTGCGCTCCATGAGGCCCTCCGCGGGCTTGCCGTACCCGAGGCCCACGGCCTGGAATACCTGAATCGTGAAGTTCACCCACAGCGTCTGGAGCGGCAGGAACGGGACGCCGCCTGCGATGTAGAAGATCGACGCGCCCAGGAACGTGGTGATGAACCCGAACAGACCCGCCATCTGGAAGCGGATGTACTTCTTGAGGTTGTCGTACAGGCCCCGGCCCATCTCCACGGCACGCACGATGGTGGAGAAGTCGTCGTCGGTCAGGATCATCACGGCGGCCTCCTTGGAGACCTCGGTGCCGGTGATGCCCATGGCCACGCCGATGTCCGCCTTCTTGAGCGCGGGCGCATCGTTCACGCCATCGCCGGTCATCGCGACGATGTGGCCCTTCGCCTTGAGGATGTCGACGAGACGCACCTTGTCCTGGGGCGTGACCCGCGCGATCACGCCGATGTCGTCGATCTCCTTGATCGCCTGCTCGTCGGACATCGCCGCCCACTCGGCGCCCGTGATGGCCCGACCGCGGATGCCCAGCTGTTGCGCGATCGCCTCCGCGGTGACCGCGTGGTCGCCGGTGATCATGCGCACCTGGATGCCCGCGGCATGTGCCTTCTCGATGGACACCTTGGCGGTGGGCCGCGGCGGGTCGACGATGCCCACGAGGGCAAGAAGCGTCAGCCCGTCCAGCAGCGACAGCAGATCGGCGCCGGCGTCGAATCCGGCGGGGTCGAAGTCTTTGCGGCCGGTGGCCATGACCCGCAGCCCCATCTTGCCGAGGCGCTCGTTCTCGGCGAGATAGGCGGTCTTGAGCTGCTCGGTGCCGGGGATGACGTGGAGGTCGTCCGGGTCGAGCGCGAAGCCGCCGCGGGCGAGCAGCTGGTCCGGGGCGCCCTTGACGAAGGCGCGCACGACATCCTTGCCGGCTTCGTCCTTCATCGCATGGAACGTGGCCATCAGCTTGTACGCCGAGTCGAAGGGCAGGGTCGCAAGGCGCGGATAGGTCTCGCGCGTGACCTCGGGGCTGATACCGCCCTTCGCGGCGAGCACCACGAGAGCACCCTCGGTGGGGTCGCCGATGAGGTCGCCGTCCTTGACGACCGCGTCGGCCGCGAGGACCATGGGCATCAGGAACTGGTCCAGGGG
>DAOTUU010000029.1:0-31486 GCA_034436555.1 Chloroflexota bacterium | reverse complement strand
GGCGTGGGTGACGGCGTGGGGCTGGGGCTGGGGGACGGGCTGGGTGACGGGGTCGGGCTGGGGCTGGGCGTGGGCGTGGGCGACGGCGTGGGCGACGGCGTGGGCGACGGCGACGGCGACGGGCTGGGGGTCGGGCTGGGCGACGGGCTGGGCGTCGGAATCGGCGCGGGCGACGGGCTGGGTGACGGCGTGGAGCTGGGGCTGGGTGACGGGGTCGGGCTGGGGCTGGGCGTGGGCGACGGAGTGGGCGTGGGGCTCGGGCTCGGGCTGGGTGACGGGGTCGGGCTGGGGCTGGGCGACGGGCTGGGCGACGGGCTCGGGCTGGGGCTCGGGCTGGGCGACGGGCTCGGACTGGGCGTGGGCGACGGCGGCGGCGTGGGGCTCGGGCTGGGGCTCGGACTGGGCGTGGGCGACGGCGGCGGCGTGGGGCTGGGGATGGGCGTGGGGCTCGGGCTGGGCGTGGGGCTCGGGCTGGGGCTCGGGCTCGGGCTCGGCGCCATGGTCGACGGCACAGGGGACGGCCCGAGAACGGGACGTGCGAATGCCACGGCGAGCGCGAGTGCGGCGAAGCCCACGGCGGCCGCCATCACGCCGATCAGGACTCCGAACACGCGCACAGCCGTGTCGGGTCTGGCCATGCGGTGGGCGCGCAGCCACTCACGGCCCAGGACCAGTCCGATGAGGAGCAGGGTCCAGAGCAGCAGGACCTGCCCGATGGAATCCACGGTCACCGACTCAGGCTACGTCCTCGGCGCCCCGGACCCCACCGCACCGACTCCAACGGCGGTGCGAGCACGCACCGATGAGACGCTCCGCGTCGTGATCCCGCGCCACGGTCCATGGGGATGGTCAGCGCTCGCCAGCGCTCCAGTGCCCGATGCGAGGGTCCAGCAGGGCGATGACCACGTCCACGATGATGCTCGCGACCACGATGAAGGCGGTGCCCAGGAGCAGGGTCCCCATCAGCACCGGCAGGTCCTCCGAGGTGATCGATTCCACCGCCTGCTGGCCGATGCCGGGCCAGCTGAAGACCGCCTCGACGACCACCACGCCCCCCAGCAGGAACCCGAGGTCCATCCCGCCTTGCGCGACGATGGGCGGCAGCGCGTTGCGGAACGCGTGACGCCACGCCACGGTTCGCTCGGACAGGCCCTTCGCGCGCGCGGTGCGGATGTGGTCGCGGTGCAGCTCATCGGCCATCAGGTTGCGGGCGAGGCGGATGTAGAACGGCGCGCTGACGATGGCGAGGGTGACCGCGGGCAGGATGAGCGCCCGAACATCCAGCGGGTCCCAGGTGGCGCCCGGGAGCGGCAGGACATCCACGCCCAGGTCCCGCAGCGGTCGGAACGCCAGCCAGTAGATGAGCATGTAGCCCACGAAGAACGATGGCAGCGCCATCATCATCGAACCGACCAGCGAGCCCATCCGGTCGATCCGCGAGCCGCGCCTGCGCGCGGCCTGGACACCGACCGCGACCCCCGCGAGCAGGCCGATGCCCAGGCCGACCACGGCAAGCTCCACGGTCGGCAGCAGGCGGGACGCGATGAGGTCCACCACCGGCATGCCGGCCTTCTGGTAGGACCGGCCCAGGTCGCCGTGCAGCAGGGACACGACATAGGATCCCAGCTGCTCCAGCATGGGCCGATCCAGGCCCAGCGCGACGCGGATCCGCTCCACGTCGGCGATCGATGCGTTGGGCCCCGCGATGGAGCGGGCGGGGTTGGTCGGTGCGACGAAGGTGAGTGCGAACGCGATCACGGAGACGACGGCCAGGATCGAGACGCCCCACAGGATGCGCCGGACCAGGAACACTCCCATCAGTGATCCCAGGCTCGCGGGTCGAGCGCGTCGCCGAGCGCATCACCCAGGAGCGTGAAGGCGTAGACGGTCAGGAAGATCGCGAATGCCGGCAGCAGCGGCAGGCGCAGATCCGTGGCATAGGACGACACCGACTCCGCAAGCATGCGGCCCCAGGTGAGCGACCCCGCAGGGGCACCGGCCCCCAGGTAGGCGAGGGTGACCTCGAACAGCACCGTGACCGCGAGGCCCATCGCGAACAGCACGATGAGCATCGGCATCAGGTGGGGCAGCAGGTGGCGGGTCATGATGCGCCAGGGTCTGGTGCCGAGCGCGTGGGACGCGATGATGAACTCGGCGCTCCGGAGCATGAGGGTGCGGGCATAGACCAGGCGCGCCGTGCTGGCCCACAGCGCGGATGCGATGACCACGATGACCAGCTCCAGGCTCGGCCTCAGCACGGCCGCCAGTGCGATCGCGAACAGCAGGGTCGGGAACGCCAGCCCCACGTCGGTGACGCGCATCAGCGTCCCCTCCACGGGGACGCCCATGGTCCAGCGCCGCCATCGCAGGCGCGGCGTGCCGCCGTACCCCGCCGCGAGACCCACCGCCGCCCCGACGGCCAGCGCGATGAGCGTCGCGCTGAACGCCACCAGGAGCGTCGCTCGGCCCGCATGGAGCAGGCGCGCGAGCTCGTCGCGGCCCTGGCTGTCCGTCCCCAGCAGGAACGGACCGCCCGGCGGCAGAGGTCTGCCGTCGAGCGGCATCAGCTCTCGGTACTGGTGGCCGGGGTCATGCGCGGACAGCACCGGGGCGAGGACCACGGCGCCGATGACGGCGAGCGCGAGGCCGGCTCCCACCCACGCCCCGCGGTCGCGCCGCAGGACGAGCCAGGTCCGAGAGGACCCCCGGCCGGCGAGGGACATGCCCTCGCCGGCCGTGTCGGCGGTGTCGGCGTCGCCCGAGCGCGGCGCGACGAGGTCCATCGCGTGTCCCCGCGGGAGCGACGGAGGGACAGGTCAGTCGGTGACCGAGTAGTTCCAGAGGGTCCACCAGTACACCGGGTGGATGTGCTCGAACCCCTGCAGACGAGAGGAGTTCAGACCCGAGACGAGCGAGAACGTGGTGGGCACCCAGGGGGCGTCCGCCATGATCATCTGCTCGATCTCCTGGTACTGCGGGATCGCCTCCTGAAGGTCGAGCACGGTACGGGCCGCGGCGGCCTTCGCGTCCACGTCAGGGTTGCAGTACCACGCCTGGTTGGCGCCGCCCTCGACCGCGGAGGCGCAGCTCAGGATGGGATCGATGAAATCCGACGGGTCCGGGAAGTCCTGGAACCAGCCGATGCTCACCATGGGTGCCGCGTGGGGCGTCGAGATCGTGCCGAGGAGCGTGTCGAAATCCTGCTGCACGATCTCCACGTCGATCCCGATCTGCGCCAGGTCCGTCTTGACCGACTCGGCGCTCGCCAGGGAAGAGGACTGCGTGTCCGTATACAGCTGGGTGGTGAACCCGGTGACGCCGGCCTCAGCCATGAGGGCCTTCGCACGCTCCAGGTCCCTCGGATATGGGTTGCAGCCCGCGTCGTACCCGGGCATGCCGGGCGGGAAGATGCAGTTGGCGACCTGGGCGCGTCCGTTGACCAGCCGCACCAGGTTCTCCTTGTCGATGGCGTGGTTCACCGCCTGGCGCACCCGCGCGTCCCGGAACGGGCTGTCCGGTCCGGACGTGTCCATCGAGATGTAGTTGATGGCGACGATCGGGTCGAGCACGATGCGGTCGGCGTAGCGCGGGTCCTCCGAGACCGCGACCCAGTCGGCCGATGGGATGTCATTGCCCATGATGTCCAGCTGGTCCACCTCCGCCTGGAGCAGCTGCTGCTCGGCAGGCAGAAGCAGGCGCATCTCGACGGCGGCATTGCGCGGCAGGCCCTCGCGCCAGGTGTGCGGATTCGCCGTGAACACCGCTCGCTCTCCCGGCACGTACTCCTCCAGGTAGTAGGTCCCGGTGCCCACCGGATCGGCGGAGAACGCGGTGCTGTCATATCCCGACTCGGCCGGGATCACGCTCCCGAACGGCATGGCGAGCACGTTGAGGAACGTCCGGTCCGGATGGGTGAGCGTGATCTGGACGGTGTGCTCGTCCAGCGCCTTCAGGCCCGAAGCGACCTCCGCGGTGCCATCCAGGACGGCGTCCGCGCCCTCGATCGCGCTGAAGAACGCGGCACCGACCGGGGACGGCGCGGGTGTGACGTCCGGGCGCAGCAGTCGGTTGATGGAGAACACCACGTCATCCGCGGTCACGGTGCGGACGACCTCGCCGTGCTTCACGAAGGACACGCCGTCGCGCAGGGTGAACGTGTACGTCAGCCCATCATCCGAGATGGTGGGCATCTCCGCCGCGAGCATGGGCACCAGGTTGGTGCCGTCGTCATACCCCACGAGCTGCTCAAAGAGCATGGTGACCGCCGGCCACGACACGTTGTCGTAGGCGATGGCCGGGTCCAGCGTGGTGATGTCGCTCTCGAACCCGATCGAGACCGTGCCGGTCGGATCGGCGCCCTGCCCCACCACCGCGACCCCGGGGGCCGCGAGGAGCGCCGCGAGGATGACACCCGCGAACGTCATCCGCCGAGCATGTCGGATCATCTCACCCTCCCGTTGGAGTCCGAGCCCGACCCGGGAACGCCCCGGATGAGGCTCGATCCCAGAATGCTGGCCGCGGGCGCGCATTCGCACCGTCCGATGGAGCGCCCCCGCGCCGTCACCATCCGGTACAGCACGCGCGTCGCGTGTTGCACATCGTAGGTGTCCTGTCAAGGGCCGTGTGGCCGAATGATGGAGGGGAGCTGCATTCCGTCCGCCGCCACGGGAATCTCGGGTGGCGAGTGCGCCACCTCATCATGGATCGGTGATGCTTCATGACGGAACGGCGCACGCGTCCTGCAAGTCAGGCGGACGGTCGCCGCGGCGAACGCCGATTCCAGTGCCGTGGCGAGCGCCATCAGGACGCTCGGCATGGGCGGTACGGCTCTGGCATCTGCATCTGTCCCCATCGGATGCTGGGACGACCCACCGGCCATCGGAGGGAACGCGTCCCGTCCACGCATCGGAGGACAGCACGATGAAGGCCAGCATCGGCGACCGGATCGTCATCGAGTCGGAGAAGGTTGGTGTGCCGGCCCGAGAGGGTGTCGTGCTGAAGGTGATCGACGCGGACTACGGCACGCGGTACCAGGTCCGCTGGGCCGACGGCCGCGAGAGCACCATCCATCCCACGGGCGGCGGGATGCGCGTGATCACGACGACCAGGGAGCCGAGCATGCCCGGCTGACGCGTCGGCGTCCGGTGCCGCTCACCCCGCGACGGCCGCCACGATCGCCTGGGCCTGGGCGATGAGCCCGGCGAGGTGCTCCTCGCCCAGGAAGCTCTCCGCGTAGACCTTGGCCACATCCTCCGTGCCGGATGGCCGGACCGCGACCCAGCCGTTCGCGGCGGTGATCTTGAGCCCGCCGATGGACGCGCCGTTGCCGGGCGCCTTCGTCAGGATCGCCGTGATCGGCTCGCCGCCCAGCGCGGTCGCCCGCACCTGGTCGGCCGTGAGCGCGCCCAGCGCGGCCTTCTGCGCCTTGGTCGCAGGCGCATCGACCCGGCGGTAGGTCGGCGCTCCGAAGCGCTCGGTCAGCGATCGATAGGCCTCTCCCGGGTCGCGACCGGTGCGCGCGGTCAGCTCTGCTGCCAGAAGGCAGGCGACGATGCCGTCCTTGTCGGTGCTCCAGGGCTGTCCATCCATGCGCAGCAGGGACATCCCCGCAGACTCCTCGCCGCCCATGCCCACCGTCCCGTCGAGCAGGCCGGCCACGAACCACTTGAAGCCGACCGGGACCTCCAGGAGCCGACGGCCCAGGGCGGCGACGACCCGGTCGATCATCGAGGAACTCACGAGCGTCTTGCCCACCGCCGTGTCCCCCGGCCAGTCCCGCGCCCCGCCGAACAGGTAGTCGGCCGCGGTGGCCAGGACGTGGTTGGGGTTCAGCAGGCCGGCTGCGGGCGTGACCACGCCGAACCGGTCGGCGTCCGCGTCGTTGCCGAGCGCCAGGTCGAAGCGATCCCGGAGCGAGATGAGCCGCGCCATCGCGTGCGGCGAACTGGGGTCCATCCGGATCCTGCCGTCCCAGTCGCAGGTCATGAACCCGAACGCAGGGTCCACGGTGTCGTTGGTGACCGTCAGATCCAGCGCGTGGCGTTCTCCGATCGCAGCCCAGTAGGCGACACTCGCGCCGCCCATGGGATCCACGCCGAGGCGCAGCCCGGATCCCGCGATGGCCGCCATGTCCACCACGTTCGGCAGGTCCGCGACGTAGGCGCCCAGGTAGTCATAGGGGCGGACCTGGGTCCGTGCGCGCTCCCAGGGGATGCGGCGCACGGCGGCCACGCCGCCAGCCTCTCCCGCCAGCACGCGGTTCGCATCGTCCTGCACGACGCTGGTGATGTCCGTGTCCGCCGGCCCGCCGCTCGGCGGGTTGTACTTGAAGCCGCCGTCGGCGGGCGGGTTGTGAGACGGCGTGACCACGATGCCGTCCGCCAGGCCGGTGGCCCGGCCGCGGTTGTGCGTCAGGATGGCGTGGCTGATGCCGGGGGTGGGCGTGAACCCGTCCGCGCTGTCCACGCGCACGTCCACGCCGTCGGCCACCAGCACCTCGATGGCGGTCCGGAACGCGGGTTCCGAGAGGGCGTGCGTGTCTCGGCCCAGGAACAGCGGCCCGTCGATGCCCTGCGCACGCCGGTAGCGGCAGATCGCAGCGGTCGTCGCGACGATGTGATCCTCGTTGAAGCTCGTGGAGAAGCTGGAGCCGCGATGGCCGCTGGTGCCGAACGCCACCCGCTGGGCCGGGTCGGCCGGGTCCGGGTGGCGGTCGGCGTAGGCGGCGAGGAGGGCCGGGATATCCACGAGGGTCGCCGGGTCCACCGGCTGGCCTGCACGTTCGTGGACCATCTGGCGCCGCTCCTTCCCTCGAGCAACCCGGCGTCTCCGCCGGCATCTCCGCGGCAGAGCCTGTGCCCTCGGGTGATGGTAGCCGTCGATCGATCGGGCCGGGGTGCGACGAGCGGTCCGGCGCGGCGGGGTGCGCCGCGGCGGGGTGCGCCGGGGCGGGGTGGGGCCCGGCGTCAGTCCATCGAGTACTGGAGCACCGCCCGGTCGGCGCGATGCGGTGCGATCGCCTCCTGGACGGCAGACAGGTGGTCGGCGTGCCTGGCGTAGACCTGATACCCCGCCAGGTCATCGAAATCCGCGGCGACCGCAAAGTCCCAGTGTCCGTCCGCACCGCCGATGTCCGGACCGCATGCGAAGCCACGGATCTCGGCGATGAGCGCGGGCAGCGCATCCAGACGGCGCTTCGCCTCGGCGATGGCCTCGGGCGGGGTGCCCTCCCTCCAGCGGAACACTGCGATGTGGCGGACCATGCGAACCTCCGGCGGGTGGGGCAGTTGACCCGACGAGGGTATCCGGTCGCCCGCCGGTCCGGCGCACCGGCCTCCCCGCCGCGAGGGGATCCGTCGCACGGGGATCCGTCGCGCGGGAATGGGTATGTGGTTCACTGCCCACGATGGCCGCCGCTCCCCCGCCCGACGCCGCCGCTCCCCCGCCCGGGCACGCATCTCCTGCACCCGACCTCGAGGCCCTCCTCCGTCGGATGCTCGGTCCCGACACCGCGTTCCGACCCGACCAGCGCGAGGCGATCGAGGCGGTCATCGCGGACGGCGCCCGGGTCCTCGTGGTGCAGCGCACGGGCTGGGGCAAGAGCGTCGTCTACTGGCTGGCGACGCGCGTCCGGCGGGACCAGGGACACGGCCCGACGCTCATCATCAGCCCCCTCCTCGCGCTGATGCGCAACCAGATCGAGATGGCGAGCCGCATCGGTCTGCGCGCCGTCACGGTCAACTCCGGAAACGTGGAGGAATGGGAGGAGGTCCGCCTGGCGCTCACCCGGGACGAGGTGGACGTGCTGCTGGTGTCTCCAGAGCGTCTGGGCAACGAGCGGTTCCTGCGCGAGTTCCTGCCCTCGATCGAGGGCTCGCTGGGCCTGTTCGTGGTGGACGAGGTTCATTGCATCTCAGACTGGGGCCACGACTTTCGGCCCGACTACCGGCGCATCGGCGCCATCCTGCGCGAGCTGCCACCCGGACTGCCGGTCCTGGGGACCACCGCGACGGCCAATCGGCGGGTGCTCCAGGACGTCGCCA
The DNA here is from genome assembly GCA_034436555.1 of Chloroflexota bacterium. Classification (GTDB taxonomy): domain Bacteria; phylum Chloroflexota; class Limnocylindria; order Limnocylindrales; family CSP1-4; genus JAFMJV01. The sequence continues at coordinate 23,444 of DAOTUU010000029.1, read as the reverse complement.
CCCAGCTGGGTGCCGGCGCGCGCGTCATCGCCGGACCGCTCCGCCGGCCCAGCCTGCGCCTGGGCGCCTTCCGGATGCGCGATCAGTCAGAGCGACTGGCGTGGCTGGCCCAGCATCTCCCTGAGATCCCAGGCACGGGCATCGTCTACTGCCTCACGATCGCGGACACGGACCGCGTGGCCGACTGGCTGCGCGCCCGGGGCATCGACGCTCAGGCCTACCACGCGGCGCTGGAGCCGGAGGCCCGCGCGCGCCTGGAGGACGACCTGCTGGCGAACCGGGTGCGGGTGCTCGTGGCGACGGTGGCGCTGGGCATGGGGTTCGACAAACCGGACCTGGCGTTCGTCATCCACTTCCAGCGCCCGGGGTCGGTCATCGCCTACTACCAGCAGGTGGGTCGGGCGGGCAGGGCGCTCGACGACGCCTGGGGTGTCGTGCTGTCGGGTCGCGAGGACGACGAGATCGGGGAGTACTTCATCAGCACCGCGTTCCCGCCCGTGGCGCACCAGCGCGCGGTGGTGGACGCGCTGTCAGGCCCTCACGCGCTGACGGTGCCGGAACTGGAGCAGGCGCTGAACCTGTCGCGCGGCCGGATCTCGGCCATCCTCAAGGTGCTCGAGGTGGACGGCGCGGTGGAGCGCGTCGGGGGTCGGTTCATCCGCACCACCGCGGCCTGGGAGCCGGATGCAGAGCGCATCGAGAGCGTCACGACGCGCCGGCGCGAGGAGCTCGCGCAGATGCGCGCCTACGTGGATCATCGCGGCTGCCTCATGCGGTTCCTGGCCATGGCGCTGGACGATCCCGACGAGACGGACTGTGGGCGCTGTGCGACCGAGGATCCGGGATACCTGTCGCGGTCGGTGGAGCCCGCCCTGGTCCGAGAGGCGACCGACTGGCTGCGCCGGCGACCGACGGACATCGAGCCGCGCCGGATGTGGCCACCGAACGCGGTGCCGACGCTGACGGGCCGGGTGGGCCATCCGCTGCAGCCGGGCCTGGCGCTCGCGCTGGAGGGCGACGGGGGCTGGGGCCGGGTGGTGGTCGATGACCTTGCCTCGGGCCGGCTCTCCGACGCGGTGCTGGACGCGGCGGCCGAGCGCATCCGGGCGCGATGGCAGCCGCAGGTGCAGGGAGGATGGTGGGTCGCCGTCGTGCCATCCCTTCACGCCGCGTCGGTGCTGGACACCGCTGCGCAGGGGTTGGCGGCGCGCCTGGGCATCCCGTTGCGGGCGAGGGTGCTGCGACGACGCTCAGACGCGGGCGTACCCCAGCGCACGCTCGCCAACAGCGTGCAGCGGCTGCGCAACGTGCACCTGGTCCTGGATGTGGCGGACCATCCCCCGCCCGGACCGGTGCTGCTCGTGGATGACGTGGTCGACTCGCGCTGGACGCTGACGTGGACGGGACACCGTCTCGGGCAGGCTGGGAGCGGGCCGGTGCACCCGTTCGCGTTCCTTCAGGTGCGCGCGGGCGGAGACGACTGACTGCGGACTCCGGCGCCCATGCTCCGGGTCCGTCCTCCGACGGCTGGGGCGGCCCGTCCCGGCCGGCGTCATCGGCGATCGGCCCGCGGCGGCTCCATCGCCCGGCCGGGACCGCCCGGCCGGGACCGCCCGGCCATGCGGCACGCGCGCGGGGGACACAGGAACGCCACGCGGGTGATGACCGGTCCCCCGTCATCAGTCCATTGGTCACTCACGCACTGATGGTTCAGCGCCGCAGTATGGGTTCCACGAAGCGGCGAACGCAGGGTGAGCCGCCAGGGGCGCGAGAGCCCCGCATGGAAGGAAGAAGGCCCAGGAATGCTTGGCCGGTTGAAGATCGTCGGCGCCATCGTGGCGGTCATCGGCGTCATCGCCATGATCGGCGGCGGGTTCGGGTGGATGCAGGTGCAGCAGGGCGCTGACGCGCTCCAAGGGTTCAGCAAGGCGCAGAACGTGACCCTGTCGTACAACGACCAGGGTCAGCTCGTGGATCGCGGCAGCCCGGAGGAGGCCGCCAAGATCCTGGCGCTGCTCCGGGATGACTGGCACTGGCCGGTCAGCCAGGGTGACCTCAACCCCAAGGACCCGCTCGTCAACACGGGCACCGAGTACATGTACCAGATGGCCACGATCGCCCATCACACGCTGGACAGCAGCGTCACGGTGGTCCTGACCGAGCCGGTCGCGTACGACGGCGACGGCGACGGGTCGGTCGCGGCAGATGCACCCAGCTACACGCCCGAGACGCTGCCCCAGGACGAGGGTTACCTCCAGCTCCTCAAGAGCGACGCGAACTACGCCGCGGGCACCTACACCGTGCCCATCCTGGGCCGCTACTGGACGGGCTTCTCCCGCTCCCATCCGCTCGACGGCCAGGCCCGCGACGAGGCGTGGACCGGCGTGGTGCACGGCCTGTTCGCGGAGCTGGGCGTCGGCGCGACGAGCTTCTCCGCCCTCCAGATGGGTCAGGCGCTCGCGCTGATCGCGGTCGCCTTCGGGGTCACCTTCGTGATCACCGGGCTGGGCCTGGTGTGGGTGGGCATGGCCAAGAAGGAAGCCGCCACCGCCTGACCCCGGAGCCATCGGGCTCCATCGCCGAGACTCTGGAACCCCCGCCGGCAACGGCGGGGGTTCCGCCGTTGCCACGCGGGATCGCGGGCGGACCGCGGGCCGTTGAAGGGCGGACCGCGGGATCGCGGCCGATCGCCCTCAGCGGATGGTGACCGTCCCCACGCCGCCCTGGACGTCGATCTCCACCCGATGCGGACAGGTCTCGTAGTCGGGCGACGCGTACCCGTCCTGCGAGCGCGGGAAGCGCGACTCATCGACATCCGTGCGGCCGAGCGCCATGCTCGTCCGGATGCGCGCGGCCACACCCGTCGGGACCTCGATGCGCAGCGCGGACACGCCGGTCTCCGTGCGCACCCACGACTGACCGGCCTGGGCCGGGAGTCGGACCCTCGTCTCGCTGGCGCCCGTGCGGATCTCCAGCAGCCGGATGCGCAGATCCGAGAGGTCCACCGTGGCGCGACTGGCGCCGGTGTCCAGGCGCAGGTCCAGCGGCACCTCCGCGGTCAGCCCGATGTCCCATCGGCTCGCGCCACCCACGACGGGCCATCCGGCGCGGGCGTCTGGCTTCACCTCGACGAGACCGGGCCCGGGACTCCGGTAGAGCGCGCCGCCCTCGAACCGGCCGTCGATGAGCATGCCCGGGCGCCCGCGCCCCACCGACAGCGTCCCCGCACCGAAGGCGATGCGAGCCTCCGCCCGCTGGGCGCCCGCCAGGGGAAGACTGAGCGTGTCCCTGGCGCTCCGGCGCGGCCAGAGGGCGGCGACCAGGAACCAGACGCCGATGGCCACGAAACCCGCGGGCCACCATCGGGAGATGAGCTCGCCGGGCTGCTCGGGGATGCGACCGGTGGTGGACGCGAACAGCAGCCCACCGACCACGATCCAGGCGACCGGCCACAGCAGCGACCACATGCCGGCGCTGAGGCGATGCCGACCCAGGAGCGAGGAGATGAGCGAGGCCACCCCCACGGCCACCACGAACAGCGGCCACGCCTCTCCCCATGTGAGCCTGGCGACGTCCTTGACCAGGAACACGAGGCCGAGCGCCACCAGCCAGGCACCCGCCGCGACGGCCCCGTGCCGGCCGGAGGGACCCGCGCCTCGTCCGGCGTCCCGTGAAGCGCTCATCGGGGGTCGCCCGATCGCCGTCCGGCGCGCGACAGCAGCGACGCGAGCAGCAGCACGAGACCCAGGGCCACGATCGCCACGGGCCAGAACCTCGAGGGTTCCAGCTCCGGCGCGAACTCGCGCAGCAGCAGCCAGGTGCCTGTGAGGATGAACACGAACCCGATCACGAGCTGCGTCGCGCTGGGGCCCCGGTCCCGGCGATCGTCACGCGGGTTCATGCGCAGCCTCCCTCGGGATCGAGCGTGAACGAGCTGGCATTGCCCGCGACCTTCACGATGACGGTGGGCCCTCCGGCGCTCGGGCGGCGCCAGGTGTCGCCCGTGCGCGTCAGACCCGCGGCGCCATCCAGGTTCGTGACGAGGGCGACGCCGTCGTCCACGGTGATCAGGAGCGAGGCCGTGGGTGGCACGCACAGCTCCGCGCTGCTGGCGTTCAGCTCGAGGTCGATCACGCCGTCCCCGCCCGCGATGATGCGCGACCGTGCGAGGTTGGACCGGAGGGTCAGCGCGGCGATGGTCGCGTCCGTGGCGTCCACGCGGGTGTCCGCGGCGTTCGCCTGGATGCTCAGCGACTGGAGCGACGCACCCGCGACATCCAGACGCGCCGCGCTCGCGTTCGCCTGGATGCTGACAGAGCGCAGGTCCGCACGCGGCAGGAACAGCGTCCACTCCTGGCGGCGCGCGGTGTTCGCTGGCGAGCGGATGTCCAGCGTGGTGTCCGTGCTGGAGACGATCGGCGGGGCATCGTTGGTGCGCGCGGCGAGCGACCATCCGGAGAGGTGACTCGTGAGCGGACCCGCGACGAGGTCCAGCTCCCCGCAGTTCAGCTGGAGCGACACATCGGCGGGACCGCCGAACGCTCCCTGCTGGCCGGTCGGCCCGAGCGTCTCCGATCGCCCCCCGGTGCAGTCGGTGATGCCCAGCGCCCAGCCTGATCCATAGGCGAGGGCGCTGCCCGCGAGCCCCCCGATGACGAGCGCCGCCGCGACCGTGCCCAGCAGCGACAGACGGGTGCGGGCGACCACGATCGCCACGCCGATCGCGATGAGCAGCAGCGGCCACAGCCGACCGGCCTCGGAGAGGCGGTCCGCCTCGATCAGACCGGCGCGCTCAGCGAGGGGGATGCCGCCGAGAAGGACGAACACGATCCCCCAGAAGAGATAGCCGCGGTTGATGCGCATGGACTCCGTCGCTTCGAACGAGCACGCGCGCGGCGAAGGCCAGACGGTCGCCGCGGCGCGCGTGCGCCGGTGCGCAGCGTACCCTGCCTGCCGGGGACTGCACCGGACCCGCGGGTACCGCCGCACCGGACGATGGTCCCGACGGGTCTTCGATCCACCGCGCGGACCCCGTGCCGCCCCGTCTGCGGGCCGCCTCCACCAGCGGGCAGCCCCGCCTGCGGGCCGCCTCGCCCTACGCCGCCTCCACCAGGGGCTCCGCGAACTGGCTCTCGTACAGGTCCGCGTAGAACCCATCCGCGGCGAGCAGCTCCGCGTGGCTGCCCTGCTCCACGATGCGGCCGCCGTCCATGACCAGGATGCGGTGGGCATCACGGACCGTGGACAGACGGTGCGCGATCACGAACGTGGTGCGGCCCTCCATCAGCCTGCGCATGGCCCGTTGGACCAGCACCTCCGTGCGCGTGTCCACCGACGAGGTGGCCTCATCGAGGATGAGGATCCGCGGATCGGCGAGAAAGGCGCGCGCGATCGTCAGCAGCTGCCGCTCGCCCTGGGACAGATTCGATGCCTCGTCGTCGACGAGGGTGTCATAGCCCAGCTCCATCGTGCGCACGACGTGGTCCACATGCGCGGCCCGCGCCGCCTCCATGATGCGCTCCTCGGTGGCGTCCATCGCACCGTACGCGATGTTCTCGCGGATCGTGCCGCTGAACAGCCACGTGTCCTGGAGCACCATCCCGAACACGCGCCGAAGATCGTCCCGGCGCATCTCCCGCGTGTCGGTGCCGTCGATCGTGATGCGCCCCGCGTCCAGTTCGTAGAAGCGCAGCAGCAGGTTGACGAGCGTCGTCTTGCCCGCGCCCGTGGGTCCCACGATGGCGATCGTGTGGCCCGGCTCCACCACCAGGTCCAGGTCGTCGATGAGCGGCTGATCGCGCTTGTAGCGGAATGACACCCCCTCGAAGGCGACCCGCCCCGCGACCCGGCCAGGCTCGGCGGGAGCGACCGGATCGGGCACCTCCTCGGGCTCGTCGAGCAGCTCGAACACCCGCTCCGCCGACGCCACCGCGGATTGCAGCAGGTTCAGGATCGACGCGGTCTGGACGATGGGCATCGTGAACTGGCGGGAGTACTGGACGAAGGCCTGGACGGCGCCGATGGTGAGCTGGCCGTTGGCGACCATCAGACCGCCGATGACCGCGATGAGCACGTAGGCGACGTTGGCGATGATGTTCATGGACGGCTGGATGAGGCCGGAGATGAACTGCGCCCGATAGCTCGACTCGTACAGCGCCGCGTTGTGCTCGTCGAAGCGCGCCACGGCCTCCTCCTGGCGCCCGAACACCTTCACGATGGAATGCCCGGTGTGCATCTCCTCGACATGGGCGTTGAGCGAACCGGTGGTCGCCCACTGCGCCACGAACTGCTTCTGCGACCGTCGCGCGATGAGGATCATCACCGCGAACGAGGCGGGCACGCTGAGCAGCGCGATGATGGACAGGACCGGACTGATGAGGATCATCATCAGGAGCACTCCGACGACCGTGAACACGGCAGTGATCAGCTGCGTCAGGCTCTGCTGGAGCGTCTGGCTGATGTTCTCGATGTCGTTCGTCACGCGGCTCAGCAGGTCGCCCCGCTGATGGTCATCGAAATAGCGCAGCGGCAGCCGGGACAGCTTCTCGTCGGTGCGGCGGCGCAGGCGGTAGACGGTGCGCTGGGTGACGCCCGCCATGACGTAGGCCTGGGCCCACGCGAACACGGACGAGACGAGGTACAGCACCACGAGCAGGCCCAGGATCCGGGCCAGCGCCTCGAAGTCGATGCCGGCACCGGGCGTGACCGTCATGCCTGACAGCATCTCCGCGAGCTGATCCTGGCCGGACGCCCGCAGCATCGCCTCCACCTGCGCCTGGCTCATGCCCGGCGGCAGCTGTCGACCCACGACCCCCTCGAACACCAGGTCCGTCGCATCGCCCAGGACGCGCGGCCCGATGACCGCGAACGCGACGCTCACGATCGCGAACAGCATCACCAGACCGATGCGCCAGCGCTCGGGCCGAAGCTCACCCAGGAGTCGCCGGAAGGACGGTCCGAAGGCCTTCGACTTCTCCGCCGGCATCATCGCGCCCATGCCCGGCGGGCCACCGCCCATGGGACCCCTGCGCTGGCCGATACCGGGGGCCGGGGACACGGACGGCGACGATGGCTTGGAGGGAGCGCCCGGGCCGGAGGGAGCGCCGGTCATGCGGCCTCCTCGCGCGTCAGCTGGGACGCCACGATCTCCTGGTACGTCTCGTTCGTCTCGAGCAGCTCCCGGTGCGTGCCGATGCCCACGACCCGGCCGCCGTCCAGCACCACGATGCGGTCCGCCCGCATCACCGTGCCCACGCGCTGGGCCACGATGACCACCGTCGCATGGGTGGTCTCCGCGCGCAGTGCCGCGCGCAGCCGCGCATCCGTGCGCGCGTCCAGGGCAGAGAACGAGTCATCGAACAGGTACACCGCCGGACGCTTGACCAGGGCCCGCGCGATCGACAGGCGCTGTCGCTGCCCACCCGAGACGGTCGCCCCTCCCTGACCGATGACCGCATCCAGGCCACCCTCCATGGTGGCCACGAAGTCGCGCGCCTGGGCCACCTCCAGGGCATGCCACAGCTCCGCGTCGGTCGCGCCGGCGTCGCCGTAGCGAAGGTTCTGGGCCACCGTCCCGGTGAACAGGAACGCCTTCTGGGGCACCAGGCCGATGCGCCGCCACAGTTCCGCCCGGGGCAGCATCCGGATGTCCACGCCGTCCATCAGCACCCGTCCGGCGGTCACGTCGTGGAAGCGCGGGATGAGATCGAGCAGGGTCGACTTGCCGGACCCGGTGCTGCCCACGATCGCCGTGACCTCGCCGGGTCGGATGGTCAGGTCGATGCCCCGCAGGACCGGCTCCTCCGCACCCGGGTACCCGAAGTCCACGCCCTCGAACGTGATCTCGCCACGGGCGGGCGGCAGATCGGCGGCGGGGCGATCCGGGTCGCGGACGGACGGCAGCGTGTCCAGGACCGCGTTGATGCGCTCGGCGGATGCCGCGGCCCGCGGCACCATGATGAGCATCATCACGGCCATCATGGTCGAGAACAGGATCTGCATCAGGTAGGTCAGGTATGCGACCAGGTTGCCGATGGGCATGCCGCCACCGTCCACGCGCATCGCCCCGAACCAGATGACCGCGACGGTGCTCAGGTTGAAGACCGCCATGATCGCGGGGATCGTGATGGCGAACAGCCGATTGACGCGGAGGGCGGTCGCCGTCAGGTCCTGGTTCGCCGCGTCGAAGCGCTGCTCCTCCGCATCGCGGCGCACGAACGCGCGGATGACGCGCACACCCGCCAGCGACTCGCGCATCACCAGGTTGATGCGATCGAGCTTCACCTGGACGGACCGAAACAGCGGCAGCGCGCGGACCATCACGAGACCGATGACGAGCAGCAGGCACGGGATGATGACCAGCAGCAGCAGCGACAGCGGGCCATCCTGGCGCACCGCCATGATCACCCCGCCGATGGCCATCATCGGTGCCCCGATCATCATCGTGAGCATGGTCTGCGTGAGCATCTGGAGCTGCTGGACGTCGTTCGTGTTGCGGGTGATGAGGGATGCGGTCCCGAACTCGTTGACCTCCTGCTGGCCGAAGCCCTCCACCGCCCGGAAGATCGAGCCACGCAGGTCCCGTCCGGCGCCCATGGCCACGCGTGACGCGTGATAGACCGCGACGATGCTGGTGATGGCGAGCACGACCGTGACGCCGAGCATGATCAGGCCCAGCCGGATGATCATGTCGGTGTCGCCCTTGGCGATGCCGTCGTTGATGATGTCCGCGTTGAGGTCCGGGAGCGCCAGGTTCGCGATGGCCTGGATGAACTGGAGCACCACGATCACGACGAGCGCGGTGCGGTAGGGGCGCAGGACCCGGACCAGCAGGCGGATCACGACGCCACCGGTCTGCTTCGATCCAGGATCGCGACGAGCAGGCTGTGGAACTGCGCCAGCTCCCCTGGGTCCAGGGTCGTTAGCGCGGCGCGGACGGTCGCCGCCCGATGGCCCGCGATGTCATCCACGAGCATCCGACCCTGCTCCGTGATGCGGCACTCGACGATCCGCCGATCGCGCTCGCGGCGTTCCCGACTCACGAGCCCTCGGCGTTCCACGCGGGCGATGAGCGCGGTGGCCGACTGGAGGGAGCAGTTCGAGAAGCTGGCGATCTCGCCCATCGTGGCCGGACCACCATGGCGCAGGCGGAAGAGGACGCGCAGCTGGCTCATCGTCAGGTCCAGGCCGGGCGCACCCGAGGGCGGCGCGGCCGGGCGCATCAGCGTGAACAGCGCACGCGTGACGGCGTCCCTGAGATCGGGCTCCCGGTGGGCGGTGTCCGGGCGGCCCAGGTGAGGTCGCTCGGGACGCCCCGGGTCCGAAGATGCTTCAACCATGCATGGATAGTAAATGTCTCCGTGGAGTGTGTCCAGCACGGCAGGGCGGGAGGGGTGACGGCCCTCTGGACGGCCGCTCGGCAGGGATGGTGACGGCCCCCCGGACGGCAGGGCGGGAGGGTGACGGCCCCCCGGACGGCAGGGCGGGAGGGGTGACGGCCCTCTGGACGGCCACTCGGCAGCGATGGTGACGGCCCTCTGGACGGCCGCTCGGCAGGGATGGACGGGCGGGTCCTGGGCGCGGCTGGGGAGCGGGGCGGGGGCGCGGCGCGGTGGCGTCGGGGGCGGTTGCCGGTCACGGGACGGCCACTCGTCAGCCATCGACAGGCGTGCTGGTGGGCGCGTGGCGGCCCGCGACTCGTCAGCCGGCACCGAACGTTCGAGCGTGGATCGGCCTCGCACGGGGTGACGCGCCGGCCCGGGAGGCACCGAGGAGCACCGTGGTCGCTGCCTGACGAGTCGGCGGCTTATCGGTCACCACCGATCGACCCCGTCGATCGCGGCGCGGCGCGGCCGGGGCAGCGAGCCTGAGGGGAGGAGTGGCGGGAGCCGAGGTGGCGGGAGCCGAGGAGGCGGGTCACGGCGGGAGCCGCGGCGGCGGGAGCCGAGGTGGCGGACGGCGGACGGCGGGCGGCGGGTGACGGCCACAGCGGGCGGAAATCGACCGGAAGACGACGTTGGCCGCCGGACAAGCCGACGGCCAACGATCGTGCAGCGCACCCGCGCGCGGGCCCTACGAGGCGGGCATCCAGGCGGCCCAGGTGTCGGGGTTCTCGGTCACCCACCTGGCGGCGGCGTCCTCCTCGGACATGCCATCCACCTCGATGTACCCGGACACGGTGCTCTGGTCCAGGTTGCTCCACGAGAAGTTCTTGATCAGCTCATACGCCGGCCCGCCGTTCTCCGCGAACGCCGTGGACACCGCCTTGTACAGCTGGTAGTCGGGATAGTCGCAGGCGACGGCCTCCGGGTCCGCGTCACAGCCCTCCGTCCAGGCGGGGAGATGGACCCGCACCAGCGGCTCCTCCAGGAGCGGGCTCTGTGACCACGCCCACTGCGGGTCGTAGAAGTAGGCCAGCAGCGGCGTCTTCTGGGTGGTCGCCTGCTTGAACGACTCGATGAGCGCCGCCTCCGACCCGCCCGTCACCAGCTGGAAGTCCAGCCCCAGGTTGCGGATGAGCGCCTCGTCGTTGGAGACGTAGGACGGGTCGCCCAGCAGGAACTGGCCCTTGTCACCCGACTCGGACGTCTTGAACAGCTCGGCGTACTTGTTGAGGTTCTCCCAGTTCGTGATATCCGGGTACTCCGTGGCCATCCAGCCCGGCACGTACCAACCGATGGTGCCCACCACCCCCATCGGGCCCGCGTCCTGCGCGACCCCCAAGGAATCGACGTAGAGCGCCTTGTCGTCGGCGTGGCCCCAGACCTCCAGGATCGCGTCGACCTCGCCGGTCTCGAAGCCCTGCCAGTCGATGCCCTCGTTGAGGGCCAGCTTCTCGACGGTGTAGCCCAGCTCGTGCTCGAGCAGGTAGGCCACCACCGCCGCGTTCGCGCTCGACCCGACCCACGGGTTGACCGCGATCCGCACCGTCCCGGCGTCCTGAGCGGCCGCGCCGCCGATGGATGCCGCCATCACCCCCACCGCCGCCGCGATGGACAGGCCCGCGCGCCTGCTGGTCCGCATGTTCACCTCCACGTGTCGTGCCGCGGGCCTCCTCCTCCGGGGTCCGCGCCGCCTCGGGGACGACGCCCGGATTGTGCCCGGTCCAGGCGCACCGCGCCACCCCTTTCCCGCCCGACGATCGCCAGGCGATCACGTCATGGTCCCCCGCCGGCCCCATCTCCCGCGACCACGCCACCCCTGGATCGAGTGCCCGCCGCCTGCGTGATGCGGTCCAGCATCACCCCCAGGAGCACGATCGCCGCGCCCGCCGCCAGGCCCTTGCCGAAATCCGAACGCTGCGAGAACCCCGACACCACATCGAAACCCAGCGCTCCACCCCCGACCAGCCCGCCCACCACCACCATCGCGAGCACCAACACGATGCCCTGGTTGGCGGCCAGCAGCAGCGACGGTCGGGCCATCGGCAGCTGGACCTTCCACAGCAGCTGGCGGGTCGTGGCGCCCGTCGAGGTCGCCGCCTCCACGACGCCCGCCGGCACGCCGCGCAGACCATCCTCCGTCAGCCGGATGACCGACGGCGCGGCGTAGATGAACGCGGCCACGATCGCGGTGAACCGCGTGGGGCCGAACAGCGCGAGCGCCGGCAGCAGGTACACGAAGGCGGGCATCGTCTGGGCCGTGTCCAGCAGCGGACGCTGCACGGCGGCGTAGCTTGGCCAGCGATGCGCGGCGATCCCCAGCAGCACACCCACCCCCAGCGTGATCGCGGTCGCGACGAGCGTGGTTGCGAGCGTGATCATGCCGTGGTTCCACAGGCCCAGCCACGCGATCCCGATCAGGCAGGCACCGGCGATCGCCGCCGCCCGCGCCCCGGCGACGAGCAGCGCGAACCCGGTCACCGCCGCCACGACCAGCCACCACGGGGATGCGGTCAGGGCGTCCTGGAGCGGGTTGATGAGGGCGTAGGTCACGCCGTCTTTGAGCCCCGAGGTGAGCGGCACGAACGTGGTCTTGACCCAATCCGAGACCGCGTTGACCGGGCCCGCGAACGAGAACCCGACCTCGTCGGGAAACGCGCCGCCCAGGGACCACAGCACCGAGATGCCGACCACCACCAGCGCCACGACGGCCACGCCCAACATCCACCGACGGCGGCGTGCGACCTCCTCAGCGGCCGCCGTCCCGTGGCGCACCTCCGTGCGCGCGGCGGCCGCCGAGGTGAGCCGATCCAGGACCACGGCCATGATCACGATCGCGAGCCCGGCCTGGAACGCCTCGCCCACGTCCACGCTCTGGAGCGCCTTGATGATGCTCGCGCCCAGCCCCGGCGCGCTGATGAGCGCGGTGATGACCACCATCGCGAGCGCCATCATCATCGTCTGGTTGACGGCCAGCACCAGGGTCCGACGGGCCATCGGCAGCTGCACCTTGCGCAGCGTCTGCCAGCGGGTCGCGCCCAGCGAGATGGCCGCCTCCATCGTGGACGGGTCCACGCCGCGCACGCCCAGCGCGGTGATGCGGATGGTCGTGGGGACCGCGTAGATCATCGTCGCGATCGCCGCGCTGGCGGGGCCGATGAGGAACAGCAGCACGAGCGGCGCGAGGTAGGCGAACGTGGGCAGGATCTGCATCACGTCCAGCACCGGGTTGAGCAGCCGCTGCACGCGATCGGAACGGCCCGCCCAGATGCCCATCGGGAACCCCGCGAGCAGCGACAGGATGACCGCCGCGAACGTGAGCGCGAGCGTGTCCATGCTCTCCTGCCAGAGGCCCAGGACGCCGAACGCGAGGAACGAGCCCAGCGCCAGGAGACCCACCCGGAGCCCGCCGAAGGTGAACCCGAGCATCGTCGCGATGGCGGTCACACCGCCCCAGCCGATCGTGGCCAGGATCTCCTCGCACAGGTCCACGAACCCGCCGATGGGGATGCGCACGACCTCCGCGAGGAACACCAGCACGGCGCTGGTCCGGCGGCTCTTGTCCACGTCGGTCCGGAAGTCGGTCAGGGACTGGAACACCCAGTGGCGGTCATCGTGGGGCAGCGTGTCGGTGCCCCGGAGGAACCACCACGCGGCGCCGATGACCACGACCAGGCCCACCAGCCATGCCCAGCGCGGCACCCGGGCCAGGAGCTGTCGGATGCTCGACGTCGGCGCGGTGCGGCTGGCGGGGGCCGACGCGGCCGACATCTCAGTCGGTCCCGGGCTCCCGACCCGCGATGACGCCCAGGATGGCACCCCGGTCCACGAGCCCGATCACCTGGTCGCCCTCGGTCACGCGCAGGGGCGCCTCCGACGCGGACGCCGCCCCGATCGCCTCGCGGATGACGGTGGTGGCGGAGAACGCCGGTCCCTCCCCCGGGTCCTCGCCGGGACCCAGCGGGCGCATCACCCAGCGCAGGGTCAGCACATGCGAGCGCGGCACGTCCCGCACGAAGTCTGCCACGTAGCCGTCCGCGGGCGAGCCCACGATCTCCTCGGGCGAGCCGCGCTGGACGACCGCCCCCTCGCGCATGATCAGGATGTGGTCGCCCAGGCGCAGCGCCTCGGCGAGGTCGTGGGTGATGAACACCATCGTCTTGCCCACCTCGTGGTGGAGCCGGATGACCTCGTTCTGCATGTCCCGCCGGATGAGCGGGTCCAGGGCGCTGAACGGCTCGTCGAACAGCATCACCTCGGGGTCCACGGCGAGCGCGCGCGCCAGGCCCACCCGCTGCTGCATGCCGCCCGAGAGCTGGTCGGGATAGGCGTCGGCGTACCCGGACAGGCCCACCAGGTCCAGCATCTGGCGCGCCCGGGCCAGCCGGTCCGCCTTCCGGTCGCCCCGAATCTCCAGCCCGAAGCCGATGTTGTCGATGACCCGCCGGTGCGGCAGCAGCCCGAAGTGCTGGAACACCATGGAGATGCGGTGGCGGCGGATCTCCCGCAAGGTCCGATCATCCGCCCCCCGGATGTCCTCGCCATCGAGCAGCACCTCGCCGAAGGTCGGCTCCACGAGGCGCGTGAGGCAGCGCACCAGGGTTGACTTGCCGCTGCCCGACAGGCCCATGACCACGAACACCTCGCCCGGGCGGACCTCGAAGGACACGTCGCGGACCGCGATCGTGGAGGCGGTGCGCGCGCGGAAGTCGGCGCTCGACTCGGCGGCGGGCGGCGCGGTCAGGCGCGACTCCTCCGGCCCGAAGACCTTCCAGAGCCCGCGGACCGCGATCGTGGGCTGGGCCATGGTCGCGGAGTGTAGCGAGGGACCATGGGCCGCGGAGCCGACGGTGCCGTCGACCGACATCCAGTCTGGATCCGTCCGCATCGCACCGAGCGGACCTGGTCAGATGTCGTGCGGCGCGACCCTATCCCCGCCGATCCTGCCATCTGTCGCGATGGTCCGACCCTATCCGGACCGATGGGCCGGATACCCGGCCAGATGTCGCCATGGTCCGACCTTCGCCACATCGCACCCGGCTTGTGTCGGACCAGTGGGACACGTGGCATGGTCGTCGTCGGGGCCACGCTCGGGTGGCAGGGATCCGGTCGCGCGACGTGTGGCAGGTCCCAGGACAAGGTCGCGCCCGCGCGACATCTGACCGGGACCCGGGAGCGGGGGGCGCCCGCGGTGGCGTGTTCCATCGACCGCACCTGCCGCCCTCTCCGTCAACATGGTGGGAGCCACCCGCACCCGGAGCGACCGCGCCCGCCCCACCGACGGTGTCAGCGGGGCGACCGTCACCATCCCGCTGCGATGGTGCGCTCAGGACCCCGCGTCGGCGGCTAGGATGTGGAGCGACGCTGCCGCCGGGAACCGCGAGAGGATGGAGCCATGACCGCCATCGAGCTACCGTCGTTCGTCCGCCAGGACGGGCGCGACAAGGTCACCGGGAGCGCCCGCTACACCGCGGACGTGAGCGTCACCGGGATGCTGCATGGGGCCTTCCGGTTCGCGGGCGTCTCGCACGCGCGCATCACCCGTCTGGACACGACGCGCGCGCGGGCGCTGCCGGGCGTGGTCGCGGTCATCACCGGCGCGGACGTGCCACCGATCCGCTACGGCGGCTTCGTGCAGGACCGGACGCTGTTCGCCACCGACCGGGTGCGCTGGGAGGGCGAGCCGATCGCGGCCGTGGCCGCCGCCAGCGCCGCGATCGCCCGCGAGGCCGCCGCGCTCATCGAGGTGGACCTGGAGCCGCTCCCCGTGGTCGTGGATCTGGAGGCCGCCATCGCGCCGGACGCGCCCCTCCTCCACCCGGACTGGGCGAGTTACACGGCGGACCCGGCCATCGAGCGACAGGGCAACGTGGGCAGCCGCTCCACGATCGTGAAGGGGGACGCGGACGCCTCGATGGCCCGCGCCGCCCACGTCATCAGGGAGCGCTACGTCACGGACGGCTCGCACGCGGTGCCCATCGAGCCGCGTGCGGTGATCGCGGAGTGGCATGGCGACCAGGTCACCATCCACAGCTCCACCCAGGTGCCGTTCGGGGCGCGCGCGCACGTCGCGGACACGCTCGGCCTGGCGCAGAACCAGGTGCGCGTCATCGTGCCCATCCTGGGCGGTGGCTTCGGTGGCAAGTGCGAGGGCCACATCGAGCCGCAGGTGGCGGCGCTCGCGCGTGCGGCACGGCGGCCGGTGCGCCTGGCCTACGACCGCCGGGCGGAGATGGTGGGCAGCGACCATCGACGGGAGCGCATGGTCATCGATCTTGCGACCGGCGTGGCCGCGGACGGCACGCTCCTGGCGCGTCGGGCGCGCGTCCTCGTGGAGAACGGCGCGTACTGCATGGACGAGCCGTACCTGACCCAGATGGCGGCGATGTTCGCGGCCGGTCCCTATCGCATCCCGGATGTGTCCATCGAATCGCAGCTGGTCTACACGAACACGATGCCCACCGGGTCGGTGCGAGGGCCGACGGCACCCCAGGTGTGCTGGGCGCTGGAGCAGCACCTGGACGAGGTGGCGGCACGGGTGGGCATCGATCCCGTGGAGCTGCGACGGCGGAACATCCTGGTGGAGGGCGATGAGGGTCCGGCTCGGGCGATCATCGCGGCGAACGGTGCCCGGGAGACGCTGGAGAAGGCGGTCGAGCTGGTGGGCTGGGGCCGGGACCTGCCGGCCGGGGAGGGAGTGGGCATCGCGTGCGGCTGGTGGCCCAACTTCCCCATGGCATCCGGCGCGTACGTGAAGCTCAACGGGGATGGGTCGGGCACGATCGTCACCGGCGCCCAGGAGTGCGGCACGGGCGCCGTGATGTCCCTGCCCATCCTCGCCGCAGAGGTCCTGGGCATGCGGCCGGAGGACTTCCGGATCCTCTACCAGGATACGGACGCGGGGCCCCACGATGCCGGGGCATCCGGCTCCCAGACCACGTTCAACAACGGCCGGGCGGTGGTCGAGGCCGCCCGCGAGATCCGGCGCCAGCTGCTGGACCTCGCGTCCGAGCGGCTGGAGATCGCGAGCACGGACCTGGAGCTGGCGGACCGCTCCGTGCGGGTGAAGGGCTCGCCCGACCGGTCGGTGAGCATCCGCGAGCTGGCGGCCGACGCGCAGGACGGTCCCCTGCTCCTGGCCAAGGGCGCGGGCGAGCCACCCCCGACGCCGACCGCGCAGGCGGAGGGCTGCGTGGGACGGCTGGGCGCGGAGTCGTTCGCGGCGCCCGCGTTCTTCACCCAGGCCGCGCGCGTGCGCGTGGACGGCGCCACGGGCGTGGTCCAGGTGCTGGAGGTCGTGGCGGTCCACGACTGCGGCACGATCATCAACCCGCTGGGCGCAGAGGGCCAGATCACGGGTGGCGTGGTCATGGGCGTGGGCCAGGCGCTCACAGAGGGCATCCAGCTCTCCGCGGACGGGCGCCAGGTGAACGCGGATCTGCTGGACTACAAGCTGGTGACCGCCGCCGACGCGCCGCCGGTGCGGGTGGCCTGGATCGACCGGCCGGCTCCGGACGCCGGTCCGAACGGCCTCAAGGGGGTGGCCGAGCCGCCCTGCGTGCCCACGCCGGGCGCCATCGCGAACGCCATCGCGCGCGCCACCGGGACGCGCGTCCGCCACCTGCCCATGACCCCGGAGCGGGTCTGGTCCGCGCTGCATGGGGAGGGGCTGGGGTCATGAATCGATACGCCGCGCCACATGGCCTCGATGAGGCGCTCCAGGCGCTCGCCGCGGGGGCCCGGCCGGTGGCGGGCGGCACAGACCTCGTGGTGGGCATGCGCCAGGGCCGCTTCGCACTGCCGGAGGACCTCGTCGCACTCCACCGCCTGGACGCGATCGCGGGCATCCGCGCCACCGCTGACGGGGGATTGTGGGTCGGCGCCGGGACGACCCATCGCGCCGTCGCGGCGGATCCGGACGTCCGGACGCGGTTCGCGGGGCTCGCGGATGCCAGCGCCATCGTGGGCTCGCCCGCCACCCGTGCCGCGGGGACGATCGGCGGCAACATCGCGAACGCCTCTCCCGCCGCGGACACCCTGGCGCCGCTCATCTGCCTGGGGGCGATCGCCACGATCCGCTCCGCGGGCGGCGAGCGTCGGCACGCGATCGACGGGCTGGTCACGGGGCCGCGCCGGACCGTCCTGCGTCCGGATGAGCTGATCCTGGGGTTCGAGGTGACCGCACCGGCCGCCCGCTCGGGCTCCTGCTACGTCCGCCTGGAGTACCGCCGCCAGATGGAGATCGCCGTGGTCGGTGCAGCGGTGGCCCTGACGCTGGACGGCGACGGACGGATCGCGACGGCGCGCGTCGCGATGACCGCGCTGGCGCCCACCGTGCGCCGTGTGCCCGACGCGGAGGCGGCGCTGCTCGGCACGCCCGGGGACGCGCCGACACGCCGGGCGGCCGGGGCGGCGACCGCGGCGGCCTCCTCCCCCATCGATGACGTGCGCGCCAGCGCCGGCTACCGTCGGTCCATGGCCGACGTGGTCACGCGCCGCGCCATCACCGGCGCTCTCGCCCGGGCGCGCGGCGAGACCGTGGCGATCCCCGCCAGCAGCAGCCTGTTCGGAGTCGATTGATGCGCTACGACACCACGTTCCAGATCAACGGGGTCGCCACGACGGTGAGCATCGACCCGCACCGCTCGCTGCTGTCCGTCCTGCGCGACGACCTGGGTCTCGTGGGAACCAAGGAGGGCTGCACCGACGCCGAGTGCGGCGCCTGCATGGTGATGGTGGACGGCCAGCCCTTGAACTCGTGCTCCTACCTGGCGGTCCAGGTGGACGGCCGCGAGGTGACCACCGTGGAGGGTCTGGCCGCGGACGGCGAGCTGTCGCCGCTCCAGCGCGCGTTCCTGGCCCATGGCGGCGTCCAGTGCGGCTTCTGCACGCCCGGAATGCTCATCTCCGCGACCGCGCTGCTCCGACGGGACCCCGACCCCGACGAGGCGACCATCCGGGCGGACCTGTCCGGAAACCTGTGCCGCTGCACCGGATATCAGGGCATCGTGAAGGCGGTCCAGGCGGCCGCCGCGGAGATCCGCGCCGGCTGAGAGGCCGTGAACGGATCGGCCGCCCGCCGGGTCCGGCCCGCCCGCCGGGGTCACGCCGGGTGGCGGCCCGCGCGCCGGGTCCGGCCCGCCCGCCGGGTCCGACCCGCCCCGGGGTCTCGCAGCGGTGCGCCCCGCGCGCCCTGCCGCCCGCGGTGTCCGCCCAGCGGCCATGGCCGACGCGTCCGGACCCGATCCCGTCGGGTCGGGCCGCTGAGGGGCCCATCCGGACCCGATCCCGTCGGACCGGGCCGCTGAGGGGCCCATCCGGACACGCCCGGTCCGAAGCGGGCCGATGACCGGCCCGGATCGGGCGCGCCGGCCCGGGGCATGTCGGTCGTGTCCGCTCGGCGGCCAGGCGCCCGATGCTCGGCGGCCGGGCGCCCAATGCTCGGCGGGCCGGCCCCGGGCGCCTACCGGCGGATCAGCACAGGATGATCGGATCGAGCCCCGGGACCCGGGCGAAGTCGGAGTCGAAGGTCACCACGCGGGCATTCCGGGCCAGGCTCGTCGCCGCGATCCATACGTCGTTGGACGGGATCAGCGTGCCGTGACGCCGCAGCTGGAATGTCAGCTGACCGAACTGACGCGCCACATCGCGGGACACATCCGCGACCACGACCAACGGTTGGAGCAGGAGCGCGTCCAGGGCGTCGAGGTTCTCGTCCAGGCGCGTCCCCAAGCGGAACGCCGCCTCCAGCTCCCCGAGGACGACCGTGGGGACCACGACCTGCGAGGCCCGCGCGATGAGGTCCACCACGCCAGGGTGGCCACCTCGCAGATGGGAATACGCCGAGGTGTCCAGCGACAGGACTTCCACCGCCTCAGCGCCAGAGGTCATCGTCCACGTCACGCAGCGAGGCCACTGCCTGGTTGAACGCTCGGACCTCGTCCGGGCTCCAGGTGGCCATCGCCTGGAGCTGACGGCGTCGAGCGTCCTCGCCGAGCGCCTCGAGCAGGATCTCGTTGACGGTCGCCTTGACGCGACGGCCGCGAGCGCGGCTCAGCCGCTCGAGGCGCTGGGCGACATCATCCGGGACGCCACGGATCGTCAGCTGACGGCTCATGCCTGCAAGGCAGCATCGGCGTGCAGGCATCGGGTCTGGTGGCGCCGGCAGCCGGGTCCACGCTCCGATCGCATCGCTAGACTGCGCTTCGACCCGCACGATCCGGAACGGGTCCCGTGGTGCAAGGAGCCCAGGCGATGCGCGCGATCACCGACCTCGTGGACCGGGTGATGGTGCCGCTCCACGAGCGCGGCTTCACCCCGTGGATCGACTCGCCCATCACCGGCTGGCAGGCGATGTTGACGACGGCCCGCGCCGCGGGTCCGGGGTCGCGTGCGTCGTCGGTCCACTACGTCGTGGTCGATGGCGCGGCGTACGCCCTCGCGCTGACCGGCCCCGACACGCCCTGGCTGTCCGATCTGCGTGCCGACCCGGCGGCCCGCCTCGCGCGACCGGCACGAGCGCCCATCGCCGTCCTGGCGACCGAGGAGACCGACCCGGTCCTGCGTGCGCGGGTGATCCCGCGCCTGCTCCGGTCGACCGGCCTGGCGGGCGTGATCGTGGGCACGATCCCCCAGCGCGCCACCGACGAGGAGCTGCTGTCTCGGATGGGCGGCGTCCCGCTCGTGCGCATGGCGCCGGCGGACGGGACGGAGCTGCTGCCCGGACCCGACGACCCGGGCGGCCACGCCTGGATCTGGCGACAGGGTCTGCTCTGGGGCCTGGGCCTGTTCGCGATCCGCGTGATCCGTCGCGCGCGCCGATGGGTATGAGACGGACGCAGTCCTGACGCCGCCCGGCGAGACCGCCCAGGCGCCCGCTCCACGTCCCGGACGCTCACCTCGTCGATGCGCGCCCGGCACGCAAGGCACACGCTGGGCGGCTCCGGCGCGGGTCCCTGGCGCAGCGTGAGCCCGCCGTTGTGCGTGTCGGGACCATCGGGTCCATCCATCGTCGCAGTGTGTCAGCATGCCCGGGTCCGACAGCAAGACCGAGGAGCATGATGGCGAGAGCGCGACAGGCCACAGGATCGATCGTCGCCCGAGCAGGTCTGGGTGCGTCCTTGATCATCGTCCTGGTGGCCAGTGGAGCCCACGCTCAAGGCGAGCCCGCGCCGACCCTCCCGGTACCCTCGGGTGCAGCCTTGGGCGGGCCGTCCCAGGACCTCTCCACGATGGATGCGCCGACCCGCGCGGCGTACGCGGGCGTCGGCCTCCTGGACTACGGTTCCGCTTGCTCCACCGTGCTCATCCGGCCGGACGTCGGCCCCCCGCCGGCGTCAGCCCCGGCGTACGCCCTGACCAACGGTCACTGTGTGAACCTGTTCGACACCAGCACCGTGGTGCAGGACGTGCCGGTCGGCCAGGATGAGGCCAAGGTCCGCTTTGGCTCCGATGAGGCCGGCCGCCCGGTGGTCGAGGCGGCCGTCACGGCCGTCCGGTGGGCGACGATGAAGGGGACGGACCTGGCCATCGTGCAGCTCGCGGATCCCCTCACCGATCTCCTCGAACGCGGCCTCCAGGCCTATCCCCTCGCGGCCCATCCGGATGCGGGCACGCCGGTGGTGGTCGTTGGTGGACCCACTCCGATCGATGGGAGTGAGCGCGTCCTTCGGCTCGCGTCGTGCACCGCCGGCGAGCCTGCGGACCTGCTGGAGCGTCACTGGGCCTGGTTCGGGTTCCCGTCCAACGACTGCGCGGACATCCTGCCCGGCAGCTCCGGCTCGCCGGTTCTCGACCCTGCGACCGGGACGCTGGTCGGTCTCATCAACACCACCACCCAGGGCAGCAACGAGGTCTCCGACTGCGCCCTGGGTCGCCCGTGCGAGGTCGGCGCAGCCGGTGCCATCAGCCGGGAGGACACGAGTTACGGGCCCACCGTCGACGTTCTGACGGGTTGCTTCGACAAGGCGTGGACGTTCACCGGTCCGGGCGGGACGTGCGCGCTGGATCCCGGGAAGGGCGTCCTGGCGGCGAGCTGGGTCACCTCGGCCAACCCGGGTGCGACCACGTTGTCCGGCGGGTTCGTCTCACCGGACACGTGGGACGCCGAGCTCACCGGGACGAAGGGCATCCACTGGATGCGCACGGCGGTGGGGCCGGCCGGACAGGTGGATTGCCACGACCCGACGATCTACGGGGCGCCCCGCCGCATCCCGGCAAACGGGCGCTATGACGCGGCCCTCCCTGTGGAGAGTGGCCACTGGCTGCTGTGTGTCATCGGCGGCCAGAACAGGAAGCCCGGCCCGCGCTGGCAGTCGACGATGTTCCCCACGGTGCTGCACACGGACATCGATCGCACTCCACCCATCCCGGCCGTGGAGCTGTCCGTACGCGAGGAGGCCGACGGCTGGCTGGTGGAGCCCATCTTCCGCGCACCCGAGCTGTCGCAGTTCGACTGGAAGTGGGGCCCGGAGGATGCGACAGACTGCACGGACGCCACAGGGTACGCACCGTACCGCCGGTTCCCGGAGCTGCTGCCGTTCCAGGATGCCCCGACGCGGGTGTGCGTGGTGGGTTATGACGACGCCAACAACGCCGCGCCGACCCTGGACCAGGTGTTCAGCCGAACGGAATGAGCACGGAGGACCCTCCCGTCAGCGCCGACCGGGGGTTCTCCCGGTTCCGGAGCCTCCGCTGGGCCCACCCCCCTCGACGCCGGCGCCCAGGGTCGGACAAGTTCACGACCCGGACCGGTCGTCGCCAGGTCGCACCTCCGCACGACGATGGCGGGACGAGCCATCGGTGGTCCGGCCATCCATCGAACGATGGATACGCCTTTCGATCGCGTCGGTGATGACCGCCGGCCTCCCGGTCGCTGCAATGGATGCATGAACGACCTTGCTGCTCGCGCTCGCATCCCCGACCGGCTGACGTCGCGTCGGGGGGCATGGATCTCCCTCATCCTGGTGGTCTCGGCCTACCTCGCGCTGTTCGCCGCGTTCGGCCGCGCAGCGGCTCCGGCCGGGAACGCCGCCGCACCACCGGATTCGGAGTCGGCCCTGGTCACCCAGACGCTGGCCCGCTTCCCCGACGCCGACGAGCAGACCGTGCTCGTGGTCGCGTCGCGCGTCGACACCGGCGACCTCTCGGCGGCTGACCTCGCGGACCTGGACGCCCTGGTGCCCGTGCTGTCGAAGCACACGGGTCTGGCGGCATCCGGCCCGATGCTCAGCGACGACGGTGCCGCGGCCGTGATCATGGCGCCCATCACGGTGGGCGCGGACAACGCGGCCACGGCCGAGGTCGTCAAGGCACTCCGCGCGGAGATCGCCGCGCACGCCCCGGCCGAGCTGCAGCTGCACGTCACCGGCGGCCCGGCGTTCGGGGCCGACGTGACCGCGGCCTTCGAGGGCGCCGACCTCACGCTCCTGCTGGTGACGCTCCTGATCGTGGCGGTGCTCCTCATCGTCACCTACCGGTCGCCCATCCTGTGGCTCCTCCCCCTCGTCGTGGTCGCGCTCGCCGACCAGCTGGCAGGGAAGGTGGCCTCGGCGGTGGGGGCCTCGTTCGGTCTCCAGTTCGACGCGGGCATCGTGAGCGTGCTGGTGTTCGGTGCCGGCACCAACTACGCGATGCTGCTCATCTCCCGCTACCGGGAGGAGCTGCTGGTCAGCGACGACCATCGTTCGGCCTTGAGCCGGGCGTGGCGCAAGACGGTGCCCGCGATCGTCGCGTCCAACCTGACCGTGGTGCTCGCGCTCCTGACCCTGGTCCTCGCGGTCACCCCAGCGACCCGTGGCCTGGGCGTCCCGTCCGCGGTGGGGCTGCTCATCGCGCTGGGCGCGGTGCTGTTCGCCCTGCCGCCGCTCCTTGCGATCTGCGGCCGTCGCGTGTTCTGGCCGTTCGTCCCCCGACCGGGCGGCGGCGCGCGTGACGGGCGGATGTGGCATGCGATGGCGTCGCGGGTGATGCGCCGGCCGTCGGTGAGCCTCGGCGCGGGCCTGGCGATGCTCCTGGTCATGGCCTCGGGCCTGATCGGTGCCTCCGTCGGCCTGAGCCAGGTGG
>DAOTUU010000028.1:0-4689 GCA_034436555.1 Chloroflexota bacterium | reverse complement strand
TCGCTGCCACACGTCCGATTCACCCAGCGGACGCTGCCCAACGGCCTGCGCGTCATCGTCGCGCCCGACGACCTGGCGCCCGTCGTGGCCATCAACCTGTGGTACGACGTGGGCTCCAAGCACGAGGTGGCGGGCAAGACAGGATTCGCGCACCTGTTCGAGCACTTCATGTTCCAGGGCAGCCGACACGTCGCCAAGTCGGAGCACATGGCGCTCATCCAGGGTGCGGGCGGCATCAACAACGCGACCACGTTCTTCGATCGGACGAACTACTTCGAGACGCTGCCCTCCCATCAGCTGGAGCTGGGACTCTGGCTGGAGGCCGACCGGATGGCGACGCTGCTCGACGCGCTGAGCCAGGAGAACCTGGACAACCAGCGCGAGGTGGTCAAGAACGAGAAGCGCCAGAGCTACGACAACCGACCCTACGGCTCGTTCTACGAGCGGCTGATGGCCGCGGTGTTCCCCGCTGGCCACCCGTACCACCACACGCCCATCGGCTCCATGGAGGACCTGGATGCGGCGTCCCTGGACGACGTGACCACGTTCTTCCGGACCTGGTACGCACCCAACAACGCGGTGCTCACGATCGCGGGGGACGTGGACGTGGAGCCCGCGTTCGCGGCCGCGGAGCGGTTCTTCGGGCCCATCGCGGCCAACCCCGACCTGCCCTCCTGGACGCCACCCGCGGTCGCCCCGGTCATCGGCGAGGCGATCCGAGAGGTGGTGGAGGACGCCGTGCCGCTGGTGCGGGTGCACTTCGGCTGGCGCATCCCCGCCTACGGCACTCCGGAGTTCGACGCGCTGGAGATCGGCACGCACATCCTCGCGGGCGGCCGCGGCAGCCGGATGTACCGGCGCCTGGTGCGCGACGCGCGCGTGGCCCAGGATGTGGCCGCGTTCACGCTGCCGCTCATCGCGGGCGCCTCGATCATGGCGGGCTGGGTCACGGCGCGCCCGGAGTCGGACGCGGAGACCGTGGAGCGGATGTTCCTCGACGAGGTCCAGCGGCTCGTGGACGAGCCCGTCACAGACGACGAGCTGGCCCGGGCGCGCGCGCTCGTGGAATCCGCGGAGCTCGGCGCGCTGTCGCGGATGGAGGAGGTCGCCGACCGGCTGTCCCAGTTCGCGACGTACTTCGACCGGCCGGAGCTCATCAACGAGCAGCTGTCGCGCTATCTCGCGGTGGACGCCGCGGCGATCCAGTCGGTGGCACGCGCGGTGTTCCGCCCGGACAACCTCGCGATCATCACGTACGTTCCGGCGGCCGCGTCCGCCGAGGAGGAGGCCGCGTGAGCGCCCCGGACCTGTCGATCCTGGACACGCGACCCGGCGCCGCGGCCCCGCGCCGGTACGACTTCCCGGCCTTCGAGCGGGCCGCGCTGCCCAACGGGCTCCAGGTCATCGCCTGTCATGTGCCCGGGCGGCCGCTCCTGGCGGCCCAGCTGATCATCCGAGGCGACTCCGGTGGGGGCGCCACGGGCGAGCCCGCCGAGCTGGGTGGCGTGACCGTGCTCACGGCGCGGACGATGACCGAGGGGACCGCGCGTCGTTCGGCCGTGGACCTCATCGAGGCGTCCGAGCGCCTGGGCGCGGAGATCGGCGCCGATGCCGGCTGGGACAGCCTGGCGGTGTCGCTGGAGGTGCCCCGATCCCGACTGCTGCCCGCGCTGGACCTGCTCGCCGAGGTGGCGCTGGAGCCGAGCTTCCCGGTCGAGGAGGTGGAGCGCCTGCGCGACGAGCGCCTCAACGACCTGATGCAGGCGAAGGCGGAGCCGCGACGTCGCGTGGAGCGGGTCTACCCGGAGACGATCTTCGCGCAGGATGCGCCGTACCGCCGGCCGCTCGCGGGCACGGAGCTGACCGTGCCGCGCATCGACCGAAGCGCGATCGTGGAGCGCCACGCGACGCTCATGCGCCCGGACGCCGCGACCCTCGTGATCGCCGGGGACCTCTCGGGCATCGACGTCCTGGACGGCGTCAGCCGCACCGTCCTGGGTGGTTGGACTGCGCCCGCGACGGCGCCCGTCGCGGGCGGCCCCAGCGCGGCGCGGGCCGGTGGCCGGCGCATCGTGGCGGTGGACCGGCCCGGCTCGGCGCAGACGGAGCTGCGCATCGGTCACCTGGGCGTGGCCCGATCCACGCCCGACTTCCACGCGCTGTCCGTGCTCAACGCCATCGTGGGCGGACTGTTCAACTCCCGCCTCAACCAGCTTCTCCGCGAGGAGCGCGGATACACCTACGGCATCGCCACCGCCTTCGACCTGCGCCGCCACGCCGGCCCCTTCACGGTCCGCTGCGCGGTGCAGACGGAGGTGACCGTGCCCGCCATCACGGACATCCTGGGGGAGCTGTCCCGCGTGCGCGACGGCTCGGTGGAGGATGCGGAGCTGACCATCGCGCGCGACTACCTCGTGGGCGTGTTCCCGCTCCGGTTCGAGACGGCTGCGCAGGTCGCCACCTCCATCGGGGGGCTCGTGGTCAACGGCCTCCCGGACGACGAGCTCGATCGGTACCGGCCGGCCATCGCGGCCATCACCGCGGACCAGGTTCTGGCCGCGGCGCGCGCCCACATCCGCCCGGACGAGGCCTCGATCGTGATGGTCGGCGACGTGGCCCGGTTCGGCGACGCGCTGCGGGGCGCCGGCCTGGGCGAGGTGGAGGTCGTCCGGGATGACCCGCCGGCGGCCGGAGATGACGCGACGTGATCGTCGTCCTCGGGCGTCCCGGGCTGGGCGCCGCCACGGCCGACGGGGCCCGACCGCTCGACGGGCTCGCCGCGCTCGTGGCGCTGGAGGCCGTGCGGCGAGGTGCGCGCGTGGAGCTGGCGGGCGCGGTCGGCGAGGACGCCGCGGGTGATGCGGTGGTGGCCGCGCTCGGCGCCGCGGGCGTGGGCCACGCGGCGCTGCTTCGCGATCCGGGCGGCCGAACGCCCGGCGGTGCGGCGGCCGGTCCGGAGCCGCGCCTCGATGCGGGCGACGTGGAGCTGGGCCTCTCCTATCTGCCCGAGTGCCGGGTCCTGGTCGTCGCCGAGGACCTCGACGATGGCGCCGCCTCCGCGGCCATGGACGCCGCCGAGTTCCATGGCGCCGTCGTCGTCGCGATCGCCTCGGGCGGGGCGGCCGTGCCGGACGCATGGGACCGCGGCGCCACCGTGCTGTCCGCCCCCGAGGATGAGGGGGACGACGAGCCGCCGGACCTCGCCCCGTTCGCGCGGCTGGTGGCGGGCTTGGTGACCGGCCTCGCCGAGGGCCGGAGCATGGCCGACGCGCTCGCCCGCGCCGCGACGGGCGGCGGCTGGGAGCGCACGGGCGACGCGTGACCGCGCAGCCCGATCCCCTGGTCATCTGGGGCGAGGCCGTGCGGGACTACGACTTCGGGCCCGATCACCCCCTCACGCCGCGCCGTTTCGGGCCGGGTCTGGACCTCCTCCGACGGACCGGCGCCGACCGGTTCCTGGAGCCCGGCGAGGCCACCGACGAGCAGCTGGCGCGGCTCCACGACCGGCGCTACATCCGCCAGGTGCGGTCGTTCTCGGACCATCCCTGGCAGCCCGGGCGCATGGGCATCGGTCCGGGAGATTGCCCGCCGTTCCACGGCATGCACGAGGCCGCCGCGGCGATCGCGGCCGGATCGATCGAGGCGGTCGATCGGATCGTCCGCGGCGAGGCGCTCCATGCCTTCAACCCGGGAGGCGGCCTGCACCACGCGATGGCCGGTCACGCGTCGGGGTTCTGCATCTACAACGACGTTGCGCTGGGCGTCGCGGCGGCGCGCGACGCGGGCCATCGGGTGCTGTACGTGGATGTGGACGTGCACCACGGCGACGGCACCCAGGCGCTGTTCTGGGATGACCCCGATGTGCTCACGATCTCCATCCACGAGACCGGCCGGACGCTGTTCCCGGGGACAGGCTCCACCGACGAGACGGGTGGGCCCCGGGCGCCCGGGTCGGCGCTCAACGTCCCCTTGGAGCCGTACTCCGGGGAGCCGTCCTGGGTGCCCGCGGTGGAGCGGACGGTGGAGACCCTGGCCGAGCGGTTCCGGCCGACCTTCCTGGTGACCCAGCACGGCTGCGACACCCACGCCTGGGATCCGCTCGCCCATCTCCGGGTGACCACGGCAGGCTACGCCCGGGTGACGCCCTTCCTGGACCGCATCGCTCATCTCCATTGCGAGGGCCGCTGGCTGGCGACCGGGGGAGGGGGGTACGACGCGTTCCGGGTGGTGCCCCGCTCATGGGCGCTGGTGTGGCTGGCGCAGGCTCACCGCGACCCACCCTCGGAGACGCCCGTCGAGTGGCGCGAGCGCTGGGACGCGGATGCCCGGACGGTGTCCGGAGGGTCGGCGCCGGCGACCTACGTGGACCCGCCGGGCACCGCGCCTGCCGAGCCCGAGGGGTACCTGGACCGGAATCGGCAGACCGTGGAGCGCTCCGTGGGCAAGGTGCTGGACCTGCTGCCTGCTCGCTGACGCCCTGGGCGTCACATCCGGCCCCGGGCCCACGTCCGGACACCGCTCCCTCCCGCCGCTGACGCCCCCGGGCGTCACATCCGGCCCTGACTCGGGCTGTCACCGGGTCGGTCGCACTGCGCAAGGGCGCTGCGGGTCGGGTCGGGCCGGGTCGGGTCGGGCCGGGTCGGGTCGGGCCGGAGCGGGTCGTGGGCGGGTCGGGTCGTGGGCGGGGCG
>DAOTUU010000027.1:0-80440 GCA_034436555.1 Chloroflexota bacterium | reverse complement strand
CGCCCGACAGGAACGGCTGCGTGGCACCCATCATCCGGACGTGGCCCATGTAGTGGATGGACCGCTCGCCGTTGACCGGCTTGAACGCGCAGTCGAACACGGGCAGGTGCTCTGGGCGGAGGCCCGGCGCACCCTCGATCGTCTCCCGCTCGTCGATGTAGCGGACGATCTCCTCGACCTGGTCGGGCGTGTAGCCCAGCTTGCGCAGCGCGGCCGGGACCGTTTTGTTCACGATCTTGAGGAAGCCCTCGCCGACCAGCTTCTTGTACTTGATGAGCGCGATGTCCGGCTCGATGCCGGTCGTGTCGCAGTCCATCATGAAGGCGATCGTGTTGTGGCTCACGAACCCGTTGGCGACATAGGTCACGTTTGACGGGACCGAGATGTCGTAGGTCAGCTGCTCTGCGCCCAGTTCCGCGCTGGCGACCTCATCGTAGAAGTAGCCGAGCGTCTGGGCGAGTTCGGCATCCGCCGTCCGATCCAGGAGCGCGGTGGCGGAGCGCCGGCTGACCATGCCCGTGCGGGCGAGGGCCAGGAGCATCGTCGTGCGCAGGTTGTCGTTCGCGGGCGCCAGGCGGTCGACCGTGGCCCGACTGACCGGGACGTGGTCGTGGCGGGCGGCCTGACGGTGATCCGCCATCTGGATCGACGTGCGCTTGCGCTCGGAGATGAAGCCGATCTCGCTGATGAACCGACCGCCGATGCTCAGGTTGAGCAGTCGCACGACATGAATGGGGTTCCGGCCGCGGTGACCGGGCGTGGGCACGTCCACCTTGCGGGACGTTACGAAGCCCAGGGCCAGCAGCAGCGTCTGGATCTCATCCGCGAACCGCTCGCTCGCGGTGGAGAACGAGGCGTAGCCGTGGTCGGTGTTGCCGTCCGCCTCGAACAGGCCGCGGACGAAGGCACCGTAGATCGCGGGATCGTTGCTGTACAGGACCGAGTCCGGGATGTGGGCCTGGTAGCCCTTGCCCCGATGCTCCGTCGTGGGCGGGTGCTTGGCGAAGCCGCACGCCTCCCACCACAGGGTCAGGCGCACGGATTGGTACGCGACCTCCGTGTACCCGGTCCGCTGGCTGACGGCGGCATCCAGCCCGAACAGCCGGCGACCCAGCTCGACCAGCCGGTCGACGACGTCGGTGTCCTGGCTGTCCACGCAGAAGCGCAGCCCCTTGGCATGGAGCGAGCCGTCGCCCATGAAGTAGCCGACGACCTCCGCGAGATCCGCGGTCATGTAGCGCGGCACGAAGGAGCGGTGGTCCGAGGTCCAGTACGCCTCCGGCAGCGGCGGCAGCGAGACCTCGCGCGGCTCGCCGGTCATGCCACCCAGCATCAGCGGTACGCGATCACCGACGCGCACATCACTGAAGCGGCGCCACCGCCAGTCGCCGTTGGCGTCCACGACCTTGATGCGGTGCATCGTGGTGCCGCTGATGCGGTAGCCACGGCTCGTGCGCACATCCACGACCGGCTCTGCGCCGTTGACGTAGAACCTCGTGGCGTCTCTCGGACCATCATCTGTGGCCACCTTGAGCGCCAGCGACTGCCACTTGTCGCCGTCGGCGTCGCCCAGGCTGCGCAGCCGCACCAGCCCTCGGTCGGTGAGGACCATGCTGCCGCCGACCAGGCAGCCCGTGGGCGCGAGCACGCTCACCTGCGCGTTGCGGTAGCCGTGCTGGGTGCCGAGATCGAGCGTCTCGTCCCACACCCTCCGGGCGGCCTCCGTCATGGCCGCCGGCGCGTGGGCGTCACTCAGCCGGTGCGCGGCATCGCGGTGCTTGGCGATGATGCCGAGGAATGGCTGCTCGTTCTTCGCGTAGTCGACGAACGGACCGCCGTGATCGCGTGCGACCAGCGACGACTGCCGATACGCCTCGCCCGTCATGATCGCCGTGATCGCCGCCGCGTACGCCTGGCCCTCGGGAGAGTCGTAGGCAAGACCTCGACTCATGAGCAGGGCACCAAGGTTCGCGTATCCCAGGCCAAGCGGCCGGAAGCGGTGGGAGTTCTCCTCGATCTGGGGCGTCGGGTAGCTCGCGTTGTCGACCATCATCTCCTGTGCGGTGATGGTGATCCGGCAGGCGAACCGGAACGCGTCGATGTCGAAGTCACCGGCGTCATCGACGAATTTCATCAGGTTCAGGGACGCCAGGTTGCAGCTCGTATCATTGATGAAGCTGAACTCGGAGCAGGGATTGGTCGCGTACTGCCGTGCCGAGTTGGACACGGGGTTCCAGTCGTTGATGGTGGTGTCATACTGGATGCCCGGGTCGCCGCAGATCCACGCCGCGTCCGCCATCCTGCGGAAGACCGAGCGAGCCTTGAGCGTGTCCACCGCGTCGCCGGTGGTCACCTCGTGCGTGGTCCAGTCTCCGCCCGACTCCACGGCGCGCATGAAGTCGTCCGTCACGCGCACCGAGTGGTTGGCGTTCTGGAAGAAGATCGAGCCGTACGCCTCGCCCGTGAACGAGCCGTCGTAGCCCATCTCGATGAGCGCCCAGGCCTTCTTCTCCTCGTTCGCCTTCGAGTCGATGAAATCGCCGACGTCCGGGTGGTCCGCGTTCAGGATGACCATCTTTGCCGCGCGCCGGGTCTTGCCGCCGCTCTTGACGACCCCCGCGAACGCGTCGAATCCCTTCATGAAGCTGACCGGGCCGCTGGCGATGCCGCCGCCCGACATCTTCTCCCTGCTGCCCCGGATGGGCGACAGATTCACGCCCGCGCCCGAGCCGTACTTGAACAGCATGGCCTCCGTCTTGGCGAGGTCCATGATCGAGGACATCGTGTCCTGGACGGAGTTGATGAAGCACGCCGAGCACTGCGGCCGCTCCTCCACGCCCACGTTGAACCAGACAGGCGAGTTGAAGGCCATCTTCTGGTGGACCAGGAGATGGGTCAGCTCCGCCTTGAACGTCTGGAGATCCGCGTCCGTGGCGAAATAGCGCTGGGTGTGAGCCCATCCGGCGATGGTGTTGACCACGCGGTCGATGAGCTGCTTGACCGACCGCTCTCGACCGGGCGTGCCGATGTGGCCGCGGAAGTACTTGCTGACCACCACGTTCGTGGCCAGCTGGCTCCAGAACGTGGGCACCTCGATGTCCGTCTGTTCGAAGACGGTCTTGCCCGACTCGTTGGAGATGTTCGCGGTGCGGAGCTCCCAGGCGATCTCGTCATACGGGTGGACACCGGGCGTGGTCCAGCGACGCTCGAAGCTGAGGCCGCGCACGCCGCGACCGGTGAACCGGTGCTGGTCGTCCACCACCGGGGACTGCAGGCGCCCGGCGATCGCCGCCGCGCGCGCGGTGGCCTCCACGTCCCCGAGATCGGATCCGCTGGCGATGCCGTGGCTCATGGTGCTCCTCTTCCTCCCATTCCGACGCGGCGCGATCCGATGCGTCGCTCCGGCCCCGATCGTGTCTCGATGATGTCCGCCAGCCGCGTCCCTCGGTGCGCCCGACGGGTCGCGATCGACGGTACGCCGACCTGCCGCATGGTCGCCGCGGGTCAGCCGAAGCCGACCCGACGGCGCGGTTCCGCCGCCGTTCCCGGACCGGTGTGTGACGACGCGTCGGGAGGGGCAGGGATGGTCCTGACTCCACCCCGGCGCTCGGTCCGGGAGGGGTATTGTGGGTGCGGCACGCGTCGGTGTCAAGGGGTGAGACACAAGATGTAGCGTCTCGTATTCCAGCCACCCCACAACATCTGGTGGTGTGCTGCGCATCACGGCCCACGTGCGCCCGCTGCTCGGTGGACATGCTGGGGATGGAGTGGGGACACGCTGTGGGGACGGATGATAGAACATCCGTTCGATCTCGGACGCGGGCGGGTCGCCAGCCTGGCTCGAGCCGCGCGACTCGCGCCTGGCGGCTCGCCCCGCGAGGCGGGCGAGGACGGCTGCCCGTAGGATGTCCCTCCCATGCGTCGGCTCCTGTTCGCTGCCGCCCTCCTGCTGTTCGCCATGCTCGCGGGCGCGTGCGGCGCAGGGCCAGATCCGGCTGCGACGGTCCGAACGGGTGCCGCAGAGGCACCCAGGCCGACACCTCGGCACACCGGCCGTCCTCCGACTCCGACGCCCGAGCCGACGCCGACCCCCGAGCCGACGCAGGCGCCCGAGCCGACGCCTGAGCCGACGCAGGCGCCCGAGCCGACGCCTGAGCCGACGCAGGCGCCTGAGCCGACGCAGGCGCCCGAGCCGACGCCGACCCCCGAGCCGACGCCTGAGCCGACGCAGGCGTCCGCGCCGACGCCCGCGCCGACCCGCAGACCCAGCCCGACGCCTCCGCCGACCCCCGAGCCCAGTGCGACCGCCGGGCCGACGCCGACCCCCGGATCGACGCCGACGCCCAGCCCGATGCCTCCGCCGCCCTCGCCCTCGCCCTCGCCCGCGGCACGGGTGACGCCTGCTCCCTCGGAGTCGCCGCCGGACGGGCCCTCGCCTCACGCGCCGACGCCCGGTCCGTCGGAAGCCGCGCCCACACCGGCGCCCACCACCCGGACGACCCCCGGCCCGAGCAGCCCGCCGCCGCCGACGCCCTCACCCGACGGACGTGCCAGCCCGGGTCCACAGGCGCTCGCCGCGGCCGAGGCGCCCTGCCCCGATCCCGGCGCGCGCGACTTCGCGTGCATCACGCTGACCGTGCCGCTCGATCGCTTCTCGGTCGGCACGGAGACGACACAGGTCGTGTTCGCCATCCGTCGCCACACGGCCCCCGGGGAGACCCGCGGGGTGCTGGTGCTGGATCACGCGCGCGAAGGCCAGGCGGGCATCGCGAGCGCCGACAGGCTGGCGCGTGGGCTGGGCGATGCCGTCCGGGCCCGCTGGGATGTCGTGGTGCCCGATCGGCGCGGCACCGGCCACTCCGGCGGCATCGACTGCCCGCGGGCCAGCGCAACCTGGCGCGCCGCTGACCGGACCCCTGCGGGCGCTGGTGTGGCCGCACCGACCGGGACCGACGCGGGCCTGATGGCGGCCGCCGCGGCATTCTCGCGCGACTGCGTCGCGGAGATCGGCGGGTCCCCAGACCGGCTGCGCTTCCTGGGGACGCGCCATGCCGCCGAGGACCTGGAGTCGCTCCGACTCTACCTCGACGCACCGCAGCTGATGCTGTTCGGCGCGTCCGACGGGGCGACGCTGCTCCAGCAGTACGCGGCCGCGCACCCTGCCGCCGTGGCCGGTCTCATCCTGGATGCCCCGCGGGACCCCGCCACGCGCGCCGAGGACGGCTGGGTCGAGTCCGCGCGCGCCCACGAGGACGTGCTCGGGGCGGTTCTCGCCGAATGCACCGCCACGCCCGCCTGCGCGCGCGCCGTCGGCGGAGATGCGGGCGCCGCGTTCGACGCGCTCGCCCTGCGCCTGGCCGATGGTCCGGTGACCGTGGATGTGCCCGGCGCCGACGGCGCGGCTCGCGAGGTCGTCGTCACGCTGTCGGACCTGGGCCTGATCGCCGCGGGATCCATGGCGACCGAGTTGGACCGGATGCTGTTCCAGCGGGCGATCGCGGCCGCCTCTCAGGGTCGCTGGTGGCACCTTGCGCGCATGCTCGCACTCCTGGAGCGTGGGGCGCCGGACACCTCCGAGGCCGCCCGCACGGCGATCGCGTGCGCCGATCGCGCGCTGGTGTCGGGAGGTGGCGATCCCGCTGCGGAGTGGCTGCGCATCGGTCGTGAGAGGGGCATCGCGGCATTCCGCACGGGCGGCGTGTGGGCCACGGACCTGCCCTGTGCGACGTGGCCCGTCCAGCCAGGCCCGGACGCGACCCTCGCCGCCATCGAGGCGCCACCCTTCCCGTCGATCGTGATGGGTGCCACCCTCGATCCGGTCGCCCCGTGGACGAACGGCGAGCGCATCGTGGAGCGGCTCGATCCGACTCGCGCATCCACGATCGTGACCACCGGCGGCTCGCATGGGACCTGGGGGCGCGGGAGCCGCTGCCCGGACCGATCGATCGCCGGCTACCTCTCGTTCGGGCGGCCACCGCGCGCGCAGGCCTCCTGCACCCGTCCGACGAGCGCGCCCTTCGTGCCGCTGGGCATCCCCGACAAGGCACGGACGGGAGGGACCCGCGCCGCGCTCTCGTCCGCTGATCGCGAGATCAGCGCGTCTTCGGACCGCCTCGCCTGGGATGGCCGGGCGGCGCTGCGCATCGGCTGTCCGCACGGCGGGACGATCGCCTTCCGGCCTGGCGTCGGGCGCACGGACCTGCGCCTGCGCGAGTGCCAGATGACCGCAGGCGTGCCGCTGACCGGCACCGGCGCGATCGAGGACGGCGACGGCGCGCTGAGCCTGGAGATCGAGTCCGGACTGCCGGGCGTGACCGTGACCTACCATCGCTCGGGTGGGGGCGAGGTGAGCGTGACCGGGCGGCTCGCGGTCCTGGACTGACGACCCCGGCCTGCCGACCCCGGACTGACGGTCCCGGGGCGTCCGCGGTCGTGTACCGTGGACCGCCATGGATGACCTCGCCCTCGCGGCCGTGGAGGCTGCGCTCGCGGCCGGCGCCACGTACGCGGACGCGCGCGCGCTGACCGCCCGCTCGGAGACGATGACGGCGCGCGACGGCGCTCTTGAGCGCTGCGACCGGACATCGAGCGCCGGTGTCGGGGTCCGGGCGCTCATCGGCTCGTCGTGGGGCTTCGTGTCCGCGCCCGACCTGTCGCCGGCCGCCGCGCGTGCCGCCGGGACGCGCGCCGCTGCGGTGGCCCGCGCGTCCGCGATGGTCGGCGGGCCACCGCTCCGCCTGGCGCGGCAGCCCGCGGTCCGGGCGCGCTGGGAGTCGGTCGTGGTCGACGATCCGTTCGCGGTGTCGCTCGCGGAGAAGGGCGACCTGCTGGAGGGCGTCACGCGCGCCA
Organism: Chloroflexota bacterium; assembly: GCA_034436555.1. Taxonomy (GTDB): domain Bacteria; phylum Chloroflexota; class Limnocylindria; order Limnocylindrales; family CSP1-4; genus JAFMJV01. The sequence goes on along the minus strand of DAOTUU010000027.1, from coordinate 73,591 downwards.
TGAAGGACGGCGGGGCCGACATCGCGGAGGCGTCCTCGCGGGCGTGGTGGACGCACAAGGTGTTCGCGTCGTCCGAGGGCTCGCTCATCGAGCAGGTCATCACCGAGTGCGGCGCGGCGATGAGCGCGACGGCGGTGGGGGAGCACGAGACGCAGCGCCGTTCCTATCCCGGGATCCGAGGCCAGTACGGAACGCGTGGCTGGGAGCTGGTCCGAGAGCTGGACCTGCCGGGGAACGCACCACGCATCGCCGCGGAGGCACGGGCGCTGCTGAGCGCGGACGCCTGTCCCTCGCTCGACGCGACCGACCTCATCCTGGGCTCGGAGCAGATGGCGCTCCAGATCCACGAGTCGGTGGGCCACGCCACCGAGCTCGACCGCATCCTGGGCTGGGAGGCCTCGTTCGCCGGGACCTCCTGGCTGGATCTGGCGCAGCTGGGCTCGCTTCGGTTCGGGTCCGACCTGATGACGATCACCGCCGACGCGACGCTCCCTGGCGCGCTGGGCAGCTTCGGCTACGACGACGAGGGGACGCCGGCGCGTCCGGTGGACATCGTGCGGAACGGGACGTGGGTGGGGGTCCTGTCGGGGCGCGACTCGGCGGCGGTCGCGGGCCTGATCTCCGGGGGCGCGGTGCGCGCCGCGGCATACGACCGGCTGCCCATGGTGCGCATGACGAACATCGGGCTGCTGCCGGGCACCGACTCGCTGGACGCGATGATCGCGGCCACCGACGACGGCATCCTGATGGACACGAACCGATCCTGGTCCATCGATGACAGGCGGCTCAACTTCCAGTTCGGCTGCGAGATCGGCTGGGAGATCAAGGGCGGCAGGCGCGGCCGGCTGCTGCGCAATCCCACGTACACCGGCATCAGCCCGCGGTTCTGGGGGTCGATGGACATGCTCGGCGGCCGCGACGAGTGGACGTTCTGGGGCACCCCCAACTGCGGCAAGGGCCAGCCGGTGCAGATCGGCCACACCGGGCATCCGGCGGTGCCGGCGCGATTCCGGGGCGTCCGCGTGGGGGTCCGCGGGTGAGCGGCCGGGGCGGCGCGCGGGACGTGACGGGGACGGCGTCCAGCGCGGCGGCGATGGCGACGGCGGAGCAGATCCTGGCGCTCGCCTGCCGTGCCGCGCCGGGCGCCGAGGTGGAGGTCGGCGTCACGCTGGGCGTCTCGGCGCTCACCCGGTTCGCCAACAGCCGCATCCACCAGAACATGGATGGCGCTGTGTCCGCGGTGTCACTTCGGATGGCGCTCGACGGGCGCGTCGCGTCCGCGTCCATCGACGGGGCGCTTGGGGACGAGGTTCTCGATCGACTCGTGGCGGAGGTGGTGGCTTCAGCCAGGGTGCTGCCGGTCGATCCCGACTGGCCGGGGCTCGCCGCGCCGTCGCCCGCGACCTCGGTGGACCACTGGGATGAAGCCGCCGCGAACGCCTCGCCGGCGGAGCGCGCGGAACGCGTCGCCGCGTTCGTGCGGGCCGCGGACGGGCTGGAGACCGCGGGCTTCTGTGCCACCGAGGCGGTCCATGTGGCGTTCCTCAACAATGCCGGGCAGGCGATCGCCGGACGGACCTCGTCGGCGTCGCTCGACGGCGTGGCCCGTACGGGCACCTCCGACGGCGCGGGGCGCGTGGCGTCCGTGCGACTGGTGGAGGTGGATGGTGGCGCGGCGGGGGCCACGGCCGCCGACAAGGCACGCTCGAGCGCGGATGCCACGGACGTGGAGCCGGGCACGTACGAGGTGATCCTGGAGCCGCAGGCGGTCGCGGACGTGCTGGACTTCCTGGGGGCGTACGGCTTCAACGGCCGCGCGGTGGCAGATGGAACGTCGTTCGTCCGGGTCGGCGAGGCGCAGCTGGATGCGTCGGTCACGATCCGGGACGACATCACCGACCCGCGCCTGCCGGGCGTCGGCTTCGATGCCGAGGGGACGCCGCGCCAGGTGGTGGACCTGGTCCGTGGAGGGGTCACGACGGGCGTGCTCCAGTCGCGGCGCACGGCGCACAGGACCGGTGGCGGCGCGGTCAGCACGGGGCACGCCTCGGTGTCGCCGTGGCTCACGGGGGCGCTCCCGTCGGCGCTGGTGATGGAGCCGGGCGACCGGAGCCGCGAGGAGCTGATCGCGGGGGTCGAGCGGGGCATCCTCGTGACCGACGTGTTCTACACCCGCGTGCTGGACCCCCGCACGCTCGTGGTGACCGGGCTGACCCGGAATGGCGTCTGGTACATCGAGGATGGGCGGATCGTGCGGCCCGTGCGCAACCTGCGGTTCACGCAGTCCTACGCGGAGGCGCTGCGTCCGGGCAACGTGCGCGGCGCGACGCGCGAGCGATGGCTCATCCCCGGCGGCTTCGAGGGCGGGACGCTCGTGCCCTGCCTCCACCTGGGCGCGTGGCGCTTCAGCGGAGGGGCGAGCGGCTGATCGACGCGGATGCGATGGGCCGTCGGGCGGCGCGCGGTCGGGCGGCGCGCCCTGGGGTGGCGCGCCCTGGGATCACAGGCCGCTGTATGAGTGCAGGCCGCTGAAGAACAGGTTCCCGAAGTACGTGAACAGGACGGCGCCGAAACCGATGACCAGGATCAGCGCGCTGGGCCGGCCCGACCAGCCGCGCTGGTTGCGCGCGTGGAGGTACACCGCGTAGATGAGCCACGTGACGAGCGCCGAGGTCTCCTTGGGATCCCAGCCCCAGTAGCGGCCCCACGCGATCGAGGCCCACCATGATCCCAGGATGATCATCGTGGCGAAGATGGGGAAGCCGATGATGACCGCCCGATAGGCCACCTCGTCAAGCACCTTGTGGCCGGGCAGCCACGCGTACCGGTCGTGGGTCCCCTGGACGAGGTACCCCACGGCGGCTGCGAAGCTCGTGGCGAGGATGCCGTAGCTGATCATCGCCATCGCGACGTGGATGGTGAGCAGCGGCGCGTTGTCCAGCGCGGGGACCAGCGGCTCGATGGTGGCGGGGAGAGTGGCCGCGTAGCCCGCCAGGAACAGCGCGACGCCCAGCGGCAGGAACGCGAGCGCCTTGATGGGGTAGCGACGCTGGAGGAACAGGTAGCCGGTCAGGATGCCGAAGGCGAAGGCCATCGAGAACTCGTACATGTTGCCCCACGGGCCTCGGCCCACCACGATGCCCCGCGTCAGCAGCGAGAGGCCGAGCATCGCCCAGGCGATCCACGTGAAGGCATGGCCGATGGAACCGGGCGTGGTGGCGGCGGCCGCCGGAGACCCGGACGCCGCATGGACGGCCGTGGCGCGTCCGGAGGGGCCGTAGGAGATGCTGACCGTGCCCGACGCCGACGCCCCCGCGGCGGCAGGGACGAGCGAGGGCGCGACGTTGACCCGGCGGCGGCCCGACGCGAGCAGCGTGGTATGGATGACCGCGAGCAGGAAGGCGATCAGGAGGGACACGCCGCCGACGGTGCCGAGATAGAGCGAGATCTTCGCGAGACCCATGGCCGATGCGCGTGTCGGGGACGCGGCCTCAGGCGGCCGCCGCGCCCCCGGCGGGCGGTGTGCCGGTGCGCTGCACGAGGAGCGGCGTCCTCGCCGCCCCCAGGACGTACCGGGTGCCGCAGCCGCGGCAGACCTGGATGGCCGCCTCGCGCACGGTGCCATCGACCGGGCAGCGGACCAGCAGGTTGCTGCCGTCCGATTCGTCCGTGATGCGGTCCGGGGGATACAGGAGGCCGAGGCGCGGGTTGTAGGGCACGTTCGCGGGGAACACGAAGTCGCCGCTCGCGTCGCGCTCCGCGGCCACCACATCTGGGGTGGCGACCTTCACGCTGGCGTGCGATCGCGTCAGGAAGTGGTACACCCAGAGGAGCGCGATGATGGACATGATGGGGCCGACCACGCCGAGGATGATCCACAGCGGGAGCATCGCCACGAGCTCGTTCCAGTTGGGGACGAGGACGGTGGTCAGCCAGTCGAGGAACGCGGTCCAAGGGTCGGGGCTCACGGACCCGATGATACCGGAGTCGCCCGGGCTGGTGTCTGATGTCTCGTCGGTGGAGGGCCTCTCGTCCGTGTCGCCCCGGGCCGCCGTCCGCCCTGGGGCCCCGCCGCCCTGGGCCCCGCCGCCCTGGGGCCCCGCCGCCCTGGGGCCCCGCCGCCCCGCCGCCCCGCCGCGATCGACCAGCCGCCGGGACGCCGCCCCGCCCCGCCGCCCCGCCGCCCCCGTGACGATTCGTTCGGTCGTCAGCGGGAGCCGACTCGCCGCGGATCGATGAGCCGTGGCGATGGAGACGCAACCCCCTACGACTCGTCAGCCAGCGACCTCACGATTGTTGGGCGCCCGAGAAGGCAGATCACCCCCGGATCGACACCCGAGCCACGCTCGCGAAGGCCGTCGGCTGCCCTGGACGGCGTCCGCTCCCGCGCCTACCAATGCGGTGGTCGCTGCGTGACGAGTCGCCGAGCGGAGCGTGGCCCAGCGACGCTGGTCGTCCACAGACTGGACGATCCGCGGATCAGTGACCGTGAAGTCCGCGATGAGCGTCTTGGGGCACGATCCGGCCCGTGGCTGGCGCAGGCGACTTCATTCGGATCGGCAGGCAGCTGCGGGCGCTGCGGCGGCGGAAGGGGCTGCGCCAACGGGATGTCGCGGCCATCGCCCGGGTCGCACAGTCCACCGTGTCGCTCGTGGAGCGCGGTCATGGCGACCGCGTCACGCCGCGGCTCCTCGAGTCGATCGCCGCGACCGTGGATGCACGCCTGGACCTCACGATCCGATGGCGCGCGGGTGACCTCGACCGACTCATGGACGCGGACCATGCCGACATCGCTGCGGCGGTGGCGGCGCTCCTCCGACGCGACGGCTGGGATCCACGGACCGAGGTGACGTTCGCGATCGGCCGGGAGCAGGGGTCGATCGATATCATCGCCTGGCACGCACCCACCCGCACCCTGCTGGTGATCGAGGTCAAGACCGAGATCGTGTCCGCCGAGCGGATGTTGCGCACGCTCGATGTGAAGGTCCGACTGGCGCCCACGGTCGCACGGCGATTCGGATGGGATCCGGCGGTGGTCGGCAGGCTGATCGTGGTCGCCGAATCGTCGACGAACCGCCGCCGCGCAGCCTCACTCCGCCCGCTGCTGGGGCCTGCCGAGGTGAGCGATTCCCGGACACTGCGGCGCTGGCTGCGGCGGCCGATGGGCACGGTCGATGGGCTGTGGCTGTGGTCCACGCCCGGTGGCCGGAAGGGACGCCGCGCGGTCGGTGGTGCTCACCGGGTCCGGGCAACCACGTCGCCACCTCGCCGCGAACCGGTGGACGCGCGTTCGTGACGCCTGGGATCATCCCGCCGGGTGGCCGCGCCTGGGGTTGCCGGACTTCTTCGTCGCGCCGCGCCCGGGCTTCCAGGGCGGGCGTTCAGCGTCCCCTTCCGCCCCGCGCGACGGACCGTCCCTCACCGAGTCCACGGCCCGCTTCGGCGGCTTTCCGGCGCCGACCGTGACCGGCTTCCCGCCCACGCCGCCCGAAACGACGACGCGCGCATCCGCGCCGCCCGCGACCGGCTTACCGCCCGCACTGCCCGCATCGACGACGCGCGCATCCGCGCCGCCCGCACTGCCACCCGCGCCCGCCCCGTCCCGTCGACGTCGCGGTGCGAGCGCGGCCTCCCGTCCGCTCGCCAGCTGGCCCACGAACCAGTCGAGTCGCCGCACGAACGCGTGCTGGTGGCGTGCCCGGTCGGCGAGGCCGCGGTCGTCGGTCACCAGCACCGTCCGGATGCGGTCCTCATACGGCATGTTGTGGAGCAGCCTCACCAGGGCCGTGTCCGCGTCGACCACGCCCGAGTGGTGCGACTCGATGCCGGTCACCACCTGGCGCCGGAACGACTCGCCGGGTTCCGGGTGCCCATCGAGCATCAGCACGATCCGGACGCCCTGCGGCCGCCATGTCCGCAGGCGCGGCAGGAGCCACCGGACGGCACCCTCGTCCCGCACGCCACGCACCCGGTGGAGGAGGTTGTCGCCGTCGAGGAGCACCCATCCCAGATCGTCGGGGAGCGGCGCCGGCTGCGGTGGCCGCCGCGGACCGCTCATCGGGCCACCCCGGCCGGCTGCGGTGGCCGCCGCGGACCGCTCATCGGGCCACCCCGGCTACCATCGGGCGGTGCTGCTGCTCGTCGATCTCGATGGTGTCGTCTACCGTGGCCCGGAACCCGTTCCGGGCATGCCCGCGCTGCTCGCCCGCCGCGCGGCGGGCGGCGACCGGGTCATCTACTGCACGAACAACTCGCGGTGGCATCGGTCGCAGTATCGCGTCCGGCTCGAATCGATGGGCGCGCCGGTGGATGGTGACAGCATCGTCACGGCCGCGCGGGCGACCGCGCTCGCGCTGGCGCAGCGCGAACCGCGCCTGACCATGGTGCTGGGCGGCCCGGGCCTCGCGCGCGAGGTGCGAGACGTGGGACTGCGCGTGGTCGCCCCCACGCCCCACGGTCTGGCCCAGGACCCGGACGCGCTGCTCGTCGGTGTGGATTTCGCGCTGGACTACCAGCGCCTGTCGATCGCGGCGATGGTGGCCCGCTCCGGCGCGCTGTTCATCGCGACGAACCGGGATCCCGTGTTCCCGCTGCCCGACGGGCTCCATGCGGGAGCCGGATCGATCGTCGCGGCGGTGTGCGTGGCGAGCGGTCGCGAGCCGGACCTGACGATCGGCAAGCCCGAGCCCGCTCTGTTCCTGGAGGCGTGCGCCATCGCCGGGGTGGACCCGCACGAGGCCGTCGTCATCGGTGACTCGCTCCACAGTGACATGGTCGCGGCGAGGGCGATCGGCGCGCGTCGGATCCTGATGCTGACCGGTGTGACGTCGGCGGAGACGCTGGCCGGCCAGCCTGCCGACGACCGGCCCGACGCGGTGGCGCGTTCGGCGACCGAGCTCGAGGCGATCCTCGCCGCCTGGCGCAGACAGGTCTGGCGCAGACAGGCACGGTCGAAGGCAGCGCCGGGTGCCGGCGGTTGACCGCGTGCCACTCCGACTCGCCCGCCAGCTCGGTCGAGGGCGGCGCCGGGTGCCGGTCCGATCAGGGCCACCCCGCCAGGATCCGCGTCGCCAGCGCGATGAGCGCCCGGTCCCGACCCGCCGGGCCGATGAGCGACAGGCCGAGCGGGACCCCGTCCACGGTGGCGAGCGGGATGGAGATCTGCGGCAGCCCGCCCAGGCCTGCCGAGCACAGCAGCGGCAGCGACCGCTGACGGAACGCCTCCAGGTCGGCCTCGGGAGCGGAGACCAGCGGGGGGATCGCGGGCAGCGTCGGCAGCGCGATGACCGCGTCGTCCCCCAGCAGGTCGGTCAACGCCGTGCGCACGGCGGCCCGCGCCGTCCAGGCGGCATCGAGTTCCACGTCGGTGACCGCTCGACCCACCTCGAAGCGCGTGCGGATGGGAGCGCCGACCAGGTCCCACCCGCCGCCCTCGAGCCAGGGCCGGTGCGCCAGCCACGCCTCGTGCGCCTGGATGGAGCGGAGCACCGCGTAGCGCTCCTCCAGCCCCTCCGGCGCCAGCACCACCTGGTGGACGCGCTCGAACGGCGCCAGCAGCCGGGGCATGGCCGATCCGATGGCGGCCGTGACCGCCGGGTCCTCGAACCAGCGCCGCACGTCGGTGGCGACGAGGGCGCGGCTGAGCGCGCGACCCGGCGCATCCTCGCCCAGCAGGACCGCCCCCACCCGCTCGTAGGTCGCGGCATCGCGGGCGAACCAGCCGAGCGTGTCCAGGCTGGTCGCGAGCGGCATCACCCCGTCCAGCGCGATCCGCCCGTGGGTCGTGCGCAGCCCGATCAGCCCGCACATCGACGCGGGGCCGCGCACGGAGCCTCCCGTGTCCGACCCCAGCGCGATGTCCACCAGTCCGGCCGCGACCGCCGCGGCGGACCCGGACGAGGAGCCGCCCGGGATCCGGCCGGGCGCGGCGGCGTTCCTGGGCGTCCCGTAGTGGATGTTGCGACCATCCAGCGAGAACGCCAGCTCCGCGGTGTGCGTCTTGCCCGCGTACCGCGCCCCGGCGCGGCGCAGCGCGGCCACGATGGGTGCGTCGGACACGGCAGGCGCGGCGGATGCGCGGATGGCGGGATTGCCGCAGCCGGTCACATCCCCCGCCACATCGATGATGTCCTTGACCGCGAACGTCAGGCCTGACAGCGGCCCGTCGGGTGCCTCGGACACCGGCGTGTCGACGCGCGAGAGGAACGCCCCGGCCGGGTCCAGGCGTTCGAACACCCGATCGCTCACGCCGCGCCGGCCCGGAACGTCGAATCGGTCGCGAGGAAGGTCTCCAGCTCACCCAGCAGCTGGAGTCGCAGCGGTTCGTCATGCTGGAGGAAGGCCACCCGGAGGGCGTGACGGGTCAGGCTGGCGAACTCGGCCAGGGTCATGCCCAGCAGTGTGACGGCCCGCGCGACCTCGCGTGGCAGCGTCAGGTCGGAGACGGTCCGGTCGTCCGTGCTGAGGGTCACGGGCACGCCCGCGCGATGCAGGCGGATGAGGGGATGGTCGGCGTAGTCGATGACCGTGCCCGCCTGCCAGTTGCTGGTGGGACACAGGTCCAGCGTCACCTGCCGGCTGCGCAGCTCCGCCTGGAGGGTCGGGTCGGTGCCCGCTGGCGCCCCATGCGCGATGCGCGACGGCCCCACTTCCAGCGCACGCCGCACCTGGCCCGCACCGCCCCACTCGCCCGCGTGGACGGTGATGCCCAGGCCCGCCTCCCGGGCGATCGCGAAGGCCCCCGCGAACCGTGCCGGATCAGGGAACCGGTGCTCGAATCCCGCGCAGTCGAAGCCGGTCACGCCCTGGCCGACGAAGTCGGCCGCCGCGCGCGCCATCGCCTCGTTCGCGGCGGGCTCATGGGTCCGGATCGCGACGACGATGAGGCGCACCGTGATGCCGGTGTCGGCCATGCCTCGCCGCGCCCCACGGGCCACCGCGTCGATGCCATCCCGCAGGGAGAGCCCGCGCGCGGTGTGGAGCGTGGGGCCCCAGCGGATCTCGGCATAGCGCGTGCCGTCGCTCGCCACGTCCTGCACCAGCTCCAGCGACGCCCGCTCGAGCGCCTCGGCGTCCTGGAGCAGCGACACCGCGAGTTCGAACGGTCGGAGCAGCTCCTCCTGGGAGCGACAGGGCATGGGCGAGACGAGCGCCCGGCGCATCGTGGCGAGGTCCATCCCGGCATCCAGTCCTCGTTCACGGGCCAGCTCCAGGGCCGTGGCCGGGCGAAGGCAGCCATCGAGGTGAAGGTGGAGCTCCGCCTTGGGCAGCCGGGCGATCGCGCCGAGGACGTCCCACGGGAGGCCATCCTGCCCGGGCAGGCGTTCCGGGTCGAGCATCACGCGCCCGATCGTACCCAAGCGTGGGCGGCGCGCGCGCGACCGCGCCGCGGACCGCCTGCCGCGGACCGCCTCCGCCCGACGCCTGCCGCGGACCGCCTGCCGCGGACCGCCTGGGCCCGACGCGTGCCCGCATCCCACGCGTGCCTACACTCCGACATGCGCTGGGTGCGGAGACTGGGCTGGCTCGTGCTCCTCGTGCTCGGGTCACTCGGCATCGCGGGCCTCGTCGTCTCCCTGGACCACCTCGAGAGCGGCGATGCGCGCCCGGAGCTGATGGCCCGCGGTGCGGCCATCGTGGAGCCGCGCCTCGCGGCGATCGCGTCCCCGCTGGCGGGGATGGCGATCGCATCCGACGAGGTCGGCGAGGCCGGGCGGGCGGTGCTCCTCGCGCTCCGGGCAGGGGACCGGTCGGTCGCGCGGGCCGCGCTCGATGCGGGCGACATGGCCATGGGCCGCCTGAGCGCCGAGACGGGTCCGGTCCGTGAGGCCGCTCCCCGGCTGCTGGACGGGGTGGGCCCAGCGACTCGACTGTCGGCCGCCGACCGCGCCCGAGCCGACGCGGTGACCGACGCGGTCGCGGGCGCCGATGCGGTCATGGCCGCCTGGCAGGCGGTCCGGCCGGCGACGCTGCTGCCCGAGGCGTTCATCGCCGCGCTGGCCAGGCACGGGACGGCTGTGGACGGGGCCAGCACGGCCGGGCGCGACGGGCGGTACGCCGATGCGCTGTCTGCCGCGAGCGGAGCCGCTGCGGCGCTCGATGAGGTGCGCGCCGTCGCGGCGGAGGCACTGGCCTCCGGACGGCCCGTCGGCGCGCTGGGCGACCTGGTGGCGCGGCTGGCCGAGCGGGATGACGCGCTGGTGGCCCTCTACGCGGAGCTCGCGACATCCGGTGGGGTGCGCACGGTCGCGGTGGATGTCGCGCTGACACGGGTCGATGCCGCCCGCGCCGCCCTGGACCAGCTGCCCGCAGATCTCGCCGGGGTGGTCGAGGAGCTGGGTGGCGCGGAGCTGACGGACGCGCTGCTGGCCATCGACGACGGGCACGGCGCCATCGAGGCTGCCCGGGTCGGACGCTGACCGGAGCATTCGGCACGGGCAGCCCCGCGGCGTTCCGAGACGCGGGGATAGACTCTCGGGGTGGTCGGACGCCCCGCTCCGCGCGGGCCTGACCGCTCGGGCTCGCGGGTCCGGGTCCGACCCGGCCAGCCTGCCTCGCGTCGTCGGTCGATCGCCAGGGACGCGAGCGTCCTCGCCCCGCACCCAGCCAGCCAGCACGCACCCAGCCAGCCAGCACGCACCCAGCCAGCCAGCAGCCAGCCGAAGGAGTCCATCCCCGATGCGCACCAGCGTGATCGTCGCTCAACCCTGGGACGTCGAGACCGATGTGCTCGCCGTGCCCGTCGCCAAGGACGGCGCCCCCTCTGAGCTGGCCGCGGCCCTTGACCGCCGCCTGGGCGACGTCCTGGCTGACCTGCGGACGGTCGGGGAGCAGAAGGGGTCGGCCTGGTCGGGGACGCTCGTGCGCGCGTCGCACGCGTCGGAGGTCGGTGCGGCGTGGCTGCTCGCCATGGGGGTGGGCGCGGCCGCGTCGTTCGACCGCGTCGCGGCCGTCCGGCTGGGAGCCGCCGTGGAGCGCCGGCTCAGTGGCCGAGTCGTGCGCCGGCTGGCCGTCTGGCTGCCCGACGAGCTGCTCGTCGGAGCGGACCGGCCGGCTGCGGCGACCGTGGAGCTCGTGGTGCGCGGCGTCGTGGAGGGCGTGGCGGAGCCCGCGACGATCTATCGCGACGCCGTGGAGTCACTGCCACCCGTCCTCGACGAGCTGGTGGTGGTCGTCGGCGAGGGCGCCGGTGACGTGGCGGCGCTGGCGGCCGCCGCGGAGCGCGGCAGGATCATCGGCGAGGGCACGAACCGGACGCGCCGGCTGGCGCAGCGGGCGGCCAACGATGTCTCGCCCGAGGTCCTCGCGGATGAGGCGTCCGACGTCGCGAAGGCGCACGGCCTGGAGCTGACGGTCCTGGGTCCCGAGGAGGCCGGAGCGCTGGGCATGGGCATGTTCCTGGCCGTGGGTCGGGGATCGGTGAACTCGCCGCGCTTCATCGCACTCCGCTCGGGGGCGGCTGGTTCGACCGACTCGCGGGGACGCCTGCTGGCGATGGTGGGAAAGGGCGTGACCTTCGACTCGGGGGGCATCAGCATCAAGCCCTCCGAGCGCATGGACGACATGAAGATGGACAAGACCGGTGCCTGCACCGTCATCAGCGCCATCGACACGGTCGCGCGACTGGCGCCCGGGCTGCCGGTCCTCGCCGTGGCTCCCGCCGTGGAGAACATGCCCGGCCCCCACTCGACCCGCCCGGGCGACGTGATCCGGGCGATGAACGGCAAGACCGTGGAGGTCACCAACACGGACGCGGAGGGTCGTCTGATCCTGGGCGATGCGATGACCTGGGCGGAGCAGCAGGGCGCCACCCATCTCGTGGACGTGGCCACCCTGACGGGCGCCGTGGAGCGGGCGCTGGGGAAGCTCATCACCGGTGGGTTCGGCACGCCCCAGACGTTCTGGGACGAGGTGCATGCGGCGGGTGCGCTCCAGGGCGAGCGCTACTGGCAGCTGCCGCTGTTCGAGGAGTACCGATCGGAGTACGACTCGGTGTATGCCGACATCGTCAACTCCGGCACCGCTGACGGCTCCCTCGTGAAGAGCGCCATCTTCCTCAAGGAGTTCGTGACCCGGCCCTGGGTCCACCTGGACATCGCGGGCACCGCATACCTGCGCAAGGCGTACCCCTGGGCGGCGCGGGGCGCGACGGGCGTCTCCCACGCCACGCTCGTGGAACTGGCGCTCGCGGGGGCCTGATTCCCGCGGCCTCCGCCAGTCTGGCGCGGCTGCGCGCGCCGGCCGGAAGCTCCGGCCGGAAGCCCCGGCCAGAAGCTCCGGCCAGAAGCTCCGGCCGGAATCAATCAGGGGCGACCCGAGGGCCGCCCCTGTCTGTCATCGCGAGGGAGTCGCGAGGGGTCAGTCGCCGATGGCGGCCTTGGCGGCGGCGGCCTCGCGGTCGATCTCCTTGGCCAGCTCCTTGTCCACCGCGTCGGACACGATCCGGTCCGCCTTCACGAGGGCCTCGCGCACCGCGACCACCGCGGTGTCCTCGACCAGCGCCACGATGCCGCTCGTGCCGGGGGTCATGACCTCCTGGAGCTGGGCGGTGATGTCCGAGCGGTGGCCCACATTGCGGACCTTGCCCAGGACCGCTCCGACGATGCCGAGGCTCGCCGCGGACGCCAGGATGGAGGGCGGGAAGAGGATGCCCGCGACGACGCCGCCGACGACGCCCCACTTCAGGCCGGTCTTGGTGGAGTGGTCGGTCACGGTGCCCAGCCGGACCTTGCCGGCTTCATCCATGGTCGCCGTCATCACGCCGTCGATGCGCAGCGAGGTGGTGGCCTCGAGCTGCTTGAGCGCCTCGTAGGCCGCCTGGGTGTCGGCGTCATTCTTGAACTGGGCGATGATCAGGGTGTACGCCCCGTCCGTCGCCAGTCCGATCACCGCGTCCGGCACGCCGCCGGTCGTGCTGACGACCTCGGCCGGCGGGGCGGCGTCGGCCGCGGGGGTCTCCTGGGGGGTGGTGTCTTCGGTCATCGGTTCGGTTCCTCCGTCGATTCGGATCACAGGGGTTGGATCACACGATCTCCGATGATGAAGCCATGCCCGCGGTCGCGCTCGCAACACCCGATACGGGTGAACGGGATCGGCAGGACCATCGATGGATGACGCCCCAGCACACCGGACCGCACACTGCCCCCGGTGAGCCTCCCATTCCTCGTCGCCGCGGTCCTCGGCGCCATCGTCGGCCTCGCCTCCGATCGTCTCGCAGCGCGCTGGCCACCCCATGAGGACGGCTCTGTCCGGTCGCCTGACTGGCGGACCCTGACGGTGACCGCGGGCGGGGCGATCGCGTTCGGGGCGCTCGCTGCGCGCTGGCCCGATCCGCGCGACCTGGCGGTGCTGGCGCTGTACGCGGGCGCCCTCATCGTGCTCATGGCAACCGACCTGGACCAGAAGCTGCTGCCCGATCTGCTCACCCTGCCGCTCATCGGCTACGCGCTGCTGGTCCTGGCCCTGGGCTGGAATCCGCTCCTGGCGGGCAAGGACCTGGGTGTGCCGAGCGCCCTCATCGCGGCCATCGGGGCGCCCGCACTGCTGCTGGTGACCGACCGGATCCTGGGGGGCGCCCTGGGCATGGGCGACGTGAAGCTGTCGGTCAGTCTCGGGCTCATGGCCGGGATCACCCTGCTCGTGGGCGGGTTCCTCATCGCGTCCGTGCTCTCGGCGGCGGTCCTGCTGCTGCTCATCGGGCTGCGTCGCCTCAGTCTGCGGAGCGCCATCCCGTTCGGCCCGATCCTCATCGCGGGGGGCATCGTCGCGATGCTGCTGCCGGGCGCCTGACGGCCGTCCTCGACGCCGCGGACGCCCCCTGCTTGCCAGCGGCGCCCCGCGCGCCCTATCATGCGTCGGACGGAGGGGGTCGAGCGCCGTGCTCCCGGACTCCCGCGTCAGGTCGAGCGTGAGGGACCACCGCGAGTGACGCGATCGTGAGGCGAGGTGCTCGAACCCGCATCGTCGGGCGCATGCTGATGGCGCTGGCGATCGTGTTCAGCCTCGTGGCCCTGCCCGCGGACGCTCCCTTCGCGGGCGCCCAGGGCCTGGGTGATCGGATCTCCGAGGCCAGGCAGCGGCAGGCCGTGCTCCAGCGCGCCATCGAACGCCAGAAGAAGCTGCTGGCCGACCTGCGCGCGGACCAGTCCCTCGCCCGGTCCGCCCTCGGCACCACGGCCCGCTCGCTCGATGGCATCAACGCCGACCAGGCGTCGCTGCGCAAGGAGATCCAGGGAGCGCAGGATGCGATCGACCAGGTCCAGGCACGCCGCGATCGGCTGGGTGAGGAGCTGCGCCAGCTGGACTGGACGCTCCAGCTGCTGGAGCAGGAGATCGTCGACGGGGACGCGGAGCTGGACGAGCGGAGGCGCCTCCTGGGATCGCGCCTCGCAGAGGCATACCGGTCGCAGAACACCAGCCTGCTGGAGCAGGTGCTCGCCAACCAGTCGTTCTCGGACGTGTTGACGACCGCCAACGCATACCTCGCCTATGGCGATCAGGACGCCCAGCTGGCCCGGGGGATCGCCGCCGACCAGCGCTCCCTCGATTCGCTCCGGGCCCTGACCAGCGCCACTCGCCACCGGACCGACCAGCTGCGCCGCGACACGCAGTCGGCAGAGGTTGAGCTGCGTGATCAGAAGACGCGCCTGGCGCGCGCCCGCGAGCGCCTCAAGGGCCTCGAGGCCCGGACGCGCGAGATCCGCGCCGGCCAGCTCGAGGAGTTCCAGAGGATCGCGGGCAGCGCGCGAAAGCGCGCGGCGCTCGTCGCGGCACGGGCCCGCGCGGAGCGCCAGCTCGACCGCAAGATCAGCGGGCTCGTGGCGGAGGCCAAGCGCCGCGCCGCCGCGGCCGCCGCGGCGGCCGCCAAGAAGCGCGACCAGGGGGACGACGATCGCGGCGGCGGCGGCGGCGGCGGCCTGGGGGAGGGGCGCGGGTCGTTCTCCTGGCCGACGTACGGCATCGTCACCCAGGAGTTCGGCTGCACCGGCTTCGTTATGGAGCCGCCGCGCGGCAGCTGCCGCCATTTCCACGACGGCATGGACATCGCCAACGCCTCCGGGACCCCGGTGCGGGCTCCGGCCGACGGTGTCATCGCCTTCGTGGGCTGGAACCCCTATGACTCGTCCGATCCGTCCTACATGCTCGTGATGGGGCATGCGGGGGGCCTGGAATCCCGGTTCATGCATCTCCAGGCGCGCGCCGTGGTGCGCGCCGGGCAGTCGGTCAAGAAGGGTGACCTGATCGGCTACATGGGCAACACGGGCAATTCCACGGGTGCCCACCTGCATTGGGAGATCTATCGCGGCAACACTCCCATCAGCCCGCGCAGCCTGGTCTGATGCCCGGCGCCGCGCGGTCTCCGCAGCGGCTCGTCGGACGACGCGCCGCCACCTCCCGGATGCTCGCGGTCATGGAGTAGCATCGTGCACGTGAAGCGCACCACGGCCATCGTCCTCGCCGGCGGCGAGGGCGAGCGACTCTCGATCCTGTCCGGCGTCCGCGCCAAGCCCGCGGTTCCCTTCGCGGGCAAGTATCGGATCATCGACTTCACGCTCAGCAACTGCGTCAACTCGGACATCAACGACGTCATCGTCCTGACGCAGTACAACCCCCGCTCGCTGAACGACCACATCGGCGCCGGCCGGCCCTGGGACCTGGACCGGAGCTCGGGTGGCATCCGTCTGATGCAGCCGTACATCGCGCGCAACCGGGCCGCGGAGTGGTATCGGGGCACCGCGGACGCCGTGCTCCAGAACATCCGGACCATCGAGGAGTCCGCGTCGGACACCATCCTCGTGCTGGCCGGCGACCACATCTACAAGATGGACTACCTGCCGTTCATCGCCCAGCACCGGCGCAAGCGTGCAGACGTCACGATCGCCGTGAAGCGCGTGCCCATCGGGGAGGCGCATCGCTTCGGCATCCTCGCCCTGGACGAGAATGACGCGGTCACCGAATGGCAGGAGAAGCCCAAGCAGCCCAGGAGCGACCTGGCGAGCCTGGGCATCTACGTGTTCTCCAAGCGCGCCCTGCTGCACTGGTTGACGGAGGATCGGAGCGACTTCGGGGGCAACGTCATCCCCGCCATGCTCGACGGCGGCGCGCGCGTCTACGGACACCGCTTCGACGGGTACTGGCAGGACGTGGGCACCGTGGAGAGCTACTGGCAGGCACAGATGGAGCTGCTGGACGACCATCCGCCGCTGGACCTGTACGACCGCGACTGGGTCATCCACACCCGTTCCGAGGAGCGCGCCCCCGCGCGCATCGGCCCCACCGCGAGCGTGCACCGCAGCCTCATCTCGCACGGCTGCCTGGTCGCGGGCACCGTGGAGCACTCGGTGCTGTCGCCCGGCGTGCGCGTGGACCCGGGGGCCATCGTGCGCGATTCCGTGATCATGTTCGACGCCCACATCCGGGCGGGAGCGGTCGTGGACCGGTCGATCCTGGACAAGGAGGTCTCGGTCGGTCCGAACGCGATCGTGGGCACGGGCACGGACTTCGACACGCCCAATCGGATGGAGCCCACGCGCCTGAACACGGGAATCACGCTCGTGGGCAAGCGGGCGATCATCCCCGCCGGGGCTCGCATCGGCCGCAACGTGCGCATCGGCGAGGGCGTCCGCCCGTCCGATTTCACCACCAAGACCATCAAGAGCGGCGGCAGCGTGGAGACCCGGCGCCCGACGCGCCGGACGGGCGCCCCCGCGACGGGCGTGTCCGGGTCGGGCGATCGGACCGCGGCACCCCTGAGCGCGGCATCACTCGGCGCGGCCGGGGAGGGCGCGGGCGGCCGGAGGCGCGCGGCGGGCGCGGGCACGATCGATCGCTGACCATCGGGTGGACGCGGCCGCCGTCGACGGCTGGCTGTCCTGGCTGGATCTCGTGCCCATCGATCGGGACGAGCGCGACGGCATCACCAGCTGGGATCTCCGGATCGACGGGCTGAGGCGACATGACCTGCGCGTGACGCTCATCCTCGACCCGGCGCTGGCGCTCGTCTGCTGGGTCCACTACGCACCGCCCATCAATGACTCCTTCCGCGTCTCCTACCGCAGGCTGCTCCGCTGGAACGACGAGCTGCCGTTCGTGAAGTTCGCCATCTCCCCCGATGAGCGGCCCGTCCTGACCAGCGAGCTGGCGGTGGATCACCTGGACCGCGACGCCCTGGGGCGGACGCTGGCGCGCCTCGTGACGGTGTGTGACCTGCTGTTGGATGACTCGCTTCCCTGGCTGCACCCGGGAGCGAAGCGCGCCCCGGTTCCGGTGCGCCCGTCGCGCGACGAGGGGCTCCTGACCCGGTACGCGTCTGACCTCGCGGAGCTGGCAGCCGCGGTCGCGGAGCGGACGCCCGACCAGGGGCCGGCCGGACCGGCGATCGCTCCGCCGACCGCCTGAGAGGGTCTCGCCTGCTGGTACACTCGGCCCCAGTCCGGCGGGGCCGCACCGCCATCACAGGGGAGTGGACCGCGTCCGATGGAACGCCCGGTCATGCTGCGTCGCCACCCGTCTCACGCCATCCTCACCGGCGACTCGGCGGATGTCTATTTCGCGCGCGCGGAGGAGATCCTGGCCGAGGAGGGCATGGACCCGGTCGTGACGATGGAGGTGTTCGCGCGCCAGCCCGGGGTGCTGTGCGGCATCGACGAGGCGAAGGTGCTCCTGGCGCATGTGCTGGGGGACGCGCCGGAGGGCGAGGGCGTCGTGGAGGCCCTGTCCGACGGCGACCTGTTCTCGTCCAAGGAGGTCGTCCTCCGGATCACCGCGCGCTATCGCCGGTTCGGGCTGTACGAGACCGCGATCCTGGGCATGATGGCGCAGCTGACCGGTTGGGCCACGGCCGCGCGCGAGTGCGTGGAGGTCGCGTCGCCGGAGCCGGTCATCAGCTTCGGCGCGAGGCACGTCCACCCCGGCGTCACGGACTCCCTGGACTACGCCGCGATCGTGGGTGGCTGCGTGGGCGCCTCCACCCCCGCCGGTGCCCGCCTGGCGGGCCTCGCGCCCACGGGCACGATGCCCCATTCGCTCGTGCTCATCTTCGGGGACACCGTGCGGGCCGCGGAGGCGTTTGACCGCCACCTGTCTGCGGACGTGCCCCGCATCGTGCTCATCGACACCTTCAAGGACGAGGCGGAGGAGGCGCTGCGGGTGGCCAACGCCCTGGGTGACCGGCTGTATGGCATCCGCCTCGACACGCCCTCCGAGCGTGGCCGGGTGACCGCGGACCTGGTGCTGGAGATCCGGGCGCGCCTTGACCAGGCGGGCTACCGGCATGTGCGCATCATCGTGTCGGGAGGGCTGTCGCCGGACCGGATTCGCTACTTCAAGGATGCCGGCGCCCCGGTCGACTCGTTCGCCGTGGGCTCCTACATCTCGGGCGCGACGCCCATCGACTTCACGGGCGACCTCAAGGAGATCGACGGTCGGCCCATCGCCAAGCGTGGCCGGATCCCGGGTCGGACGGACAGTCCGCGGCTCGCGCGGGTGGACCTGGCCACCTGGCTCGCGTCAGGCGGCTGACCGGGCGCCTCGCAGGGTGCGCGGGAGCAGCGCTCGCGCGACACGACCGACGCTGGCGCGCGAGGCGCCAGCGGCCTGATATCCCACACCCTCACTGACCCTGGACGTCGAGTGCCCCCGTGGCGCGCAGACGATCCAGCCAGAACAGGCCCAGGAGGGTCTTGGCGTCCTCGATCTCACCCCGGTCGGCCATCGCGAGGGCGTGCTCGACGGGCAGCCGCACCACGTCGATCCGCTCGTCAGGCTCCGGGCCCTGATAGTCCGCGATGGGCGTCAGGCGCGTCGCGAGGTACAGGTGCATGAACTCGCCCGCGAAGCCCGGTGCCGGGAAGAACGCGCCGAGCTTGCGCCACTCGCCCGCGGTGTGGCCGGTCTCCTCGCCCAGCTCCCGCGGCGCCGCCTCATCGGGATTCTCGATCGAACCGTCCGCGGTCCGATCGAGCGTGCCCGCGGGGATCTCCAGCAGCACGCGACGAGCGGGTGTGCGGAACTGGCGCACCAGCAGGACGCGGCCCTCGTGGATCGGCACGATCGCGACCGCCCCGGGATGCTCCACCCAGTCGCGCGTGTGTCGGGCGCCGCGAGCATCCTCGATGGTCTCCTGGCGGAACGTGACATAGCGGCCGCGGTGCAGCACGCGGCTGTCCACGCTCGTCTCGAGAAGGTGGTCGTCCTGCATCCGGGCAGGATACGACCGCACCGCGTCCCGGCGCGCCGCGGCGACGGTCATGGTACGAACTGGTCATGGAGGGGCGGACCCGGCGCGGACAGGATGGGCGATGTCGGGATGGAACCCCGACCGAGCCCCGAGCACTCGCCCCGCCGTCCAACGGGATCCCACCCGTGCCTATCGGAGTCCGAACCATGAAGCGCCTGACCTCCATCGCACTCCAGGTGACCGTGCTGGCCGCCTTCGTCCTCACGCTGGCCGCGCCCTTCCGCTGGTGATCCGGCCGCTGGCCACCTGACTGGAGCGGCGGCCGGATCGCAGCCGCTGCCGCCGACCTGAACGCCGCGACGGCTCGCTCTCGGGCGAGCCGTCGTCCATTGTCTGGAGCATCCGATGCTGCTGCTGTACGCCATCGCCGCGGGCCTGCTGATCGGCTGGCTGTCGGGTGGCCGGATGGACGGCCTGAGCGCGACCCGATTCCGGCTGATGCCGCTGGCGCTCGCCGGGCTGCTGTTCCAGCTGGTCCTGTTCTCCGCGCCGGTGACCGAGCGGATCGGGGATGCCGGGCCGATTCTGTACGTCGGTTCGACGGTCGCGGTGCTGGTCGCGCTGCTCGCCAACGTCCGGCTGCCGGGAATGTGGGTCCTGGCGCTGGGTGCCGGTCTCAACCTGATCGCCATCGTGACCAACGGCGGCTACATGCCATCGTCGCCGGACGCCTGGATGCAGCTCAACGGCGTGGCCGCGCTGCCGGTCGACGACTACACCAACTCCCAGCTGATCGGCCCGACCACCGCCTTCCCGGCGCTGGGCGACATCTTCGTGTTCCCGCGACCGCTGCCGCTCGCCAACGTGTTCTCGGTGGGTGACGTGCTCATCGCGGTCGGCGCCGTCCTGTTCCTCGTGCGTCGGATGCGCAGCGCCGACACCACGGCGGGCCGGGTCCGCACATCCGCCCGCCCGATGGTGGGCTGATGGTGGAGCCCGCCCCGCTCGCGGACTCGCCGGACGCGCCGCCCGACGATGGGCCGGACGAGATGGCCCGGCACCTGGTCGGCGTCCTGTCGGAGCTGGCGGCCGCGGTCGATGCGGATCTCGGCGTCACGCTCCAGATCGCCGGGGGGGACGGTGTCTACGCCGACGCGGCGACCAGTGTCCACCACGGCGCCCGCCGGGTCAGACCGCGCCTGTTCGGGGGCGAGCGGACGACGCCGCGCAGCGCGGTCACGATGCTCGTCAGCGTGCCCGACGAGCGTGGCGCGATCCTGCGCCTGGCCCGCAGCCGCCAGGAGCCGTTCAGCGACGACGACCGAGCCATGGTCCGGCTGGTGGCTCGGCAGCTCACCGGGCGGCTCGTCGCCGACGGCGGGCCCAGTCGCGCCGCGGTCTGGTCCCGCCAGCTGGAGGCCGTGCAGCGCGTGGCCGCACAGCTCACCCGGATCACCTCGGTGAGCGCCATCACCGAGGCGCTGTGCAGCGAGACCCGGCTGGTGATCCCGTACGACAACATCCGCGTCCACCTGCTCGGTGACGACGGTCAGACGCTCCACGCGGTCGCCTTCCGGAGCCACACGCAGCTGTATGACGGGGAGACCGTCGAGGGCCTGCGCTCCCAGGTGGGCGAGGGGCTGACCGGCCTCGTCGCCGCATCCGGCCGACCGCTGGTGGTGCGCGACGTGGCGGCGGACGCGCGCGCGGTGGACATCCCGGACACGCCGCACATCGACGAGGAGTCGATGCTGCTCGTGCCGATGCGCCACGATGCGGCGACGATCGGCGTGATCACGCTGTCCCGACTCGGGCTCGGGATGTTCACCGACGATGACCTGCGACTGCTGGAGGTCCTCGCGGACCAGGTCGCGGTGGCGGTCGAGAACGCCCGCCTGCTGGCCGGTCGCGATCGGCTCCTGGAGGAGCTGCGGGCGCTGCTCGACATCGGCCAGGCGGGCACCGTCGCCACCGATGAGACCACCCTCGCGGCGACCCTCGTGCCCACGCTCCGGCGGGCCGCCCGCGCCGATGGGTGCGCGGTCGCGCGCTGGGACGCCGCCGGGGGTCGGCTGGAGGTGCTGGCGACCGACGGACCGGCGGACGGCCGACTGGCGATGGGCGTCGTGGAGGCCACGGCCTATCCGGCGGGGCATGACGTGCTGCTCGACGGGCGCAGGCGCATGCTGTCCATCCACGACCTCGACCGCAGCGTCGCCGAGCGGGCGATGCTCCAGGCGTGGGACGCGGCCTGCGTGCTGCTGCTGCCGCTCACGGTCGCCGGGCGCGTCGTGGGCGTCGCGGAACTGGCGTGCGCGAAGGTCCAGAAGCCGTCCGCCGACGAGGTGGAGCTGTATGCCGCCATGGCGAACCACGCGGCCGCGGCGCTGGAGAACGCCCGCCTCATGGCGGCGCTGCGCACCGCGGCGGACATCGACCAGGTCACGGGCGTGACCAATCACCGCTACCTCCAGGAGCGTCTGAAGCAGGAGGTGGCGCGCAGCGGACGCACCGGCGCATCCCTGAGCGTGCTGATGATCGACCTCGACGGGTTCAAGCTCATCAACGACCGTCACGGCCATGCCGACGGCGATCGCGTGCTGCGCAACGTCGCCGCGATGCTGAAGCAGACCGTGCGCACGAACGACGTGGTGGCTCGCTACGGAGGAGACGAGTTCGTGATCCTCATGCCCGACACGCAGGAGGACGCGGCGCGCCACGTCGCCGACCGCGTCGTGAAGGGCATCCGAGGGTACGCCCACCCGCTCTCGGACGGCACCGAGGGGCGCGTCTCCTGCTCGGTCGGCCTCGCGGTGCACCCGACGGACGGGCGGACCGCGGCCGCCCTGCTGCGCGCGGCCGACGCGGCGATGTATGGCGTGAAGCGGGCGGGCGGGTCCCGCGTGGGCCGACTGCGCAGCGCGGAGACCGCACCGCCACCGCGGATGTCCGTCCTCGGCTGACCCGTCGGCCGGGACGCGCGGACCGCCGATGCCGTGTCGCGTCGGATGGAAGACCATGACGGCATGATGCGAACGACCGCGACCACACCGACGCCCGCCGAGGGATCCTCGGTCGCGGTGGAGCGGGACGAGGGAGCCTGACGATGGGACGCGCCACGACGATCGAGCGGATCGAGGTCCACGGCTACACGCTGCGGTATGCCCACGGCAGCTACGTGATGTCCGGCGGCCGCGTGATCGACGCGCTGGCCTCGACCGTGGTCCGGGTCATCACCGCCGACGGGGCGATCGGATACGGAGAGGCGTGCCCGCTGGGCCCGACCTACCTGCCGGCCCACGCGGACGGCGTGCGTGCGGCGCTGGGGGTGCTGGCACCCGCCCTCATCGGCGCCGACCTGGCCGACGGCGCGGGCATCGCGGCCCGCATGGAGCGTGCGCTGCGGGGTCACCCGGAGGCGCGTTCCGCGCTGGACATGGCGTGCTGGGACGCCTGGGCGCGCTCCCTCGGGGTGCCTCTGTGGTCCCTGCTCGGGGGCCGGGCGCAGGCCGCGCTGCCGCTGTACGTGGCGATCCCGCTGGGGCCGCCCCAGGCGATGGCCGCGGCCGTGGAGCGCGAGCGCGCGGCGGGGGTCCACCGCTTCCAGCTCAAGCTGGGCGGCGCGCCCGCCGAGGATGCCGTCCGCGCCGCGGCCGTGGTGGCGGCGACCGACCCGGAGGATGAGATCCTGGGCGACGCGAACGGCGGCTGGCGGCGCCAGGACGCGATCCTCGCGGCCGGCATGATGTGCGACCTGCCCCGCTACCGCCTGGAGCAGCCCTGCCCCACGCTGGACGAGTGCCTCGCGGTGCGCCATGTCACGTCGCTGCCGATGGTGCTCGACGAGGTCATCACGGACCTGGGAGTGTTCACGCGCGCCGTCGCCCTGGAGGCGATGGATCACGTCAACCTCAAGATCGGCCGGGTGGGGGGGCTGACGCCCGCCAGGCTCATCCGCGATGCCGCCGTGGCCCTCGGCATCCGGCTCACGATCGAGGATTCGTGGGGCGGCGACATCGTGTCCGCCGCCGTGGCGCATCTGGCGGCCGCGGTCCCTCCGGAGGCGCTGTTCGCGGTCTCGTTCATGAACGACTGGACCCAGGAGCACGTGGCGGGGTACGCGCCCCGGTCCGCGGGCGGCCAGGGCCCGGTCCCGGACGGTCCGGGCCTGGGCATCACCGTGGATCCGCGGGCGCTGGGGGCGCCGCTGCTGGTGGCCTGCTGACCCTCGAGCGGTCAGTGCATCGCCCAGCCGCCGTCGATGTTGAGCGTCTGACCGGTGATGAACGACGCCCCGTCGCCCGCCAGGAAGACGACGCCGTTGGCGATGTCGTCCGGCAGACCGCGGCGCGGCAGCGACTGGAGCCTGGCCATGTCCGCCGCGACCCGCTCCTGGTCCGGGAACATCGCGACCTCCGCCTCGGTGAGGATGGCGCCGGGCGTGATGGCGTTGACCGTGATGCCGTCGCGGCCCACCTCGCGCGCCAGCGTCCGGGTGAAGCCGACCATGCCGCCCTTGCTGGAGACGTAGTCCAGGAGGTGTCCCTGGCCGGTGAGGAACGTGACCGAGGAGATGTTGATGACCCGGCCGCGACCGCCCGCGACCAGGTGGCGGTGGGCCGCCCGGAACGTCAGGAAGCAGCCCTTGAGGTTGACCGCCATGGCTCGGTCCCAGGCCTCCTCGGTGACCGCCGTCCAGGCGCGATGAGCATCGGTGATGGCCGCGTTGTTGACCACGATGTCCAGGCCGCCGTACCGCTCCACGGTCGCGGCGACCAGCCCATCCACCTCCGCCGCGATCGCCACGTCCGCGCGATGCGCGACGGCCCGGCCGCCCGCATCCGTGATGAGCCCGACGGTCCGGTCCGCCTCGTCCGAGCGGGACGCGTAGTTGACGCAGACCGCGGCGCCGGCCGCCGCGAGCCCGGTGCAGATCGCCCGGCCGATGCCGCGCGCGCCGCCCGTGACGAGCGCGGTGCGACCTGCGAGCGGCGCCGCACTCGCGCCGGTCATCGGACCGCCCAGCGCTCGAGCGCGTCCCGGTCCAGCTCCACGCCCAGGCCCGGCGCCTCGGGGGCCACCAGGTGGCCGTCCTCGAACCGCACCCACTCCTTGAACAGGGTGTAGAGCGTCTCGGTCTGGTAGGTCGGGTCGGTCATCTCCACCATCGCGATGCCCGGGAACGCCGCGCCCAGGTGGACGTGGACCTCGGGGAAGACGTGGGGGAACACGGGCACGCCGTGGGCCGCCGCGAGGGCGCAGATCTTCGCCGCCTCGGACAGGCCGCCCGCGACCGTGGCGTCCACGCGCAGCAGGTCCGGCTTCTGGCGCTCCAGGAGCTCCTTGAACGCCCAGCGACCGACCGTGTCCTCACCCAGGGCGAGGCGCTGGCCGGTCTGCTCCCGGAGCTGCACCGACAGGTCGACCAGCTCCGACGGGAACGGGTCCTCCAGGAAGGCGAGATCGAGGTCCGCCCAGCGGCGCACCGTGGGCACCACCGAGAGGAGGTCTCGGAAGGCCCAATGGATGTCGTCCGCGAGCGCGATGTCGGGCCCCAGGACCCTCCGGGCCGCACGGAGCCGGACCGTGTCGTCGTCCAGCTCGCCGGCCGCGATCTTGATGGTCCGGTAGCCCTTGGCGGCGTAGTCCGCGATCTCCGCCTCGAAGTCGGCGAGGGTCCGGTCCGACGCGGGATAGCCGCCCGCCACCGACACCGGCACCCGCTCGCGGGCCCCGCCCAGAAGCTTCCACACCGGCAGTCCGGCGACCTTGCCCTTGAGGTCCCACAGGGCGATGTCCACCGCCGACAGGGCGCGCATGAAGATGCCCCGCTGGCCCTGGGGCAGGTTGCGGTGGTAGAGCGCGTCCCACAGCCCCTCGGTGATGAGCGGGTCCCTGCCCTCCAGGGATAGCGCGAGGCTCCGGTCGATGACCGCCTTCACGGGCGCGTTCCGGGTCATCCCGAAGCCGATGCCGGTCTGGCCGGAGTCCGCCGCGACCTCCACCACGATGTACTCGCGGGCGTCGAAGCGGATCTCGCCCATGACGATGGGCCGGGGGAGGGGCACGACGCACGTGGTCGCGGTGACGCTGGTGATCCTCATGCGCCCGAGGGTACCTGCCAGTCCGGCCACGCGTCGGGGTCCTCGACCTGCTCGTCGGGGCGGTCCTCGTTGGGGCCCACGATGGCCAGCAGCACCGACGGCTCGTCGCCCAGCACGCGCAGGCCGTGGAGCTCTCCGGGCCGTGCCACGAGGAAGCTGCCGGGTTCCAGGTCCACCTCGGGCAGATCCGCCAACCGGAACCCGATGCGACCCGACTGGACCGCGAACAGCTCGCTGGCGCCGGGGTGGCGATGGGGGATGGTCCGGAAGCCGGGCGGCCAGCCCAGGAGGACGGCGCGCACGCCCGGGTCTCCCACGAGCGGGATGCGCCACGGCCCGGGACCGCGCTCCGCGGCCAGCGCGCCGAGGTCCGTGTCCGGGCGCGCGACGGCGTCACCGGGCGGCACGTAGGGCATCAGCTCACCACGCCGACCAGCCGCCGTCCACGATGAGCAGCTGGCCGGTCACGTACTGCGACGCCTGGGAGCCCAGGAAGATCGCCGGACCGACGTAGTCGTCCGCGCCGCCCAGGCGGTTCATGGGCACCATCTCGTCGCTGAAGCGGGTGAGGCGCTCGCGGTCGTCGTCGGGCAGCTCCGCGTCCTGGTCGGCGGTCATGATGCCGCCGGGGCACAGCGAGTTGACGGTCACGCCCTGCCGCGCGAAGCGCGTGGAGAAGTAGCGCGTCAGGCCGTTGATGCCGTGCTTCGTGGCGAAGTACGACGAGACGTCCCAATCGGGCTTGTAGTAGCGCCGGTCGGGCGAGATCGAGCCGTAGACCGACGCGATGTTGATGATGCGGCCCCAGCCGCGCTCCAGCATCCCGGGGGCCAGGAGCTGGATGAGCCGGAAGGGGGCGTCCAGGTTGAGTCGGAAGGCCTGGTGCCAGTCGTCCAGGGACACCGTCTCCCAGGGCTGCCAGATCGCGCCGCCGGCGTTGTTGATGAGGATGTCGACCGGGCCGGCGGCATCCGCCAGGCGGCGCACGTCGGCCTCGTCGGTGACGTCCGCCACGACCGCGGTGACGGTCGCGCCCAGCTCCCGGGCGAGGCGTTCGGTCTCCCGCAGGCGCTCCTCGCCGCGGGCGCCGATGACGATGTCAGCGCCCGCCTCGGCGTAGCCCAGGGCGAGCGCTCGACCCAGCCCACGGCCGGCTCCCGTGATGAGCGCCCGCTTGCCGGTGAGCTCCAGCAGTCGGTGTCCCATGACGCGACCCGCTCAGTAGACGAGCAGGCCCCGGGCGAGCTCGCCGTCCGCGAGCGCCCGGTGCGCCTCGTTGATGTCGTCGAGCGGATAGCGCCGGGTGATCAGCTGGTCGATCTTCAGCCTGCCATCGAGGTACAGGTCCACCAGCCGGGCGAAATCGTCCGAAGGCACCGCCGAGCCGTAGCGCGACCCGATGAGCTTGATCTCGTGGCCGATGAACCGGATGGGGTCCACCGACAGCATCGCCCCGGTGGGCATGAGCCCCAGCATCACGACCGTGCCGCCGTTCTGGGTCGCCGCCCAGGCCTGCTGGACCGCGCGGTTGTCGCCCACGGCCACCACGGCATACTCCACGCCGCGTCCGCCGGTGACCGCCTTGATGGCGTCGGCGAGATCCGGCTGCTTCGCGTTGAACGTGTGGGTGGCGCCCATCTCCCGCGCGAAGTCCAGCTTCCGGTCCACGGTGTCCACCGCGATGATGGGCGTGGCGCCCACGAGCGCACCGCCCTGCACCGCGTTGAGGCCCACGCCGCCGCAGCCCCACACTGCGAGGCTGGCGCCCGAGGGGACCTTCGCGGTCCAGGTCACGGCGCCCACGCCCGTGGTCACCGAGCAGCCGATGAGCGCGGCCTGCTCCAGGGGCATGTCCTTGCGGATGGGGATGGCGCAGCTCTCCGGGATCACGGTTTCCGACGAGTAGGTCGCCGGACCGTAGTGGTGGATCTCCCGGCCGTCCTTCACGAAGCGCGTCGTGTGGTCGTGCAGGAACCCGAAGGGCGGCTGGTTCTCGCAGATGTAGGGCTTGCCCCGGGTGCACTGGCGGCAGTGGCCGCACGAGGGTGCCCACGAGACGATCACGTGGTCGCCGGGCTTGACGCGGGTGACGCCGGGGCCCACCGCCTGGACCACGCCGGCGCCCTCGTCGCCCAGCACGATCGGCAGGGGCGATCCCTCGTAGGAGCCGTCCATGACGTGGAGACAGCTGTGGCACACGCCCGCGGCCGCCATCCTCACGTGGACCTCGCCCGCGCGAGGGGCGATGAGCTCCACGTCCTCGATGACGATGGGCTGCTTGGGCTGGTAGAGCACCGGTGCGCGCATTGGTGGAACGAACCTCTCGGGTGGGTGATCGGCGGCGGTGCCGTCCTACGCGAAACGGCGTTTCGCCTTCGCGGCACGGACAGGCTAGGGGCCAACGCCGGACCGTGTCAACCTTGACATCGCGGGTCCGCGACCGATAGGCTCGCGGTTCTGAACCGCGGTTTCGCTCTGCGGCCCAGCAGCAGGATCACGCCGGAGGTGCCGGCGGGACCCGACGCCCGCCACGATCACGGACCGGGCGCCCGGGATGATCGAGAGACGCACCAACCGCATACGAGGGCTGCGAGATGCTTCCTGGACCCAGCGCCATGCCCGGCACCGCAGGGCGATCCCGGTGACCGCGGCGGGGGCGGCCGCGCCCGTGACGGGAGGCGGCTGGCGGAGTGCCCTGAGCCGGGCGCTGGGCGGATCCGAGAAGCCCTGGGATCCCGCGAACCGACTGGGTCTCGCGGTGCTGTGCGTGGTCCTCATCATCGGGCTGAGCGTGTCGTTCCCGCGCTTCCACACGGTCGACAACGCCTTCACGATCCTGCTGAACGTCACGGCCATCGGCATCGCCGCGTTCGGGTCGGCGCTGCTGCTCATCGGCGGCAACGTGGACCTGTCCATCGGCGGCATCTACGCCATCGTCTCGGTGACCACCGCCACGGTGGTGCGGGACACCCAGCAGCCGGTGCTGGGCGTGGTCGTGGGTGTCCTGATGGGCGGCCTCATCGGCCTGTTCAACGGACGCCTGGTGCGCGCCCTCAAGATCAACCCGCTCATCGTCACGCTCGCCCTGGCCACCATCTACCGCGGATTCGCGTTCGTCCTGACCGACGCCCGGGCGGTCTACGGCTTCCCCCAGGGCTACCTCGACATCGGCCGGGGTGACATCGGGCCGGTGCCCATCCCGGTGCTCGTGGCCAGCGTCGTGTTCCTCGTGGGCAGCTTCATCCTGCTCAAGACCGTGGTCGGTCTGCGCATCTACGCGCTGGGGGGCAGTGAGCCCTCAACCCGTCTGGCGGGCGTGCGCACGAACCGGCTGACCACGAACCTGTTCATGGTCAACGGGGCCCTCGTGGGCCTCGTGGCGGTGCTCACCACGGCTCGCCTGGGCAGTGCTCAGCCACAGGTGGGCAC
This sequence comes from Chloroflexota bacterium, assembly GCA_034436555.1. GTDB lineage: Bacteria > Chloroflexota > Limnocylindria > Limnocylindrales > CSP1-4 > JAFMJV01. The sequence continues at coordinate 44,881 of DAOTUU010000027.1, read as the reverse complement.
GAACTTCGAGCTGGACGTGCTGACGGCCGTGATCCTGGGCGGTGTCGCCTTCAGCGGCGGATCCGGGCATCCGCTCGGGGTGATCATCGGCGTGGTCACAATCGGCGTGCTGGACGCGGGCATCATCTTCGTGGGGGTCCCGGACTTCTGGCAGCAGATCGCCCGCGGAGGCGTGCTGCTGCTGGCCCTCGCCTTCGATCAGCTGGCGGTGTACCGGCGAGAGCATCGCAAGACCGCCGCCTCCAGCGTCGACCCGGCCACGGCGGAGGCGCGTTCCCTGGAGCGTCCGCCGCGCCGCGCCGCCCCGCCCGGCAGGGAGCGAGGCCGCCCCGTCATCGAGGCCACGGACCTGCGCAAGGCGTACGGCTCGGTGGTCGCCGTGCGGGGGGTCTCATTCGCGGTCCACGCCGGCGAGATCGTGTGCCTCGTGGGGGACAACGGAGCCGGCAAGAGCTCCGTCATCAAGATGCTCAGCGGCGCCGTGGAGGCGGACGGCGGCACCATCGCCATCGATGGCCGGCCGGTGACCATCCGGAACCCGCACGACGCCCGCAGCCAGGGCATCGAGACGGCCTACCAGGACCTGGCCCTGTGCCCGAACCTGGGCGCCTCGTACAACCTGGTCCTGGGGGCCGAGCCGGTGAGGGTCCCGCTGGGCCCGTTCTCGGTGCGCGACGACGCGCGTGGCGGGCGGATGGCCCACGAGCGGCTGGTCCAGCTGGGCATCGCGCTCGACGACGACGAGCGACCCGTGCGCCTCCTCTCGGGCGGCCAGCGCCAGTCGGTGGCCATCGCGCGCATCGCGGGCGATGGCGTCAAGGTGGTCATCCTGGACGAGCCGACCGCCGCCCTGGGGGTCAAGCAGACCCGCAACGTGCTGGATCTCGTGCGCACGCTCGCGGACCGAGGAGCGGCGGTGATCCTCATCAGCCACGACATCGACACCATCTTCGAGGTCGGTGACCGGGCGGTCGTGCTGCGCCTCGGCCGGGTCGTCCACGACGGCCCGATCGAGGCGCTCACGCAGCTCGACCTCATCCACCTCATGGCCGGTCTCCGTCCGGGGTCGGTGCCCGGTGGCCCCCCGTCCGCACCGACTGCGACGGCGCCCCTGACATCCGCAGGTCCCGCGTGAGCGGGCCGGGCGGACCGAAGGGTCCGGACGCGACCGGTGGAGGCGGCAGTCGGCCGGGCCTGGCGCTCCTGTCGCTGGAGGGGCGCCGGGCGCTGGTCACGGGAGCGGGCGGCGGCCTCGGACGACAGATGGCGCTGGGGCTCGCCGAGGCGGGCGCCGACCTGGTGATCTGCGGCCGTCGCGCGGCAGCCCTGGAGGCGTCCGCGGAGCTGCTCCGGGCACACGGGCGGCAGGTCCTGACGGTGCCCGCGGACATCACGGTGGAGGAGGACGTGCTGCGCCTGGGCGATGCCGCGGGCGCCGTGGACATCCTGCTCAACAACGCGGGGATCGGGCCCAACCAGCACTGGCAGGACGTGCCGCTCGCCGAGTGGCGGCGGGCGTTCGCGCTCAACGTGGATGCCCAGTTCCGGCTGATCCAGCTGTTCGCGCCGGGCATGATGGAGCGGGGCTGGGGTCGCATCATCAACGTCGCGTCGGTGTACGGGAAGATGGGGGGCAACCCCGACCTCTATCCCGGACTGGACTGGGACGTGCCGTCGTACTTCGCCTCCAAGCACGCGGTCCACGGGGTGACCCACTACCTTGCGCCGCGCCTCGCGAGGCACGGCGTGACCATCAACTCGCTGAGCCCCGGCGGCTTCGCCGGCTCGGAGCAGAACGAGGCGTCGGGCATGGGCTCAGACGAGATGCTGCGCGTGTTCCATGCGGCCGTGCCCATGGGCCGGATGGGCGGCGCGGATGACCTCAAGGCAGCGGCTGTCTTCCTCGCCTCGCCCGGGGCAGCGTATGTCACCGGGCAGGACCTCGTGATCGACGGCGGCTGGACCGTCTGGTGATCTGCCGCCCGATCGCCCAGGAATCGCTTGACACGTCCACCACGACGTGACTATCCTCCATCCACGAGGGTGAAACGCAGTTTCGCTTGGCGGTATCCCAATCCTGGATGGCACCAGCGACACGGCATGGGCACCCTCGTCGGGGAGCGGAATCCCCGCAGTCGGCGGGTCGGGACGGACCGCCACGTTGAGCCGTCCCAGAGGAGGGTGCATGTCGAAGCATTCCCGCTCCAGGGTCATCGTCGCCACGGGCCTCATGGCCGCGGCGGTGGCGTTCCCGGTCAGCGCGCAGAGCCCCGCGCCGACGTACCCGTCCACCCTGTCGGAGTTCGGTCCGTTCACGCCGAGCGACACCGCCGGTGCCAAGCCGGATCTGCCGCGCAGCATCGCGTTCATGGTCCCCGATTCCGGCATCCAGTACTACGCGGACATCGGCGCGGCGATGGAGCAGGGTGCCAAGGACGCGAACGTCTCGTACACCATCGTCAGCGCGGCGGGTGACCCGGTCAAGAACATCGACCAGATCAACCAGGAGCTCCAGAAGGGCGTCGGATGCCTCGTGATCCAGCCCATCGACACCGCGGCGCAGGCACCGGTGCTCCAGCAGGCCATCGACCAGGGCGTCTATGTCGACTTCTTCGTGACCCCGCCCGCCAACACCCAGACGATGGCAGACCAGTACGACCTGGGCTATCAGCAGGGCAAGGCGGCGGTCGCCTGGATCAACGAGAACCTCACGCCCGAGACCGCGCTCGTCGCGAACATGAGCATCGACGCCATCGCCGAGGCGCTCATCCCGCGTCGTCTGGGCACCGAGGCCGCGCTCAACGAGGGCGGCATCAAGTTCATTGACGTGCCGGTGCTCCACGCGACGCCCGACGAGGGCTTCACGAAGGCCAGCCAGCTGTACCAGGCCAACCCGGACATCAACGTCTGGATCGGGCCCGACGCCGACATCCTCCAGGTCAACGCGTACCTCGAGTCGGTGGGTAAGGATCCGGCCGTGGACAAGATCTATCTCACCGGCCTCAACGGCGATTCGGGCAACCTCGATGCGGTCGCAGCCGGGAACACGTTCATCAGGTCCACCTGGGCATTCCAGAACTCGGTGATGGGGTACGCCCTGGGTCGCCTGTGCGGGGACTGGCTGGACGGCAAGACCGTGCCTCAGATCGTCCAGGTCACGGGCACCAACCTGACCAACGCGGATGAGGTCGCCGCGTACCAGACGTTCATCAGCGACCCTGCGGGCCAGTACGACGCGCTCGTGGCGGGCACCCAGAGCGGCGGCGCGTTCTGGGGTAACACCTCGTACGAGACGAAGGACAACTTCGTGCGGACCATCGTCACGGGCGGCTGAGCCTCCTCCCTCAGTCCGTGATCCTCGGGTCGGCGCGCCCCGTGCGGCCGGCCCTCCATCCCCTGGCTGGCCGGCGGCACCGTCGGTCGGTCGGGGGATGCTCATTCCACCCAGCAGCGGAGTCGCGATCGTGACCACGACGACCAGCCCCACCCCGATCGCCGACCAGCTCGCCGCCGACGCCCGCCACTGGCTGCCCGGCGGGGTCTCGGCCGCCGCTCGGCTCCACCCGGCGCTGAGCCGGCCGTTCCTGACCGCGCGCGGGGACGGTGCGTGGGTCACCGATGTCGACGGGCGCCGATTCCTGGACCTCGAGACGTCCTTCGGGGCGACGCTCCTGGGTCACGGCGACGCGCGCGTCCGGGCCGCGGTCGAGGAGGCGCTGGACCTGGGCGTCCTGTGCGGCCACGAGACCCCCCATCAGGCGCGCCTGGCGCAGCGTCTCACCGATCTCGTGCCGTCGGCGGAGCTGGTGCGCTTCACGGGCTCCGGCACGGAGACCGTGTGGCATGCGGCCCGCATCGCCCGAGCGGCCACGGGCCGGGAGCTGGTGGTGAAGTTCGAGGGCCACTTCCACGGCTTCAGCGACACCCTGGGCTACTCCTTCTGGCCGTCGCCCGCAGAGGGCGGTGATGCCGCGCATCCCACCGTGCGCCCCGAGTCCGCGGGCATCCCGGCCGCGGACCGTGACGCGGTGCGCGTCCTGCCCTGGAATGACCTGGCGGCGCTGGAGGCGGCGTTCGTGCGGGAGCCGGGCCGCATCGCGGCGGTCGTGATGGAGCCCGTCAACATCGATTCGGGCACGATCCACCCGCGTCCCGGCTACCTCGAGGGTGTCCGAGCGCTCACCCGGCAGCACGGCGCGCTGCTCATCTTCGACGAGATCCTCACCGGGTTCCGCTGCAGCACGGGCGGGGCGCAGGCGGAGCTGGGCGTGACGCCCGACCTGACCACGCTGGGGAAGGCCCTGGGCGGGGGGCAGGCGCTCAGCGCGGTGGTTGGTTCGCGCGCCGTGATGTCCAACGTGTCGCCCCTGGGCAGGGCCGTCCACAGTGGCACGTTCATGGCCCACCTGCTGCCGGTGATGGCGAGCCTTGCGTTCCTGGACGTGGTCGCCCAGCCGGACTTCTATCCGGCGTTCCTGGCGCGGGCGGAGCGGTTCGTGACCGGGCTCCGGGACGTCCTCGCCCGAGCCGGGCTGACCGTTCGCGTGCAGGCGTACGGGCCGCGCTTCAGCCTCCTGTTCGGCATCACCGACGAGCCGCGCAGCTATCGTGACGTGGCGCTCGCCGATCGGGCCACGGAGCTGCGCTTCTACGGCCACGCGCTGGCGGAGGGCGTCTACCTCCACCACGGCTGGCACCATGGCATCTCCGCCGCTCACACGGACGCGGACGTCGCGGACGGCCTGGAGCGGCTGGAACGTGCGGCGCGCCGGACGGCGTCGGCCGCCTGATCGGGAGGATCCGCCCCATGCCCCGCGTGCTCATCGGCGGCTACATGCACGAGGTCCACACGTTCGTGGACGGCACCCTCAGCCTGGACGACGTCCGGCGCAACGGCTTCATCGCCTCCGGCGAGGAGATCCTGTCGCCGGCCATCGGCTCCGGCCAGGAGATCCACGGCGCGCGCGATGTCGCCGCCGCAAACGGCATCGAGCTGGTGCCGTCCCGACTGGCGTTCGCGGGTGTGGGGCGCCGCATCTCGGACGAGGCGTTCGCCTTCCTGCGAGCGGGCATCCTGGACGTGGCGCGCGCGCAGGCAGGGCGGCTGGACGGCGTCTACCTGTCGCTCCACGGCGCATCCGCGACGGAGTCCGAGGACGATCCCGAGGGTCTGCTGCTCTCGGAGGTGCGCGCCATCGTGGGCCCGGGTGTGCCGATCGTGGCGAGCTTCGATCTGCATTGCCACATGACCGACCAGATGGTGGCCGCGGCGGACGCGCTCATCGCCTACCGCACGATCCCCCACGTGGACTTCCTGGAGACGGGCCAGCGCGCGATGCAGCTGCTCGTCGATGCCGTCGCGGGCCGGACGCACCCGGTGGTGCGGCAGCGGAAGCTGCGGATGATGGCCTCGGCCGAGAAGCACGACACGAACCACGGCCCGATGGTCGCGATCATGGCCCACGCCCGCGAGCTGGAACGACGGCCGGGGATCCTGGCGGTGACCGTGACGCCCACCCAGCCCTGGATGGACGTGGCGGCGCTGGGCTGGTCGGTCACGGTGGTCGCGGACCGCGATCCGGTGTTCGCCCAGGCGGCGGCCGACGAGCTGGCCTGGATGCTCTGGCTGCGGCGCGAGCGGTTCCTGGTGGAGAAGGTGCCGGTCGCGGACGCGGTCCAGCAGGCGATCGCCCACGAGGGTGTCCCGGTGATCCTGGCGGACGGGGCCGACTCCCCCAGCGCGGGCGGCAACGGCGACGGCAACGACCTGCTGCGGGAGCTGCTGCGGATCGGGTACGCGGGCGAGGCGATCCTCACCGTGGTCGATCCGGCCGCGGCGGCCGCCTGCACCGCAGCGGGGGAGGGGGCGACCGTGACGGTGCGCCTGGGCGGCTCCCTGACGCCCGCGTTCTACGCCCCGGTCGAGGTGACGGGGGTCGTGGAGGCGCTCCGGGACGGCGTCTACCTCCACGAGCTGCCGGTCCGGCCCATGGACATCGGGCCCACCGCGGTGCTCCGGGTGCGCGGCATGCGCATCGTGGTGAGCACCCGCAAGGGCTTCCAGCTGGACGAGTCGATCTACCACCAGGCGGGCCTGGATCCGCGGGTCGCGCCCATCGTCCTGGTCAAGTCGGCCGGGGGCTTCCGGGGCGTCTACGAGGCGTTCGCGAGCCTGATCATCGAGATGGACACGCCCGGACTGTGCACCCACGACCTGCCACGCCTGCCGTTCAGCCGCATCCCCAGGCCGATGTGGCCCTGGGACCCTGACCTCGCCGAGCCGTGGCCCGGCGCCGGCACAACCCCGCCTGCGGAGGCCGTGCGCCTCGAGGAGACACAGCCGTGACCGACGAGCCGCGCGACGACGAACAGCTGCTGGAGGCGCTGGGTGATGGCTTCCTGGAGGCGGGGGCCCGGGCGCGCTGGCCGGAGATCCCGCGCTGGGTGCGCGTCGCGAACGTCCCCGATCGGCCGCTTCCGCCGGTCCCGCAGCTCGTGGCCCACCGCGCGACCGGCCCCATCGAGGTCGACGGTCGCCTGGCGGAGCCCGACTGGGCGCGTGCCGACTGGTCCGCTCCGTTCGGGCACATCGCATCCGGGGAGCCCGCCACGCCCGAGACGCGCGTGGCGTTCCTGTGGGACGACACGATGCTGTACGCGGGCTACCGCGTGGAGCACCACGACATCCGGGCCATGACCACGCGTCATCACGAGCATGTCTACGTCAAGGACGACGACGTGGAGCTGTTCGTGGCAGGCCAGGGCACGTACTACGAGCTGGGCATCAACCCCATCAACACGATCTACCAGATCGGTTGGACGTGGCTGGAGCCGCTTGTGGCCCGCGGCGACTTCGAGGCGATCGAGCGCCTGATGCGCGTCAACGACCAGTTCTACTACGCGCGCCGGGATGGGGAGCGGCTGGGTCGCATCGCGGACCTGGGCTGGGAGCTGCCGGGGATCCGGCGGGCGGCGCGCGTGGATGGCGTCATCAACGTGCCCGAGATTCGGGATGAGGGCTGGACGGTCACGTTCGGGCTGCCCTGGGACGGCCTCGCCACGCTCATCCCGGAGTTGGCCGGGCCGCGTCGCGCGGGCGACCGGGTCACGGTCCAGGCGTATCGCGCCCATCATCCCCACACGGACGCGGAGGCGGACGCCCGGATGGCGGCCCAGTTCCCGGGTTCCAGCCAGTGGCTGGGCACGACGCTGTCACCCATGGGCACCGGCAACGTCCACAACCCCGAGCGCTGGGTCCGGCTGGAGCTGGCGGACTGACGACCCATGCGCATCACCGCGATCGACACGATCACGATCCCGGAGGCGCCGTCGCTGCTCATCCTGCGGCTCCGCACCGACGAGGGGCTGGTGGGCCACGCCGACACGTGGTACGCCGCGGACGCCCTGCGCGCCTACATCCACGACTGGATGGGCCCGCGGCTCCTGGACCGGGATCCGGGGCGCATCGAGCGCCTCTGGTTCGAGCTGTACGACCGGGACGCCGCGCGTTTCGGCGGCCTGGGCCTCGAGATGCGCGCCCTCTCGGCCGTGGACGTGGCGCTCTGGGACCTGCTGGGCCAGGCGTCCGGGCAGCCGATCTGGCAGCTTCTGGGCGGGGCGTTCCACGAGCGGCTGCGCGTCTACAACACCTGCGCCGGACCGCTGTACGGGCGACCGGGGTGGAACCGCGAAGGCGACGGTGCGGGCGATCTGGAGGACCTCACGGCCTTCCTGACCGACGCCGGCGCCCTGGCCGAGTCGCTGCTGGCGGACGGCTTCGGGGGCATGAAGATCTGGCCCTTCGACCGGTTCGGGCTGGCCAACGACGGACACTTCATCACCGCCGAGCAGCTGGACCAGGGTCTGGATCCGATCCGCCGCATCCGGGCCGCCGTGGGTGACCGCATCGAGGTCATGATCGAGGGCCACGGCTACTGGAACCTGCCCACGGCCGTGCGCATCGCGCGTGCCCTGGAGGAGTACCGGCCCGCCTGGCTGGAGGACATGGTCCTGGCGCATGACGTGGGGGCCATCCGCCGGTTGCGCGAGAGCACGTCCATCCCGATCCTGGGCAGCGAGCTGCTGGTCACGCGGCACCAGTACAAGCCGTTGCTGGACGCGGAGGCGGTGGACATCGTGATGATCGACCCGACCTGGGCGGGCGGCATCACCGAGACGCACAAGATCGCGTCGCTCGCTGACGCCTACAGCCTGCCGGTGGCGATGCACGACTGCACCGGCCCGTTCACGCTCATGGCAGGCGTCCACCTGGGCATCGCGTCGCCCAACGCCATCTACCAGGAGGTGGTCCGGGCGTATCTCCGGACCTGGTACCGGGATCTGGTCACGGTGCTGCCCACCCTCGACGATGGCTGCGTGCTGCCGCCGACCGGGACGGGGCTGGGCACCGCGCTGGCGCCGGACGTGGTGGGCCGTGCCGGGGTGGTCGTCCGGACGAGCGGGGCGCCTGCGGGCTGACGGGCCGGGGATGGTCGGCTGGCGGGCGCGGCTCGGGCGCTCCCTCAGCCGGCGGGATCGAACGCCGTGTCGGGCTCCCAGGGCAGCATCGGCGTCCGTCGATGCCGGTGGTCGAACCCCCGGAAGTCCGCGGCGGTGACACCCGGGGTCTCCACCAGGATCGCGCGCGTGGTGACCCGATCGTAGGATGCCCGCGGCGACACGACGCCCTTGGCCGCGATGATGCGCTGGCCCTCCGGGCTGATTCCGGCGCTGCGCAGCTGCTCCACGCTGATGGGCATCACCAGGCGGCTGGTCAGGACCACGGTCTGGCGGCCGTCCGTCTCGAGCACCGCGGTGGTCCCGGCATCGAAGAAGCGATAGCCGCCGTGCGTGGGCAGGGGGTCCTCGTAGCGTCCGTCGGAGATCGTCCGGACGCGGCCGGTCAGCGGCACCGGGCGCCCGTTCCGGGGATCGATCCGCCCGCCGACCGGGACGGCGAGGGTCGCGCCCACGCCCGCCGCGACGCATGCTGCGACCGCGGCTGGGTCGAGCAGGATGGCCAGGAATCCGGCGATCCGCGCGCGGACGGCAGCCTCCAGCAGGATCGTCCCGTCACCGGGGCTGCCACCGCCGATGTTGTCCCCGGCATCCAGCAGCAGGATGGGACCCGGCTCGCCACCCCGGAGCGCGGCGTCGGCCGCCGCCAGTGCGGCATCCGGGGACGCGGCATGCGCGACGAAGGCGTCACGCCGGGCCCAGACCTCCCGGGCGAGCGCCGCCGCGTGCGCCGCGGCCGCCCGTGGATCGTCGTCGGTGATGACCAGCGTGGCCATCCCCATGTGGGGCACATCCGCGTAGGGGAACCCCTCGGCGACATCCGCGGAGAGCACGCCCGGCTCCGCGAGCAGCGCGGTCGCGGCCTCCATGATCGCGCGCATCGGCTCGTCCGCGGTGTTCTGGCGCAGGATGGAGATGGCCGCCGGCACCTGGACGAGGGCCATCGCCGGTCGGATCGCCCCGCGGGCGGTGGCGATGGTGAGCCGGCCGCACGCCGCGGCGCGAAAGCGGGCGTCCACGTGCGGGTTCGTGCGGTAGATCGTGACCACGTCCGCGTGCTCCACCATCGACGCGCCCACGTTGGCGTGCATGTCCAGCGTCACCCCGATGGGCACCCGCGGCCCCACCAGCGCCCGCACCCGCCGGACGATCTCAGCGTCGGTCTCCGACACGCCATCGGCCACCGCCGCACCGTGGAGTGCCAGCAGCACGGCATCCCAGGGCCGGTGCGCGGCGAGCAGCCCCAGCAGCTCGCCGACGACCCGCTCGAACGCCTCCCGAGCGATGAGGCCCGACGGGTTCGGCGCGCAGAAGAGGAGCGGCACCAGCTCCACGTCCGGGTCGATGTCCAGCTCCAGGAACCCTGCCACCGTCGTCTCCGCGGTGGCGTGCTGGTCGCGGATCGCCTCACCGCGCAGCAGGCCTGCCGCTTCCATCCGATCCGTGCCGGTCTGTCCCAGGGCGAACGTGTTCGTCTCATGGGACAGACCCCCGATGGCGACCCGCAGCGGCCTCATGGTCAGGAGCGTACCGGGCCGGGAGATCCAGCCGGGGCCACGCCACGCACCGACCCTGAGACCACGGCGGAGGGGTCGATCGGTTTCAGGCGGCCCGGGCGAGCGCTTCGAGTGCGCCATCCGTCGCGTCGAGCGTGGCGGCGATGACCGCGTCGTCGTGGGCGGCCGAGACGAACCAGGTGCCGCGCGCCGTGGGCCGCACGCCGCGCTCCTGGAGCTCCACGAGGAAGCGCGTCTGGAGCGTCTGGTCCGCGCGGGCGTAGTCCGCCGCGGAGCGGATGGGCACGTCGGTGGCGAACGCCGTGTTGAAGACGCAGGGCAGGCCCTGGACATGCAGCGGCAGTCCGTGACGGGCGCCCAGCGCGCGGAGGCCCTCCACGAGCCGGCGTCCCAGCCGGTCGATCGTGGCGAACGCCGGCCGATCGAGCGCCTCCAGCACCGCGAGGCCTGCCGCCACGCTCGTGGTGTTGGCATTGAACGTGCCGCCGTGGAGCACGCCGCCCGTGATGACCAGGCGCATCACGTCCGCTCGGCCGCCCAGGGCCGCGAGCGGGAACCCGCCGCCCAGCGCCTTGGCGACGACGGTCAGATCCGGGCGCACGCCCAGCCGCTCCTGGGCGCCGCCGGGCGCCACGCGCATGCCGGTGATCACCTCGTCGAACACCAGCAGCGCCCCGCATGCCGCGGTCAGCTCGCGAAGCGCCTCGGCATACCCGGGCACCGGCTCGATGACCCCGGTGTTGCAGCCGATGGGCTCGCTGATGACCGCCGCCACGCGATCGCCGTGGATCGCGAAGAAGCGCTCCAGCAGGCCCGCGTCGTTCCAGGGCAGCACGGCGACATCCGCGGGCGGCACCTGGCCGCGACTCATCGGCCGCGTCGGGACCGCTCCGTCGGGACCCGGCAGCCCCCAGGGCCCCGCGGTGTTCACCAGGATGTCGTCGTACCAGCCGTGGTAGTGGCCCTCGAACTTGACCACGAGCGGCCTGCCCGTGAACGCCCGTGCCAGGCGGAGCGCCGCGTGCACCATCTCCGACCCTGACCCGCCGAAGCGGATCAGCTCCATGGATGGCATCCGGTCACGCAGGCGCCGGGCGAGCTCCGCCTCGGCCGGGTGCTGGCCGGCGAACAGCTGGCCGCCATCCAGAGACGCGCGGACTGCCGCGATGACGGGACCCGGCGCGTGTCCCAGGATGTTCGCGCCCATCCCCAGGGCGTAGTCCAGGTACACGTTGTCGTCGACATCGACGAGCCGGCAGCCCTCGCCCCGCACGAACGTCAGCGGGACGGGCGCACCGTTGAGGCGGAAGTTGCTGCTCACGCCGCCCGGCAGCACCTCGCTCGCCGCCCGGTGATGCTCCACCGCGTGTTCGTGGAGGAGGGTCATGCTGACTCCCTGCTGTCGTGCGTCGCCGGGCTCGTCCCTTCCGTGGTTCGCATCGCGGAGTCCCGGTTCATCACGCGGAATGATAGAGCGTGGAGAGGCGACCGTCCACGCGGCTCAGACCCCGAATGCGCCGGCCCAGGCCCGGTCCAGCCAGCTGGCGATGCGCCGGACCGCGTCGCGCCCCTTGGGCATCTCGCCCGGCAGCACCACGAAGTTGTGGGTGACCCCGGAGTACTCGGCGAGCTCGGTGCAGACGCCCGCCAGGGCCAGCCGGCTCACCCAGGCCCTGCCCTCGTCGCGCAACGGGTCGAACTCCGCGGTGATCACGAGTGCCGGCGGGAGGCCGCTCACATCCGCCGCCAGCAGGGGCGCGGCATAGCCGTCCGGACCCGGCGTCATGCCACCCAGGTAGTGACCCCAGAACCAGACGAGGTCCTCGCGGGTGAGCAGGTACCCCTCGCGGTTGGCGACCATGGAGGCGGTGTCGAAGCGCGGCTCCAGGGCGGGGTAGATCGGAACCTGCGCCACAAGTCGCGGTCCGCCGCGGTCGCGCGCGAGCAGGCTGAGCGCGGCGCTCAGATGACCGCCCGCGCTGTCGCCCGCGACGGCGATCCTCGCGGGGTCGCCGCCCACCGAAGCCCCCTCCCGCGCCAGCCAGCGGAGCACGCCCCAGGCGTCCTCGAGCGCGGCCGGGTGGGGATGCTCGGGTGCCAGCCGGTAGGCCGGTGCGACCACCACGCCGCCGGTCTCGCGCGCCAGCTCCCGGCAGACGCGGTCGTGGGTGTCCAGCGAGCCCAGCACCCAGCCGCCGCCGTGGAGGTAGAGCAGGATGGGGCGGCTGGCACCGGGTGCGGGGTGGTAGACGCGTGCCGCGAGCGCCCCCTCCGCGCCCGGCACGCTCAGGTCCCGGACCTCCGCGACCTCCAGCACATCCTCGGCGAGCAGGCGCGTGCGCGCCTCGTAGACCTCTCTCGCCGCCACCACCGCCTGGGTGTGCCACGGCGCGATGCCGGCGGCCGCGACCCGGTCGATGATGGCCCTGGCCTCGGGGTCGAGCGGCATGGACGGGACCTCGGCAACGGGTGCGGCCGCTTCACATGGCGGACCGTCGTTTCGCGATGGTAGCCCGTCGGCCGTGGTATCGGGCGGATGGTGAACGAGACCCCTATCATCGCGCCCATGACCGCACCGTCTCGCGCCATCCAGGAGCCCGTGCCGATCGCGGGCGACCCGGGCGCGGTCTACGACGTGGCCGTCCTCCAGAAGGCGCTCGACCTGCTGGAGCTCATCACGGAGGACGGTGACCTGGGGCTCGCGGAGCTGAGCGCGCGAAGCGGCGCCAGCAAGGCGTCCAGCTTCCGCATCCTGACCACCCTGCATCGCCGCGGCTACGTGTCCAAGGACCCGGTCACCCGCCGCTACACACCGGGGCCACGCCTCATCGCGCTGAGCTTCGCGAACGTGTCCAAGCTCCAGCTCGTGCCGCGCGCGCGGCCGGTGATGGAGGGGCTGCGCGACGAGTTCGGGGAGACCGTCAACCTGGGCATCCTCACGGACCATGACGTGCTCTACCTGGACATCGCGGAGAGCGCCAGGAGCCTCCGCATGGCGTCCGAGATCGGTGCCCGCGACCGGCTCCACAGCACCGCCCTGGGCAAGGCGATCCTGGCCGGCGTGCCGCCCGACGAGGCGCGCGACCTGCTCGAGGCGTACGAGCGCAGGCCCGCCACGCGCCGCACCATCGTGGACATCGAGGCGCTGATGGCGGAGCTGCGCGTGACCCGCGAGCGGGGCTACTCCATCGACGACGAGGAGAACGAGGTGGGCGCGCGCTGTGTCGGCGTGGCGGTCACCGATGTGTCCGGGCGGCCGCAGGCGGCGCTGTCGGTCTCCGGCCCCGCGGCGCGCGTGTTCGATTCCACCATCGACGACATCGGCCGACGCCTGCTCGAGGCGGCCGAGGAGCTCGCGTCGCTCATGGGCTGGCGCGCGGGCACCGTTCGCTCGGACGGCTGACCGACCGGACGCACGGTCGGAGGCGCGGCCACGGCGCGGGCCACGACCACCGGGTTGTCCGCGGCCACCGGGTTGTCCGCGGCCCGCACGCGGCGTAGACTGCGCCCCGGTGCACGGGCTGGCGTGCGCAGGCCGCTCCATCCCGGGCATCCCGCACGAGGGAGGGCACGGGATGCGCACATGGGGTCGAGGCATCGCGGCCACGGTCGCGATGGTGCTGGCGGGCTGCATCGCCGGCACGGTCGGCGTCACCGGCCAGGAGGGACCGCCGATCGGTCCGCTGCTGTCGTTCCAGGAACTGGCGGCCCTCGGTCCGGTCGAGGAGGATCTGTGGGTCGCGGGTGGTGCCCCGGAAGGGTCGGCGGTCCATCGATATGACGGCGCAACGGGTGCGCACCGCGGGTACGCGACGGTCCCGGTGTTCGACGGCTGCGATGTCGGTCGGCTTGTGCCACCCACCGAGTCCGGGCTGTGGCTGACGGGCCACGGTCGGTTCGGCCCGCCGACCGACTCCGCGCCCGCGGAACCGGCCGACTTCTGCCTCGCGTTCGTGCCCTTCGACGGAGGTGAACCCGTGGTCTCGCGGGTCCGCATGAAGGCCACCGAGACGTTCCGGATCGATGATGCCTTCGCCACGCCCGGCGCGCTCGTGTTCGCGGGCGGGCTCGTGCCGCGGGCGGGCTCGTACGATCCCTCCAAGGCGATCGCCATCCGCAGCCTGGAGCCGGGAGGCACGCCGACACGGCTTCTGAAGGGCGGCCAGGGCGTCGCTCCGGGTGGTGAGGGCGTCGCCTTCGGGATCGCGCTCGGTCGCTCCGGATGGTCGGTGGTCCGCCTGGATCTCGCGTCCGGACGCGCGCGGAGCGTGCCCGTGGGTGGTCGCGGGTTCATCCCCTTCGTGATCGCGGCCGGAGACGGGCTGGTCGCGGTCGGCGGCCAGGATGACGGGCGGTCGCGCACCTACGTCCTCGATGCGATCTCGGGCGAGATCAGCGGAGCCCTCGCCACGAGGGGCACGCGCTCACCTGCGGATGGCAGCGTCATCGTGGGGGGCACGCTCCTGGTCACGACGGCGAGCGCGGACATCCCGGACACTCTCCAGGCCGCGCCCGTCCGGAAGCGGATGGCGCTCCAGGAGGTGGACCGATGCGCGTGCGTCTACGTGTCGCTCGGGACGGTGCCCGGGGGCGCCTGGTTCGCGCGCCTGGGCGTCGCTGCTGGCGGTGCATCGTCCATGGTCCGCTGGGATGGTGCGACGGGGTCGCTGGGAGACCCCGTCCTCATCGACCCGTTCCTGCCCTTCGGGCGGGGAGCGGCGATGGCGGCCGATCCGCTTCCCCCGCCGCCTGCGGACGCCCGGTTCGAGTCCGCTTCGATCGCCCCCGGAAGCGACATCGCCGACCGCTTCACGTGCCGCGGACAGGACGTCTCACCGGAACTCGCGTGGTCGGGGGCCGAGAGCGAGGTGGCGGAGTACGCGATCCTGGTCACCGATCCGGATGCGGGTGACTTCGTCCACTGGATGGTGACGGACATCCCGGCAGGCACCACCTCGCTTCCCGAGGGTGCCGGAGGCTCCGGTGCGCCGGGTCCCTGGAGGCAGGGCGTCAATCACTTCGGGACCGCCGGGTGGGCCGGCCCCTGCCCGCCGGCACGCCACGAGTACGTGTTCACGCTCTATCGGTCGCCGGTGCCCGTGACCAGCGACCCGGACGATGCGCGCGCGCTGCACGAGGCGTTCCGTGCCGCGGGCGGCACCGCCCAGTCGTTCAGCGCGTTCTTCGGGAGCTGAGCGGCCGCCGGCCGCGGCCGCGCGCGGCGTCGCACCGAGCGCCGAGGCGCCGGTGCGCGCGACGGCCGGTGCCGTCAGCCGACGACGGGCAGGTCCGGCGCGAGCCAGCCCAGGTCTCGCGCGGCGACCGCCTGCACGAACAGGCTGTACAGCCGGCTGGACGCCGTCGGGGTTCCCGGGTCGCCCGGCTCAGCGCTCGCCAGGGGCGCCCGCAGCGTGAGCGTCGCGACTCCCTCGCCGGACGCCGTGGCGCTCGCCGCGGCCGTGACCTCGGTCACGCCGCGCTCGGCGAGCACCTCCGACCATGGGCGCAGGGTGCGCACCGAGGACATCTGCGTCAATCGCTCCGGGAGGACGGCCGCTGCCGCCTGCGCATCCTCGAGCGTGGGATAGGTCAGCGCGAGGGTCACCACCTGCTCGTCCGCGGTCGCCGCGTCCCCGATCGCCAGGAGGGTGGCGGGCGGCATCGCCCGGAACCCGGCAGCGCGCAGCCCCTCCAGCCACGCGTCGAGCGACTCCGCCGATGGGTCGCCGAGCAGGACGGTCGCCGGGTCGAGGGTCAGCTGGGAGGCTGGCACGAAGGTGGCCTGGATGAGCAGGCCCTCCGCACCCAGGGCGCCGACCGCCGCCGACCAGCGGAGGTCATCAGCGAGGGACGGACCTGCGCCGGATCCCGCATCCAGCATCGCCCGGACGGTGGCCTCGTCCGCCGATGAGAGGAGATCGCCCCGCGAGACCGCGAGCGGCTGCTGACGGCCCAGCCGACCACCGAACGGGTCCGCGGGCTCGCGGTTCCGGAGGTCGAGGCGCATCCCGTCGCAGCCGGCCGACCCGCACCACAGGGTGTGTCCGCCTGCGGGCTGCGACGTGAACCCGCGCGCGCCCAGTGCGGCCGCGATCGCGTCAGGATCGAAGGTGCCCGCGACCACGATGCCATCGGACGGGGGGACGCCGAACGCCAGGTCGCGGTCGATGGCCAGGGGGTCGAAGCCCATGACCGCCGGCCAGTCCGCGCCGGATTCCAGGAGCCCGCGCAGCAGGTCGCCCGATCCGCTCGCGATCCCCCGCATGGCGGCGAGCCAGAGCCCCATGGCCGGGTCCTGCGCGTCCAGGCCCGCCGGCACCTCATCGATGGCGGTGGGATGGGCCGCGCCCGGTCGGGCATCGGCCACGGCCCGCAGGTCCACCCAGCTCACCAGACCGTCGCCCGCGGCCGTGGGAACCTGGTGCAGGTCCGCGAGCAGCCCCGCCGTGCCGCCAGGGGAGCCGGCAGCGGGCGGGACGGGTTCGGGTGATGCCCCGGCCGCCGTGGACGCGACGAGACAGAGAGTCGACAGCGCGAGCGCGACGGATCGGGACACCACCACCTCCGCGAGGGACTGGTCAGGGGCGCACGAGGACGACCTGCATCGCGCCGTCCGCGTCGCGCAGGGTCACCATACCCCCGGAGACCTCGATCGCGGCGGGCGTCTGGAGCGCCGCCAGGAACTGGGACTCCTGGGCCATCAGGGCATCCTCGCAGGCCATCATCGTGAGGCCGAGCTGGCCGACGGCGATGGTGTCGCCCTGGACCGTGAAGGGGCCGCTGAAGGAGTTGCAGCCGGTGCTGCCGAAGACCTGGCCGTCGGCGGTGAAGGTCACCGTGATCTCGCTGCCCTCCACCGGGGACACCACGGCGCCCGCGCCGTTGTTATAGCCGGTGACCGTCCACGGGCCGTCCAGCGGGTTGGCGGGTGCGGCGTCATAGGTCAGGACCGTGGTCCCGGCCGCGTCCGCGATCTCCAGCGTGGCATCGGTCGCGGTGAAGGTGGCCGCGGTCGCGAGCGCCGCGAGGTAGTCCTGCTCGATGGGGATGGCCATCTTGCACAGCCGCAGCGTGGTGGCGATGGGGCCCACCGTGATGTTGGCACCGTCGACCGTGGCCGAGGCCACGTACTGGTTGCAGCCGGAGAACCCGGCCACCGTGGAGGCGCTGAACGTGGCGTCCACGATGTAGCCCTCGGCGACGTCGATGAGCGCCCCGCCGGACACGTAGCCCGTGAGCACCCAGCTGGTGCCCGCCAGCGTCCCGGTGGCATCGGGCTCCGGGCTCTGGGCGACGATGGGGGCGGCGGTGGCGAGGGCGAGCGTCGCCCCCAGGGCGAGCGCGGTCAAGGCTGATCGGCGCATGGGAACCTCCGTGGGTGATGGGGCGAGGGACGGCCCCTGACGAGCTCACCATAGGCCACCCACCGGGATCACGCTCCCGACGACCGGGCACGCCTGCCGCCGCGGCAGGCCGCCATGGTGGCGCGCCGGTACGATGGCGACGATGAGCGATGCCCACGGTCACGCGCACAGCGCCGCCCATGGCGACCGTCGCCGGCTCGCGGCCGTCCTCTGCATCAGCATCGGCATCCTGGTCGTGGAGCTGGTGGGCGGCATCGCCGCGGACAGCCTGGCGCTGCTCGCGGACGCGGGTCACGTGCTCACCGACGTCGTGGGCGTGGCGCTCGCCCTGGGCGCCATCTGGGTGGCCGCGCGACCCGCCACCGACCGGCGCACGTACGGCTGGTACCGCGCGGAGATCCTGGCGGCCGTCATCAACGCGGTCATCCTGTTCGGAGTCGCAGCGTTCGTGCTGTGGCAGGCCTGGCAGCGGCTCCTGGAGCCGCCTGAGGTGGCCAGCGGCCTGATGCTGATCGTGGCCGTCATCGGCGGCGCGGCGAACGCGGTCTCCCTGTTCCTGCTGCGAGACGCGCAGACGCGCAGCCTCAACATGCGCGGGGCGTACCTGGAGGTGATGGGCGACCTCCTGGGGTCGGTGGCGGTCATCGTGGCAGCGCTCGCCATCGCGGTGACCGGCTGGATGGCGGCGGACGCGATCGCCTCCGCGGTCATCGGCCTGCTCATCATCCCGCGCACCTGGCACCTCCTGCGGGATGCGGTGGACGTGCTCCTCGAGGCGACCCCCAAGGGGGTGGACCTCGACGAGGTGCGCCGGCACATCCTCGACGCCCCCGGCGTCCAGGCGGTCCATGACCTGCACGCGTGGACGATCACGAGTGGCATGCACGTGGTCTCGGCGCACGTCGTGCTGGGTCCCGACGGCGAGCCCGGCAGGGTGCTGGACCACCTCAGCGACTGCCTCGCCGGGGACTTCGACATCGACCACTCGACGTTCCAGCTGGAGACGCCCGAGCACATGATCTGGGAGGGTCGCGCCGAGCGGGTGCTGCACTGACCCGCGGTGGCCGAGGCTGCGCGCGCACGCCGATCGCGGCTCGATCACGACCAACCACGTCCGTGGCGAGACGTGGACCTGCATGCGGCGCCGGGCCGGCCACGCCGCGGCCGTGGAGTTCCTGGACGCGCTCGCGGCGTCCCCGCGCGTCCGGGTGGTCAGCGTGTCGCAGGGTGACGAGGAGGCGGCCATCGCGTGGCTCCGGCGCCACGATGAGCGCGAGTTCTCGTTCGTGGACGCCACGAGCTTCGCGGCGATGCGGCGCCTGGGCGTGCGCGAGGCCCTCGCGCTCGACGGCGACCTCGCCGCGGCCGGGTTCGTGGAGCTTCGTCCCTGACCCCGCGGCCCGGCTGACCCCGCGGCCAGTTCTGGGACGGCGGTGTCAGGGTCCGGGCGGTGGCGGCGTCCGCCGCACCCAGAACGGGGCGTCCGACCAGCGAGTCTCCTCCGCATAGGCCTCGGCGAGGCGCGCCCGGTAGCGTGTCCAGCGGCGTGCGCGAGCGGTCTCGCGGATCTCGCTCGCGGCCGGCGCCGTGGGCCCGCCCTCCATCATCGCCGCGATGACGGGCAGCGCCTCCTCCGCGGATGACAGCGCGCCGATGATGCCGAAGGACGACAGCGGGTCGAACGCCATCTCGGCATCTCCGACCGCGATCACCCCGTCGCCAGCTCCCTGGGCCGGGACGAGCCGACGCGAATCGGCCGCCACCGTCCAGAGCGCATCCGGGGCGCGGAGGCCATCGGCGAGTGCCGGCAGGCCCGGGGGCCCGATGCGGGCGAGCGCGCTCCACCATCGGGACGGGTCAGCGCGACGCCGGGCCGCGGCGAGGTCCGAGTCGGTGTGGAAGACCACGACCGACCGGCCATCGGGCAGACGGATCGCGGACCACCAGCCGTCTCGCTCGGCCACCACGAGCACCCGTCGGTCGCTGGAGACGCCCGTCTCATGGAGCCCGCCGCGCGTGTCCGGCATGAGGTTGCCCACGATGGCCACGCGCCGATCCACGCGCTCGATGCGCGCCCCGGTCGCACGCGCCACCGTCGCCGTCCGCCCCGACGCGTCGACCACCACCCTCGGTGCCGCGTCCGTGCCGCGCACGGGGGACCCGAGCCTCCCGGGTCGGATGGTGCCCCACGCGGCGCGCGGCACGTCCACCACCGTCGCACCCGCACCTGCGGCCGCGCCACGCAGCGCCGCGTCGAGGATCGTGCGGTCGGGCGCGATCGCATCCCCGAGGGGCGAGCGGACGTGGTCGATGGTCGCGGCCTCGCCGAACCCCCAGGCGGACACGGCTCCCGGAACGCGCGCATGCGCCGGGTCACCCAGGAGCGACTCGAGCCCGAGGCGGCGGAAGGCGGGCCGCGCGGCGGGCGGCAGCACCTCCCCCACGACGGGCCGGATGGTGCGACCAGCGACGTCGTCCACGAGGGCCACCCGGGCTCCCAACCGGGCCAGCAGCAGCGCCGCGACGCAGCCCGCCGGTCCGGCACCCACCACCACGACCTCCGTGCCGCGCGGCAGGGCCACGGTCATGACTCCCCTCGCTACCCGGCGTCCCCGCGGGCTCGACGGTGCACGCCACGCCCGAGGGACCGCTCCACGTCCTCGGGCAGTCCGACCGGGGGGTCCTCGGCGGTCCTGGCGGGCTCCGGCAGCCGGCGCCCGGTCTCCACGCCCAGCGTCCCCGGGAACGGGCCCGTCGCCGGTCCGGGCTGAGCGATCACGAACCCGAGCTCGTGCCAGCGCGCGACCATCCGGTTGAGCGACGCGATGTAGTCGGCGGTGAGCATGCCGCGCCACCAAGGCTGGCGCCGCCGGAACGCCTGGCGTCGCGCCCGCAGCGGTCGCCCCTCGTCCATGACGATGGCGTAGTCGGCCTGCGTCAGGACGTGATTGGGCACCCGGCCCGCCCAGAACGTGTCGAGATAGGGGTCCACGGTGGGCCGATAGCCCGACCGGCAGTTGATCGCGTCGGTGTGCCAGGGGAGCGCCATCCAGCGGGTCAGCGACCCGGGCACGGAACCGTCGAGCGGCCCGCGGCGCCCGATCGCCTCCGCGGGCGACAGGGCGGGCCCGAAGTCCGGCTCGGGACCCCTCCGGCGCCTGATCCGGAACGGCTCGGCCCACAGGCGTCTGCGCCGCAGGACCCAGGGGAGCTCGAAGCCCGGGTTGAATCCCTCTCCCAGGCAGGCATCGAGCGCGGCCTGGTCGAGACTTCGTGGTCGCCGCGGCAGCGGCAGGTCGGCCAGGCGCTCGGGCACCGACGGGGCACCCGGGCCGTCCGACTCGAAGCGGCCCTCGGCCCACTCGTGCAGGCGTGACAGCTGCAATGGCGTGGGCCCGGTCCAGGAGCGCGGGCTGGACCAGATCCCGGCGGCGTCGCCCAGAATCGGCGGCAGCTTGGTCGGCTCCGCCACGCCCGATTCGAGATCCCGGAACCGGCGCGCCCAGGATCGACGGAAGCGCCGGTTGGTCTTCGACCGGTCGGCCAGCCGCGCCAGGAAGGCCGGGTCCCCGAGGTCCTGGTCGGAACGCCAGCCATGGTCGCGCAGGATCCCCGCGTTGACCCACTGCATCGCGGCGAGGCGCGCGAACAGCGGCCGGATGTGGCGCTGGAAGCTCACCTCCGCTCCCGCGGGCATCAGGCCCGCCGCGACCCAGGCGTCCTCCACGACGTCCAGCATGGACCGCCAGCCGGTCGCCAGGCCGGGCGCATAGTTGGGCGGCGCGGAGGTGAACCAGGCACCCGTGGCGCGCAGCGCCCGCCCGCCGATGGTGACGGTGGCGTCCACCGGTCCGTCTGCCACGTCGTCCAGCCAGGTGTCATTGTTGGCGTACGTGCTGGCCGGTCGACCGGCCCACGAGACCGCCCGGCCGTGGCCCGGCAGCACGATGAGCCGCCCGTCGCCGTCGAGCAGCAGTTCGCCCAGCAGCAGCGTCCGGCGACGCGCCTTCGCCTTCAGGAGGACCGGATCGCCGCCGCTCGCGCTCCGGCGCCCAGCGTCCAGGACCAATGAGGCGCGCTTCTGAATGCCCGCGTTCCGGCGTGACACGAGGGGTGCCTCAGGGATGTCCATGGCCCGCCCGAAGCGATACCAAGCGGCCTTCTGATTGGCCAGGTGGGCGCTCCACTCGATGGTCGCATCGTGGGCGAGGATCTCCCCCACCACGTCGCCCGCGGCGTCGTAGCCGAAGATGCGGTAACGCACGGCCTGGCGCGCCAGCGCCCCCTCCCCGTCCCGCAGGTCCGCCTGCGATGGAAGCGTGGCGCCCACCACCTCCGGGCCCAGGAAGAACGCGTCACGACTGTTGCCCACGCGGCCCACGCCGACGCCCGGGTGGATGCGCACCTCCACGATCGCGTCGAGCTCCTTGGGCGTCAGGCCCGGGCGGTTCCGGGCGTTTGGAGCGGAGGGGGGCGACTGATGCGGACCGTGCGCGTCGGGATGGGATGCCGCGTCGGCGGCGCCTCCGATGGCCGTGCCCAGCCCGGCGGCGGCCGCGGCGCCGATGGCGAGGAAGGCCCGCCGCGACAGGAGCGGTCCAGGCTGGTCGCGGGCGGACTCATCCGACATGGCGTGATGCTACCGGAGTGGCGTCGAGGGGAGGGGAGCGCCGGGGCGCGGGCGCCGAGGGGACGGGCGCGCCGGGAGCGGGCGTCGAGGGGAGGGGAGCGCCGGGGCGCGGGCGCTTTGCCATGGCCTCGGCCGGTTGTCCGGGCCCGGCCCGGGAGATACTTCGCGCATGACCTGGTCGGAGCTGCCTCCCGCCGCCCGAGCGTTCCGCCTGGCGCACCTCGTCTGGGGCGTGACCGCCCTGGCCGGCCTCGGCCACGTCTGGGCCTCGGCGATCCTCCGCCGGCGCGGCCGGATGTTGACTGCCAGCGTCGCCTTCCTGCTGCTCGAGGGAGCCGCCCTCGTGGTGGGCCGCGGTGACTGTCCGTTCGGGCCGCTCCAGGCGCGGCTCGGCGACCCGGTGCCGATGTTCGAGCTGGCACTCCCGCCGCGCGCGGCGAAGGCCGCCGTCCCGATGCTCGCGCTGCTGACGCTCGCGGGCCTCGTGATGCTCGTCCTGCGTCGGCCGTCGCCAGGTCCGGGCTCCAGACCGCCCTCCCGTGACGGCCCGATGTGATGTCCAGGCGCACGCGGGTCGCAGGCGCACGCGCGTCGCTGGCGCGCGCGGGTCGCAGGCGCACGCGCGTCGCTGGCGCGCGCGGGTCCGTGGATCCGGCCCAGGTCAGGCGATCGGCTCGGCGGCTGACCGGGCGCGGGTGGCCTCGCGGTCCGCCCGGATGGGGCCGCCCGGGATGGGGCCGATCGGCTCTTGCCCGCGGCATCGACCCCGGGGTATCCATGGTTCAGACCCACGCGATGGTGGGGATGCGCGCCATCGCCGGGACGGCTGACCGCACCCGGCGGGGTGTCGCGAGGCTCGGACCGCGGGAGGGTATCGCCATGGCATCGACACGCTTGAGTCACCGCACGACCTTCGCGGCGTTCGTGATGAGCGGCCTCCTGCTGGTTACGGCGGTCCCGGCGAGCGCTGATGCCGACAAGGCTCGCACCGGGCGATGCTCAGGGGCCGCCACGTGGCGCCTGGAGCTTGACCGCGATCCGGGCGAGATCGACGTCGAGCTGAAGATCCGCACGCCGCGTTCCGGCAGGACGTGGCGCGTCGTGCTGCGCCACAACGGGACCCAGTTCTACTCGCGACTGCGGACCACGAACCGATACGGCCAGATCGAGGTCGAGCGCGAGCGGCCCGATCGTCGCGGCACCGACACGTTCTCCTTCCGCGCCACCAACGTGGCGAACGGCCAGGTCTGTCAGGGCTCGCTCTCGATCTGAACGGTGGGCGCGGCCCCGCGGGCGACCGGCCGTGGCCCGGAGCCGGCCAGCCGCGGCCCGGAGCCGGCCAGCCGCGGCCCGGAGCCGGCTGGCCGCGGCCCGGAGCCGGCTGGCCGCGGCCCGGAGTCGGCCAGCCGCGGCCCGCCGCGGATCGCGACCGGCCGATCCTACTCTCGGCCCCTGGTCCATCACCCGCGCCTGGTCCGATCCGTCCGCGCCGGTTCTATCGGCCGGTGAGTGGCCACGATCGCCCGTTCGGGACCGCCACCCCGACGATCCGGGCCGCCGGGCGTACCGTCGCGACCGGATGGACCCGCCCGGTCCATGGAGCGGCCCGGATCGACGGGTCGCAGCGCCCTCTCGTCGCTCATGGCCGCCGGGCGGCCACGGCCAGCCCGTGTCCGCCCACCGCCCCAACCGACTCGCCGCCCGCCCCGCCGCCCGCCCCGGGCCACCCGCCGCCAGCCGCGCCCGGTCCGCCCGGTGCACCACCGGGCGGTCGGGGGATGCGACGGCGGTCGGTCGGCGCACCGGGCGCACCATCGGGCGACCCGGGCTCCGATCGGTGCGTGGGGAGGGCCATCCGGAGGGCGGGACGGTCGCGGGCCGGGTCCCTGGCGCCGCCGGCCGCCCGGTGGTGCACCCCCGACACCACGGGCGGCCGGACCGGCGCGCCACGGGCCGCCGGACCGGCGCACCCCAGCCGGACCGGCGCACCCCAGCCGGCACGCCACGTGCTGGAGGACCGGCCCGACCGGCCAAGTCAACCGCCTGGAGTAGGCTTGGCACCGGGCACGATCTGCGTCCCGCTCCGCCGGGACCGTCGTCCGACTGGGAGTCGTCAGATGGTGGGTCCGCGAGAAGCGGGCGGGCAGCGCCTGACTGTCGCGGTCGGCCTGGCGCTGGCTCTCGCATTCGGCGCGACGATCTCCTCGCCGGCGATGCCGCGCCCGGTCCGCGCGGACTGCGGCGGGTCCGGCCCATATGCCCGGACGCCGGCGGACGTGCGCGGCACCGCGTTCATCGGCGTGTACGAGGGGTACGAGGACGCCACCAGGGGCGATGCGGTCGTCCGCTGGGACGTGGAACAGGTGGTCGCAGGCGACATCCCCGCCGGGTCGTTCCGGCAGCGCACCTTCGAGTGCGCCCTCACGCTGCTTCTCGCGGGCGGGCGCTACCTGTTCACCACGGGCGCCCGTGCCGGCAGGGAGATGGCCTCCTACGCCAACAGCGTGGCGTGGCTCCTTGACGGAGACCGTGCCACGATCGCACCGTTCGTCGACCAGCAGGATCCGCCCCGGGTGGCGCAGGACGTCACCCGCATGCCAGCCTGGGCGCGAGAGGTCGCCACCCTCGACGAGGCGATCGCGCTCGTGACCGGCGGGGCCTCTCCCGATGCCGCTGGAAGCCCGTCGCCCGTCCCGCCCCCGCCGACACCCATCGACCCGCCGGGAGTGACCCACGAGTCGCTGGGCATGAGCCAGCCCGAGGACGGCACCGTGGGGCGGATCGAGCTCCTGCGCACCACCCTCGCGCCCGGGGCCGCCCTGCCGCCCACCCGGTTCGTGGGCGACTGGGTCAGCCGGATCGAGGCGGGGCTGCTCACGGTCACGCTGGTCGACGGCACCGCCGGCGTCAGGGGCGCCATGGGCACCGAGGATGACCCGATCTCGGACGGACCCGACGGCACGCCCGAACGGACCCTCGGCACCGGACAGGTCCTGTGGGCCGGGCCCGACGCCGTGCTCACCTGGGAGAACCGCGGCGGCGAGCCAGCCACCATCCTCTCGACCGTGGTGACCCGGGGCGACGACGTCGTGATGGTGCCGGTCGATCCCGACGCGAGCCCCGGGTCTGCGTTCGAGGACCCGGTCGTCAGGCGCATCGTGCTCACCGGACCCGGGAGCACCGGCGACCGCTACCGCATCATCGTCGCCGACCGGAGCGGCCAGGTCCTCGGTGGCCGGGTGCCGACCGAGCGGGAGCTCCGGTTCGCGAGCGGTGGCGATCCTGCCCGGGACTACCGGGACCTCGGTCTCGGTCCGGTCGCCTATCTCGACGATGACACGCTCGAGCTGCTCGTCCGATGGATGGGGACACCCTGCGGGCCCGTGGTCACCCTGGATGTGGCCAGGGAGCTGTCTGCGATCCGCGTGCTGGACAGGACTCCCGGCTGTGACGCTGCGGGGGCCGGCCACGCCGTGGTGCTCCGGCTGAAGGGCCGGATCCCTGCCGTCGAGGACATCGACGGCAGCTGGGTCCGGCGTCGCTGAGCGTGACCTCGGCCATGGCTGTGTGGAAGCGAGTCAGTGTCGGACCGGCAGCAGCCGGATTGTCCCCTCGGCGGAGCCGTCACTGCCCCACAGCTCGCTGCGGTCGCAGCCCATGGCTCGCTGGACGTAGATCCTGTCACCCACGGCCATCAGCTCCGATAGCCGATCCGACCGCACGAGCTCAAAGTCCTTCACCAGCGTCGTACCCTCGGGGGTGCCGTCGCTCCGCCACAATCCCTCACGGTCATCGCCCGTGACGGTGAAGTACAGCATCCCCCCGACAGGCGTCAGCCTGGGCAGGTAGTCCGCAGGATGCTCGGGGGGTTCCGCGACCAGGGTCGTCCCCACCGACGTGCCGTCGCTGCGCCACAGCTGCCACGCCCCGCCGGGACCGTACGCCCCGAAGTACAGCACGTCGCCCACGGCGGTCAGGCCGTAGGGCTCGAACCCGGACACGAAGGCCTTGATCAGGACCGTCCCGTCGGGCGCGCCATCGCTGCGCCACAGCGCCCAGTCGCCCGCAGCATCGTGAGCGATGAAGTACAGGGTGTCGTCCAGGATGGTCACGGCGCCCATGTTCTCGGAGAGCCCCGACCCGGGTCCGACACTCGTCACCAGGGTCGTGCCGTCGGCCGTGCCGTCGCTGCGCCACAGCGCCCAGCCGCCATCATCGACTCCGACGTAGAGCGCATCCCCCAACGCCCACAGGCCGCCCAGCCGCCCGGCCCCGAAGTCCTTGACGAGCGTCGTCCCCTCGGCCGTGCCGTCGCTGCGCCACAGCGCCTCCGCCTCGCGGCGGCCGTCATCTGCCCAGAGCGAGACCGTGAACACGAGTGCGTCGCCCACGACGGTGCCATGCCCGATGCCGCCGCCGAGACCGAGGTCCTTCACGAGGGTCGTCCCCTCGGTCGTACCATCCGTGCGCCACAGCCCCGTCCTGTCGCCGTCGCCTGCGCTGAAGAACAGCGTGTCACCCATGAGCGCGAGGGGCCAGGGGTCGGACCCTCTCCGCCCGGTGCGGATGTCCTTCAGGAGACGTGTCCCCCTGTCCGTACCGTCGCTGCGCCACAGCTCGCGGCCGTGCTCGCCATCTTCGGCGGAGATGAAGAGGGCGTCGTGGAACACGACGGAGGTCTCAGCCCACGGGTCCGATCCCTGCCGCCCGCTCCGGATGTCCCTGACGAGCCTGGTGCCCCTCGCCGTGCCGTCCGTGCGCCACAGCTCATATCCGTGCCTGGGATCGAAGGCACCGAAGACCAGCGCGTCGGCGACGACGGCCACCTGCCCGCCGCCATACCACGACCGGGAGCGGATGTCCTTCACGAGGGTCGTCCCACCTGCGGAGCCGTCCGTCCGCCACAGCTGGGGCCCGTGGTCGTCGTCCATGACGAAGGCGTACAGCGTCTCGCCGACCGCCCCCAGGATGTGCGCGCCCTCGATCGGCACCGCGCCGCACTCGGCCCTGACCACGCCGGGCACGCCCCAGGGTGGCACGCTCGTCACCGACAGCCCCATGGCGAGGGCCGCGGCCACGAGCAGCGTCCGTGCATGGCCCGCCCACGATCGCCTCGCCCCGAGGCCCCGCTCCATCGACGGTCGCATGATCACTCCTCCGACCGACCTGCGGCGACGCCGCCACGTCGACCGCCCGACGAGCAGTATGCGCCTGCGGTCAAGGTCGACCGTGCCCGCGAGGGTCCCGAGTGGCACCTCCAATTGCGGCAGCGTCGACCTCGGATGCCACCGCCGAGCGCCGCCCGTGCCGGGGAGTACACTGGATCGGCCCAGGCGTGCCACCGTCCCCAGTGGTCAGTGGAGGTCCTGACATGCGGCGGGTCCACATCGCGGCCAGCATCGTCCTGCTCGCGGGGGTGATCGCGAGCCCCGCCGCGGCGCAGTCACCGCCCGCCTCCCCGGGTCCATCGCCCGCTTCCAGCGCCGTGGCGCTGTGCGCGGACGTGCCAGACGTCGACCTGTCGGCGGCGCCCTTCCGCGACTCGCCGATCTACATCGGCAACGACCAGCCGACCGAGGAGCTGCGTGGATGGGCCAGCCAGCAGCCGGGCTTCGAGGAGCTGTGGATCGACCGGGACCACCTCGGCTGGGTGGTGCTCGCGTTCAGCGAGGACGCGGCGGCCAGACAGGCGGACCTGGAGCGGGAGTTCCCGGATGTCGGTGCGGTCGCGGTCGGCGTGGACTGGACCAGGGCCGAGCTGGAGGCCCTCGAGCGGACGGCGGTCTCCGGTTCCGGGGGCCTCGTGCTCGGGTCGTCCACGGACATCATCAAGGGCGTGGTCGAGCTGTTCATCGGACCCCTCGAGCCTGAGCGGGTCGCGGAGGTGGAGCGCCGGTTCGCCGGCAAGCGCGTGTGCATCGACGGCGTCGACCCGTCCACCCTCCCGTCGCCAGGACCGCAGCCACAGGCTGGCGACGGCTGGCGGCTGCTGGGTCACCGCAAGGTGGGCGCGCCGTACCGCACCGGGATCGCCGCGGACAGGCCGTCGTTCAAGGCGCTCTGGCGGCGCATCGGGATGCCGGGCCGAGCACCCGTGGTCGACTTCGAACGGGAGGTCGCGGTCTGGTTCGGCGCGGTCTACGGCAGCTCCTGCCCCAGGCTCCGGATGGACGATGTGGTCGTCGACGCGGATGCTGCGATCATCCACCCGACCCTCGTCACCTTGGACGCTCTGGGGGGCTGCACGGATGACGCGAACGGGCATGCGTTCGTGGTGGCGCTCGAGCGCGACCGCCTCCCGGCACCGCCGTTCCGGATCCAGCTCTCGGCGGATGACCCGCCGCTCGGTGCGACCAAGGAGATCACCGTCGTGGACGCCGATCTGCGCGTGCCCGGCAGCGTGCCGGGGCCGGGCGAGGTCCGGACGCAGCGCCCGCCGCAGAATCAGCGCTACCTGCGCTCCGGGGACATCATGGAGACGGCCTTCCCGGACGACTTCCTGCTGGACACGCGCTGCGGCGTGGAGTGGCTGGGGCGGCTCAATCACATCTGGTGGCGGACCGAGGTGCCGTCAGGGGTGACGGCGTGGGTGCCGGAAGCATGGCGGTCATCCGTGCGCCCGGATGGCAGCCTGCCGGTCAGGGTGCTCCTCCGGGAAGCGTCCGATCCGGCGGTGACGGACGGGCAGCCTCGCGCCGAGGTGACCGCGAACGACGAGACCCTCATCTACCATGCCAGCATGGAGGCCGCACCGTCCTGCCCGTGAACACGCCGCGGTCTGCGTGCCCGGCGCGGGAGCCTGCGGGACATGAAGCACGGCGGGCTCCGGCGAGACACCCTCGCCGTCCGCGTCCTGCGGGGAGGCCGCCCGTGACCATCCTTCGCGGCTCGACCTCTGTGCGCGCGCCGTTTGTCCTCTGGCTGGCGCTGCTGCTCGCGATCGGGTCGACGGTCTCGGGAGCGGGCTCGCCGGCCCCCGCCAGGGCCGACTGCGGCATGCGTGCTCCCGCACCCGGCATCCGCGGTCACCAGGGCTTCGCCTTCGAGGGGCTCGTCCGCTCGGTCGAGGGTCGCCGCGAGCCAGGCGTGGGGTGGCTGTACCGGGTGACGCTCGACGTCACCGAGATGCTCGCGGGTCAGCCCGTCGCGACGGTCGCCTTCGACCTGGGGACGGGTGATTGCTGGCATCTCCAGGGCGATCGGTTCAAGGCCGGCGATCGCCTCATCGTCACCGCGAGCGCGCCGCCGCTCGACGGACCGGTCGCCTATCTGCCGGACGGCCTGACCTGGCGCTACGAGTGGTCGGACCGCTGGTCGTTCCACGGACTGCCCGAGCAGGTGGCCGTCACCCTCTCGCGACCGATCCGCGATGCCTCGACGAGGGATGAGATCCTGGCGCTCGTGGCCCCGGACCAGCTGCCCTACCGGGTCGACCGTGGCGCCTGGTCCGTGACCCTGGCTCGTCCCGGCCGGGACGAGCGCCTGATCGATGCCGTGCCCTGGGGCGACGGGTTCGTCGCGCTCGGCGGGCGGACGGTGAATCGTCACCGGGGATCGCGAGAGCGGATCGTCCCGACCATCTGGGTCTCCACGGACGGCGAGGCGTGGGACGAGGCTCGGGCGCCGTTCCCTGAGGTCACCGACCAGGCCTCGTCGGTCAGGCGCCTCGTCGTGTTCGATGGCCGGCTGTACGCCGTCGGCGTCATCGATGGCGAGCTCGGCGTGTGGCGCTCGGACGACGGGACCGGTTGGTCCTCCGTCGACGTCCGGGCGGCACCGGATGGGACGCTCCCGCCAGCGAGCGGCAGGAGCGTGGTGGTGGGCGCCACCGCGAGCGCCGAGCGGCTGGTCGTCATGACCGGCCCGTGGCGTGACCCGGAGGCCGGTGGCATGGTCGCCTGGACGAGCCGCGACGGAGAGACATGGACGCGCTCGACCCCGGAGGGCCTCGACGGCCTCGTCGCAGACCTCTCGACCGGCCCTGACGGCTTCCTGATCCGCAGCTGCCTGTGCTCGGGTCCCGTCGAGCGGTGGCTGCTCAAGTCCTCGGTCGATGGGACCACATGGGAACCGGCCGGCGAGGCGCCGGCGCTCTCCCACGGTGTCGCCTACGACGACGCGGCGCAGCGGTACCTCGCCGCCACGCTGGACGTCTCGGAACGCGGGGATCGCGTCGCGGCCCTTGATGAATCCGTGGACGGCACGCGCTGGTCGCGCACCACGACCGCACCCGGCGCGGACTCGATCCAGGTTTCCGTCAGGGCGTCCGGCGACACGGTCGTCATGCTCGGGAGCCGCTACGCGCCGGACGATCGCAGCAGCTTCGTCATGGTGTCGCGCGACGGCGGCACGACCTGGACCCACAGCATGGTGCCGGGTGCTCGACACGCCGAGTGCGTCGACGGCGCGGTCATCGGGACCGCCCGGATCGTCCTCCTCGGTGACTGCGGTCCCAACCTCGCCTGGACATCCAGGGGCTGAGGGGGACCGTCGGACCAGCGCCGGCCGCGGCCTGTGGCCGGGCGTGACGCGGATGGCGGCGGATGGGCGAGGGAGGGCATGGCGGGTCCGGGGCGGCGGATCGCAAGCGTCAGCTGGGGCGACCACATCGAGTGGGGGGATGGCAGTGCCCGGCTCGGCAGCGCCGACGACATGGCCCGGTCCGTCGAGCGCTGGGTGGCCCGGGACGGCGCGGACCGGATCCATATCCGACAGCCGGGAGCCACGGGGCGCTGAGCGGGCTCCGAATGCCATCGCCGAGGGCGTGACTCTGCGCCTCGCCGGGCGCCGCGGCCCGCACGGACCCGCCGTCCTGAGCGTGAACCCGGGGGTGGCCTGCGACCACGATGGAGTTCACGCAGGACGCCATCACCGAGGCGACCGTACCCGGCAAGACCCCCATCGGGCTCGTGGGCGGCGGGACGCTGGTCAGGATGCTCATCGAGCACGAGATGGGCGTCCGCTCCGTTGCCGTGCGTCTGCGACGGCTGGACCCCGCCTCGCTGCGGGGCGAGGGGTAGTCACGGAGCATCGGGGTTCAGACAGGCTGGTGACGCCGCCGGCGACTTGGAGGGCCCACTCGGTCACGTGTTTCTCCGTGGCCTTTCGGGAGACCTCAGCGGCGCTTTACGACCCACACGTGCTCCTCGCCGAACATCCCATCCTTGTAGGTAACGGTGATGGCCCTCACGCCCTTCGGGAACTCGAAGGTCACCCAGCCCGCGATGTCGTGACCCTTGCGCAGACGCCCATCGGTCAGTTCCGGCTCCTTGGGGGTGAACAGGACGTGGTCGCCGCGGAAGCCCTCATCGTCCGTGATGCCCCAGTCATAGATCGCGTCGTAGTCGGCAGGCTTACGGGCGACGTACCGGACGAGGACGGAGACCCACTGCTTGCCCACTTCGGGCTTGCGGAAGGTGCCACGGGTGTCCCATTCCACGCGCTGGAGGGTCACGCGCAGGTTCGGCGCGACGTAGGTGAACCCGAGGCCCGGGACGGGCGTCGGCTTGGACGTCGGTCGTGGGGTGGCCACGACGTTCGGGCCCATCGATGCGTCGTATGTCACAACCCACCCATGGTCCTCGCCAAAGATGCCGTCGCGATAACTGAGCGCGATGCCGGTCAGCGTGAGGGGCAACTGGAAGGTGAGCCAGCCCTCGGCCACCTCTCCCTTGGTCAACTTGCCCCCGACCAGTGCAGGCTGCTTCGCGTTCCTGACATACCGACCACCGGCGCCGCTCTGGTCCTCGATGCGCCAGTCGTCGGTCGGGCTGAGGTCCGCGTCGTCGAGCGCCTCATAGCGCACCAACACCGAAAGCCAGCGGCGTTCCGGCTCCGGACCCTCGGACGGCGTCGCCGGGGTCACCCACTCGATGCCCAAGAGCGTGACCGCGAGATTGTCATCGCCGAGGGTGTCGCCCAGCCCGGGCACATCCGATATGGGCTCGGTTGAGGCCACCGGCGCAGGACTGGAGTCCGGCAGGAGATAACGGTGGACCACGTCAAGGCAATTGGCCAGCGCCGCCTCGTCGGGCGTGTTGTCCTCACACAAGGCCTCCAGCCGCGCGGTGTCGAGCCCGGGCGAGGCGCTCGGGTCCTGAGCGAGGACCGGTGCGCTGCCCAGCAGCAGGGCAGCGAAGGCGACCGCGGCACTGGCAGTGGCGCGACGAGTGGTCATGTGGGTTGTTCCGGATGCTGTCGTGACGGATGGCAGGAGTCGGCTGGGGACGCGCCCTATATGGTGCCGGACGGCGGCCCTCCCGATCCGGGCAGGAGGCTCCCTCAGGAGGGGCTTGGCGACCCGACGACTGCCGTCACGCGCTCGTCAGGGGATGCGGCCCGTCGGCTGGGGGAGAGTTCGGCGCGGGTGCCGGCCACCTGGACGAGCAGCCCGGAGTCGCTCGGGAAACTGACCTGGACGTTCGTGATGGCCGGCCGTCCACCAGCACGGACGAACCGCTCGAGGGCCTCGCGCGCCACGTCGCTCAGCGTGACGCCTCGATCCCGTGCGAGGGCCTGGAGGTCCTCGAACAGCGCCCGATCCACGCGCAGCGAGAACTGCGTCACGGCGGGGCGCTCACGGGCGGGGAGCCTGGCAGCCGCATCCCAGTCGTAGGCATCGGCGTCGCCGACCACGGCGCGTTCACGCGGCGACAGCTCGTCCAGCACCTGCTTCTTCGGTCGTGGCATGGGCGCTTCCCTCCGACTCACCGGTCGCTCCACTTCGTATCCCAGGCCGTGTAGGCGAGCCACGTGCCCTCCTCGTCGGTGGCCAAGAGTACCACCGTGATATCCCGGCCCGATCCGGTACTTCCGATCATCAGGTACGGGCCCCTGCGGCCCTTCCGATTACGGACGACCAAGCGCTCGCCGTACCAGGCGTCGAGCGCCTCGTCCATCGTGATGACCAGCCGGCCCGCCTCATGCTGATGGTCCTCGAAGCCAGGATGGAACGCCAGGACGTCGAACCTCGGCACTCGGCTGAATGCCCTCCAGGATGGCGGCTGTTTGACGACTGTAACGCATCGGGATACGATGTGTCACATCATATCCCACCACGTGGAGACAGGTCGATGACGGAGCAACCGGACGCGCTGCCCGCGGAACGCACGACGGTCGAGTACCTGCTTGCCGCGGACTACGCGGAGGTGGTCAACGGCAAGGTCTACATCATGGGCGCCGGATGGGATCGGTTCTCGCCACCCTCGTTCCCGGCCGCGATGCGCCTGGGCGTCGCGGCGGGCATCCGCGTGCCCTACCTCGAGTCGAACATCCCGCACCATCTCACGATCACGCTCAGGGATGGGGATGGGCGGGAGCTGTTCCGGCTCGATGGCGACCTCGAGACGGGGCGGCCTCCTGGGTCGCGAGGGGACGCGGTATCGGTCCCGCTCGCGATGAACACGCAGGTGGAGGTGCCCGCTCCGCAGATCCTCGAACTGGTCGCGCAGGTGGACGACGGACCGGCGAAGCGAATGTCGATCCGGGCCGTCAACACTCGAGGCTAGCGCTCCGTCGGGACTCCAGGGCCCGGACCACAGCGCGCCGGGCCTCCGGCACGACGTTGCGCGTACACCCGCGCCGTGTCGGGCGATGCTGGCGGGTCGTGACGCGACTGGACGCCGTTGTGCGCCGTTGGGCCCATGCTCTGGCCGCGCGAATCTCGCAACCTCTGGAACGATTCGGCCATCGAGCGGTCCCATAGTGGTATGAACGCGGCCGAGGGAGTCGCGTCGTACCGGCGGCGGAGATGCGGCGAGAGCTGGTGGACCGGGCGAGGCGGGGCGATCAAGACGCCTTCTCGTGCCTGGTCGACGGGTCGGTCGATCGACTGTGCACCGTCGCCTATCTGATCCTCCGCGACGCGGATCGCGCCCAGGACGCGGTCCAGGAGGCGCTGGTCTCGGCCTGGAGAGACCTGCCCTCCCTGCGCGATGCGGACGCACTCGATGCCTGGCTCTACCGACTCACCGTCAGGTCCTGCTATCGCCAGGCACGACGGGAGCGGCGCCGGGCGCTGATCGAACTCCAGGCGATGCCGGGCGCCGCCACCGACCTCGACGGCGACGTGGCCCTGCCGATCGTCGAGCGCGACCGTCTTGAGCGCGAGCTCGCGCGACTGCCGGTCGACCAGCGCGCCGTCATCGTCGTCCGCTTCTACCTCGGCTGCTCCGTTCCCGAGGTCGCCGAGATCCTGGGCATCCCCCAGGGGACCGTGAAGTCCCGCCTCAATCGCGGGCTGCTGGCCCTCCGTGACGCCATCGCGCAGGAGCCGGAGGTCCCGTCGAAGATCGCCCTGGTGCGCACGCCATGAACCACGTCGACCTCGAACCCGTCCTCGAGCGCCTCCTGACCGAGACGCCTCCAATTCGAGCCACCCAGCGGATGCGCGCTGACGTCGCCTCCGTCATCAGCCGTGAGCGGCAACGTCCGCCCTGGCTCACCAGCCTCAAGGAGCCTCCCATGCGCTACCGATCCAAGGTCGTCGTCGGCTCGCCGACGCTTCGTTTCGCGGCAGTCCTTGCCATCACCACGGCGCTGCTGCTCGCGATCGCCGGCGCCGTGATCGCCGGTGCCTCGCCACGGCCGAGTCCCATCGCCGTCCCGCCGCCGGCCCCGACGTGGGTCACCGGCCATGTCACGCCCGCCCCGTCCTGCACCTTCGCGGATGTCGTCATCGGCGACGGTGTCGTCCGGGACTGGGGCACCGAGTGCGCACCGCAGAGCTGGACCGCCAGCGACCCACGCCTGACAGGGCAGGTGTCGAGGCGGTGGAACCGGGATGGGTATCGGACCGATGCCGGCATGTATGCGTTTGACACGGGCGCTGCCGATCTGCAGAACGACGGTGGCAGCTGGGCGTGCTCGACGATCCGTCTCGCGACCTGGGGTGATGAGGCATTGACGGAAGGTTCGGCCGACGTCACCTTCACCTGCGTCGGAGCAGGCGGCTACGCCGGACTCACCGCGATGCTCGTCCTCACGGATGTCGGGGGGAACGCCGAGGACTTCGTGGGTCTTGTCGTCGCCGGTGACCTTCCGCCGGTGCCAGAGCCACCCGCGGTCGAGTAGGAAGGCTCGTCCAGCAGGGGCGCCACGCGGACACGTCGGGTCCTTCGGTCTTCGGGCCGATGGGCCCGCACGTGCGCACCATGACCAGCCGGTCGGCGACAACACGGTGGACTCCCACGAGATGACGCCCTCGCCGTCGTGTCGGGCCCCGGGAGCCCCTGGCAACGCCGCGCGGCCCGCCTCCGTCGGATCTTGGACCCGTGACACGCCCGAACCGCCAGAGCGGCCGTCCCTGCGCTTCCCTGCGCCACGCGCGACCCTGGAACACGCAGGGACCCGCCGTCCTGGGCGTGGAGGTTGGGGTGGCCTACGGGGCTTGAACCCGTAACCTTCGGAGCCACAATCCGATGGTTTCGTGCGTGATTCGGCCTCAGAGGAGCCACTCGCAGGAGCCACGCGGGAGCCACCGCCGTGATGACGTTGGCGGAGTCAGCGGGCCGGGGGTGCGCTTGGTGGCACGACTCATCCCCGAGGGAGGTCCAGCCAGCCCTCCCGCACCACCTTGGCGGCGAGTTCCGTCCTGGAACTGACTTCGAGCCGTTCGAACAGCCGGGACATATGGGCCTCCACGGTTCGTGTCGTGATCCCAAGGTCAGCCCCGATCTCGTCGTTGCTCCGGCCGAGGACCAGCCGCGCCAGGAGGTCGCGCTCACGATCGGTCAGCTGCGGGGCGTGCAGGTCGGGACGGGAGTCGAAGACCATGCCGCCGTTCGCCACCCGTCGGATGGCATCCAAGAGGTCGGTCGTGGGTGCCGTCTTGAGCACGAAGCCAGCCGCACCCTGTCGATGCGCGAAGGTGGCGTACTGCGGGAAGTCGTAGCCGGTCCAGACGATGACGGCGGGTCGGGGACCGTCGCCTTTCAGGGCTGGCGCCGAGAGCAGTCTCAGGCCGCTGTCGTCGCCCAACCGGATGTCCAGCAGGATGACGTCGGGCGGCGGGTCGCCGTCCAGGAGTGCGATCCCCTCATCGACGGTCCCCACGGTCGTCACCACGGTGATGTCCGGCTCGCGGTCGAGCAGTGACGCGGTGCCCTCCCGGATCGCCGGGTGATCGTCCACGATGGCCAACCTGATCGACGTCACGCGACGCTCGTGGGGTGCCAGACGAGCTCGACGCGCGCACCGCCGTCGGGCCGTGAACCGATCGTGAGCCGGGCTCCGATCGCCTCCGCGCGCTGGAGCATGGAGGACAGGCCCAGCGTCCCCACGGGCCCGGTCGGCTCGCCTGGGGCGTCGATCCCCGGTCCGGCGTCCTCCACGCGAAGCGACACCCCGGCCGCGGTCGCCGAGTACCGCACGGTCACCGGGGGGGCCCCATGGCGGATGGCGTTCACGAGCGCCTCCTGGGCGACCCGATAGGTCGCCAGCTCCACGACGGCGGGCGGTCGGACGACCGTCGTCTCCTCGAGCGAGATGCCGATCCCGGACCTCCGGGTCAGCCGCCCGACCAGCCACTCCAGTGCGGGTCCCGCCCCGAGGTCATCGAGTACCGGCAGTCGGAGCTCGCCGCCGATCGCGCGAAGCTCGCTCGCGATCGACCGTGCGAACGCCGCTCCCTCCTGTTCGCCTCGCTGGTCGAGCCACTGGACGAGCAGGGTCACCTCCGCGAGTGGACCGTCGTGGAGCTCCGACGCCAGCCTTCGCCGTTCCGCCTCCGTCGCTGCGACCAGCAGCTCGCGCTGCGCTCCGCTCGTCGACAGCAGTGCCGTCAGCGGTCGCAGAAGGGTGCGGGACATGAGCGCGGCGGTCACGCCCGCAGCGAGCACCGGCACGAGCAGCACCGGCCACGCCGGTGTGGCGAGTCCGAGCATCGCGAGGATCGGCCCCGCGCCCACCAGGACGAGGGTCACGGCCTCGATGCGCGGCCTCGCGGTGTTCGCCCATCGTCCGCCGCGCCCGACGGTCTCCGTCGCAAGGGCGACGGTCGGGATGCCGATGCTCACCGCGACCGCGAGCCACCACCAGGCACGGACGACCTGCCCATCGCCTCCCGCCGTCCCGATGGCGATGGTCAACGCCGTCATCGTCGCCAGCACGACGCCCGCCCGTACCGCCGATCGCCCACGCGACGTCGCCAGATCGGCCGCGAGCCCGGATGCCAGCGGCAGCCCGGCGAGCGCGGCCGCCGCGAGCACCCACGCCGTCACCAGGTCCGAGGTCCCCGTCAGCGGAATCAGGGCCAGGGGAACGCTCGCCGCGAGCGAGAGCGCCGGCAGGTAGCGGGCATCGAAGGAGTCCGGCACGGACCGACGGCGCCACGCTCCAGCCGCGACGATCGCCGTGGCCAGCCATAGGGCGAGCATCGTCGCGCCGCCCTCCGCCGGCCGGTCATCGGCAGGGAGCAGTCCCCATGCCGACCATCCGGACACGAGAGCGACGATCGCGGTCATCCAGCACGCCAGATCCCGACGTGAGCGCACCATCGCCCGACGCTAGCACGCCGCCGGTCGGGCGGCGACTGTGGAGTTCCTCAGGTCAGCCCATGGTGGACCCGACACTGTCGAGCCGGGCCTGGAACCCCCAGCATGATGGCGGAAGGCCCGCAGCGGCCAAAGCATGGAGGTCGACATGACCGGTCCGCAGG
Source organism: Chloroflexota bacterium (assembly GCA_034436555.1). Taxonomy (GTDB): domain Bacteria; phylum Chloroflexota; class Limnocylindria; order Limnocylindrales; family CSP1-4; genus JAFMJV01. Next base: position 7,198 of record DAOTUU010000027.1, on the reverse strand, counting down.
TCGCGGACGCTCCACCCGGCCCCTCCGCACTCGCGGCGCACGGCGCTGGGAAGCGTTATCGCCGCTCAGGACCGTGGGCCCTGCGCGAGGTCGACCTCGCCATCCCGTTCGGCTCGGTCACCGCCCTCGTGGGACCCAACGGCGCTGGCAAGTCGACGCTCATCCGGAGCTGGATCGGATTCGAGCGGCTGTCGCTCGGTTCGGTGACCGTCGAGGGCATCGACCCGCGTCGCGATCCACGGGCGGCCATCGAACGCCTGGGCTACGTGTCCCAATCCACCAACCTCTACCGGGGTCTCAGCGTCGCGGACCACGTCGCGATGGCGGCGGCGGCCCGGCGCGGGTTCGACCGCGCCATGGCGGAGGACCGGCTGGAACGGTTGGACATCCCACTCGAGCGGCGGGCCGGCACGCTGTCAGGGGGCCAGGCCGCCCAGGTGGCGCTGTGCCTCGCGCTGGGGACGGGTGCCCCGGTGCTTCTGCTGGACGAGCCGCTCGCCTCGCTCGACCCGCTCGCCCGCCACGAGTTCCTGGACCTGCTCGCGACCACGATCCGCGGAAGTGGGAGAACGGTGGTGCTGTCATCGCACATCGTGAGCGACATCGAATCCGTGTGCGATCACCTGGTCGTGCTGGGCCAGGGGCGCGTGATGCTCCAGTCGCCCATCGCCCGGGCGATCGCGGAGCACCGTCTGGCGGCCGCCGCCACCCAGGCGTCGGTGGCGGTCGTCAGTGGGGTGACGCGCCCCGGCGGGCCACCCACGACAGTGGTCCGCTCGTCTGACCCGACGCTCGCATCACCGTCGCTCGAGGAGTTGGTGATGGCCTACCTCGCGGCCGCACGATCAACCCCCGGATCCGCGGACGGGAGGGACTCCTGATGCTGACCGACCTGTGGCTGACCTACCGACTCCACCGCTTCGGGGTGGCCATCGCCGTGGTGGCGCTCCTGCTCGTCGGCCTCAGCGCCTTCGTCGTCGCCGGTCACGTGCGGTCCGCCGTGGTACCCGCGTCCTGCCAGTTCCAGTCCGGGGAGGCTCCGGACGCCGCGTGCGATGCCGCCCTAGCCGCGCACTACTCAGCGGACGACGAGGCGAACCTGGTTCTGGGTGGGGCGGCCATCCTGGCTCCGCTGGTCGGGGTTCTCCTCGGGGTGCCACTCGTCGCCCAGGAGCTGGAGCTGCGGACGAGCGCGCTGGCGTGGTCGCTCAATCCGAGCCGTCGCCGCTGGCTGGTGGGCCGGACCCTCCCGATGGTCGCCCTAGTGCTCGTCGGCCTCGGCGTCGTCGGCCTCACGACGTCGTGGCTCGCGGACGCCCTCGAGTCGTCCCAGGGCACGCGCGCGCTGAACGACATCGGCCACTACGGACTCGTGATGATGAGCCGCGGGCTGCTCGCGCTGGGCATCGCTCTGCTCGCCGGGGCGCTGCTGGGCCGGATGGTGCCCGCGCTCCTGATGGCGGCGGTCCTGATGGTCGGATGGGGGATCGCCGTCGCACCGACCATGCGTGCGGGGATCCTGCCACAACACCTGGTCTGGATGACTTACGAGGAGCGCGACCGGACCGGCGCGGTCGCCATCGCGTACCAGCGCAACATGGGCGGCGACTGGTACCAGGCCCCCGACAGCCGGATTCTCACCGACCGCGAGGTCGTCATCGAGCTGTGCGGTGCCGACCCATGGGATGACACGCTGACCGGGGAGGCGGCGCGGTGCGTCAACGAGCTGGAGATCCCGGACACGTACCAGCCAGTGGCCCACCTCGCCCTGCGCAGCAGCCTCGAGTCATTCCAGATGATCGAGGCGATTCTGGGCGCCTCGATCGGCATGGGCGCGCTCCTCCTCGCGTTCCCCGTCGTGAACAGGCGACGCCCCACCTGATCGAATACTGACCTGAGCTCGTAACCTCAGTTCTACCCATCCGATGGTTACGTGCGTGAACCGGGCCCATGGGGGCCATTCACAGGAGCCACGAGGAGCCACCAGCGACCAAGGGCGGGCGGCTCCACTCACCTCGTCGCAGCTCCCCCGCGGCCCGGGGTCACGATTCCGGGGTCACTGCGATCCGCCAGATCCGGCCGTCGCCGTCCTCGTTCCCGTCGAGCGGGTCCGGGCCCGATCCGGCGGCGAACCATTCCCCGCCCCATGCGACCACCGACTCGACGACCTCATCGGTCACCAGGCCGCCCGTCTGGCGTGGGGCCGACCAGGTGCGGCCGTTCGCGGACCTCAGGAGGCGGTTCTCACCGAAGCCCATCAGTCCGTCGTCCGATGCGGCGGCGATCGACGGGACGGCACCGGCCACCTCCTCCCAGGTGTCTTCCTCCCCTGAGGTCCACGCCGCGGACCGGAAGGTGACGCAGTCCCCGGGACAGTCCAGGCGCGCAGCGGAGTCGCCACGCGCGCCGACCAGGAGGAGGCCGTCGGCGTACGGCACCACCTCCGTGAGCAGGATGTCGCCGGGCGCGCTGAGCCGGCCGTCGGTGTCGGCGGCGGGCGCCCACGTCAGACCGTCCGAGGACCGGAGCACGAGCCCGTCGAGGTCGGGTGCGTCCGACGCCCCGAGGTGACCGACCGCCACGAACCGCTCACCGTCCCAGGCGACGTCATCGAGCTGGCCGGCCTCGCCGCCCGCCATCGCATCGGCCGCGGTCCACGTCTGGCCATCCGCTGATGACCAGAGCACGGGGACGACCTCGGGCTCACCGGTGACGGCCAGCCCGGCGATGACATACCGGTCCAGGCTTCCGGCGATCGCCGCCAGGCCGATGCGGTCGGGGCGGACACCGGGCAGCGGAACCGACGGGAACGGCACGCGGCGCCACGTGGCCGCATCCTCGGAGCGCCAGACGGCGGCTTCCTCCGTGCCACAGCAGACGTAGCCGATCGCGACCCATCCGCCCGGCCCGTGGGCCACGTCACCGATCCCGGAGGTGTCGCCCATGGCCACGCCGTCGGTGACCAAGCTGGGCACCCACTCGGCCCCATCGGTCGATCGCCAGATCACCCCTCCCTGCTGGACATCGCCCTCCTCGGGACCGATCTGCACGAGCGTCTCGCCCCAGGCGAGGACGATTCCGTCGTCGGCGGTCAGGCCTAGGATGCGCTGTGCTCCGAACCCAGCCAGGTCGGGATCGATGACCTGCGTCCACTCGACGGCAGCAGGAGAGCTTGCGCTCGAAGGCGACGCCTGCGCGAGGACGGACCCGCTGGGGAACACGCCGAACGGCAGGATCGCCGCGAGCAGAGCCAGACCGAATCTCGGAACCGCCATGCCTGGACCTCCGCGGGCAAGCGGCGCACCGCTGGCACCCTCCCAAGCGCCGACCCGGCCAGCATAGCCGACAGTCGCTGGTGGCGGCCCTCGGTGCTCCCAACCGCGGTTCCCGCGATCCGACGGATACGCGCGTGACTGTGGCCGGGGCGCCAGTCCGAGGAGCCGCTCAGGAGACGCGCCGGGCGAACCTCAAGGCGCCGGGGTGGCCTGACGCTCCACGCCGCCGATGGTATGACGGACGCCCTGGGCGTCTTTGTAGATGACCATGAGGAAGGTCCCGTCGGCGCGTGCCTGCGCAGCGACGATCTCGGCGCCCGGCGGCACGCCGAAGTCCTCCAGGCGGCTCGCGACATCCTGCCGCCCGATGGACGGCAAGCCCAGCGCCATGCCAGCGAGCATCAGCGCAGCGAAGGCCAGCGCGACGGTCCGACGTCGTCGGATGCGAGGCGGTCGTGCCACCGCGGTTCGAACGAGACTCGGTGCGGGCGCCGTCGGAGCTGAAGCGATCGCGTGCCCCAGCCGGGCACGAAGGTCGAGTTCGAAGGGGTCCATCAGCGTGCCTCCTCCAGCCTGCTGCGCAGCAAGGCCTTGGTGCGCGACAGCCAGCTCGCGACCGTCCCGGGCGGGACGCCGAGCATGGATGCGATCTCCGACTGGGTGTAGCCGTCGAGCGTGTTCATCAGGAGCACGGCGCGATGGCGTCGGTCGAGCTCGGCGATCGCGGCCCACAAATCCGGATCGACGTCCAGCAGCCAGGTCGGTTCATCGGTCGGGTGCCGTCCGCGCCAGCGGACGCGGCGCCGCAACTCACTCAGGGCGAGGTTGATGCCGATGGTGTAGAGCCACCCGCGCGGGTCGGCTCCATCGAAGCGCGACCAGGCCTCGAAGGCTCGCAGGTAGGCCGCCTGTGCCAGGTCGCGTGCCTCGTCTGGGTCGCCGACGACGAACGAGAGCCGGCGCACCAGCCCGTCGTAGTGGGGACCGACCACCGCCTCGAACGACGCCTTGATCGTCACTGCTGCCACCTGGCTCGTCATCGACACCTCCTGACCATGGAACGCGCGATGGCGATGGATTCTTGCAGTCCCCGTGGTGCAAACCAAGCATCGAGGGCACGCGACTCAGTGCTGCCGTGGACCTCCGGGCGCTGGCTCCCTCCGTTCTGGCCATTCGATGGCACCCTTCGGACCACGGGTCCATGCGGAGCCGAGGGCGCGAGCCAGCGGCAGCTCCTTGCCCTACCGTCCGGGCCGGCCCGGCTCCAGTGCGCGGACCGCCGCCCGCTGGGCCTCCGGCACCACGTGTGCGTACACCCGCGCGGTGAGCGCCGGGTTCCGGTGCCCGAGCTGCTCGGCGATGACGCGCATCGGCGTCCCGTCCGCGAGCATCAGCGTGGCGGCCCCGTGACGGAGCGCGTGGGGCGAGAGTCTCGGCAGGCCCTTCGCCGCGAGGATCCGGGGCAGGGCGTGTGACACGCTCGAGCCGACGAGCCGGTCGCGTCCCCGACGTCGACGCGGTCGGCGCGGCTCGAAGAACACCGGCTCGTCGTCACCACGGCGCGGCGCCAGGCGGAGCGCTTCCCGCAGCGCCGCCACCGCGTCGTCGCTGACCGGAACGGCGCGCACCGACGTCTTCGTGCGCCGGACGCGGACGAAGCCCGCGTCGAGGAGCAGGTCGCGCTGGTCGAGCCCGACGACCTCCCCGAGCCGCAGGCCCGAGCCGAGCAGCACGCGCACCGGCAGCTCGATCCAGGTGCCGGAGACCGCGGCGAGCACGGCGTCCGCGTCCTCGCGCGTCAACGCCCGCACCGGCTCCCGCTCCACCCGCGGCAGGCGCACCCCGAGCGTGGCGTTGTCCAGGATCGCGCGCTCGGCGACCGCCGCGTTCAGGGCCACCGAGAGCGTCCGGACGACGAGGTGGATGGTCGCCGGCGCGAGGCCTTTGGCGACCAGCCCGTCGACGAGGTGGCGCACATCGCGGGGCTGCAGCCGCGCCAGCCGGATGCCGCCGATCGCGGGCGAGAGGTGCAGCCGGATGTGGCCCTCGTAGCTCGTCCGGGTGGAGGCCCGGATGCTCCGACCATGCGCGGTGATCCAGTCCTCGAGCCACTGGCCGACCGTGCACGTGGCGGGGTCACCACCGGCGGCATGGAGGCGTCGCAGGCGCTCGAGCTCCTTGCGCGCGGCCTCCTCGGTCGTGGCCCGCGCCCGGAGCCGCTGCCGCTTGCCCTGCGGGGTCTGGACCGAGATGGCGGCGATCCAGCGACCCTCGGCCTTGCCGAAGTAGACCGAGCCCTCGCCGCTCCGTGCCCGGCTCCGTCGTCGCCTCGCCACGCCATCCTCCGTCCGGCCCGACGGCTCGGAGACCGTCGGCGCGACAGGAGTGAGGGGCCTGCGCGCCGGGACCTCAACCGGCTTCCGCGCGACGCCGGTGCGGCGCCGCGCCTCCTGGTGCGCGAGGTAGGCGTCGACCTCCCGGACGGGCACCGCGGTCCGCCGGGGCGTAGGGCGGGTCGCGCGCAGCTCGCCGGCCGCGATCAACTGCTCGACGCTGCGGCGAGAGACGCGCAGCCGCTCGGCGACCTCGGGCACGGTCAGGAGGGCCGTCATGGTCGGTTCCCGCCGCCCCTACCGCTCGTCCCGGCGCTCGACGAGCGCCCGGAGCACGTCGGCCGGGATCCGGATGGCGGCGCCCGGCCCCACCTGGAACGCGGTGAGATGCCCGCGCCGGCACCAGCGCCGGATCGTGGCCGGGCTGACCCGCGCGATCGCCGCCGCCTCCTTGACTGTGAGCACCTCGTGCCGCCTCACCGCGTGTTCTCGCCCGTGGGCGCGACAGGGCTACCGAGTGGCGCGGTGTCGCTCTGGGTGGCATCCATGCGCGCGGTGCCGTCCAGCCAGGCCACCCCGACCGCCAGTGCCGCCCACACGTCCTTCGCCACCCCGTGGAGCGGGCCCGGGGCGGTCTTCGTCCCGATGGCCACGGCCTTGCCGCCATACCGGTCGATGAGCGCCTGGCGGATGTTCGGATCCTTGGCCCGCGGGTCGCCGCACAGGGCGACCTTGACGGCCTTCCGCCCGATCCGCTCCACCGGCTTCGGGTCGACCGCCTCCGCGAAGCGTCCCGACCAGAAGACGGTCTCGAACACCTCGGCGCCGACCGCCATCCCGAACGACTCGACCTTCTCGATGATGACCAGGTCGAATGCCCCGGTGCCCCGACGGAGCCGCCCGAGCAGCTCCTCGTTCGGGTCGATGCTGAAGCCAAGCGGCCGCCGTGACGGCAGCTCGAGCGCGATCCAGGCGGAACGCGTTGTGCCCGGGTCGATCGCGAGGATGGGCCCGTTCACGGCCGACCCTTGTTGACGGGCTGCTGGTCGTCCGGGTACTGCGCGGCCGCGACGAGGCGTTCGCGGTCGGGTCGGGGCTGCGCCCAGAACGCCGCCCAGCCCGGATGCTCGTGGACGTCGTGTCGGACGATGCGCCGGTAGGTGGGGCCCGCGCGACGCGTCTGGTCCGCCCACCAGGTGGCGGTCTCGAGGACCACGAACCGGCTCCGATGGACCGCCCAGTCGCACCCGGCCAGGAGCTCGGCCAGGGGATAGGCACACCAGGCGCACCGGTCCCGATCGTGGAGGGAGCGCATCTCGAGGCCACATCGGTGCTGGAGGCGGGACACGGCGCAGCGCCCGACCGCCTGCATCACCGCGGGATCCTCGTCGCGCAGGGCCGGCAGCGGCTCGCCCGGCTGCCAGCCCGACCCGCCCCGGACCGAGCCGCGTGGTTCGGCGACGGTGGTCGCGAGGGCGGGTGGCCCGACGAGGTCCACGATCCGCGCGACCGAGGCCGCGTCCAGGATGCGCCGCACCGCGGCGTCCTCGAACCGGCGCGCACGGACCGCCTGGAGAGGACCCATGGGGA
>DAOTUU010000026.1:0-50488 GCA_034436555.1 Chloroflexota bacterium | reverse complement strand
TGGGCAACGGGTACTGCGCCCGGCCGGTCGCCCTGGACTGCCAGTACGAGACGATCTGCGAATCGTGCACGTGCTTCGTGACCACCCCGGACTTCCGCCCGACCCTCGAGCGCCAGCGCGAGGACGCCCTCGCCAAGGGCCAGCTCGGGCGCCAGAGGGTCTTCGATGGCCTCCTCGCTCGGCTCGACGAGGAGGCCTCTTGACTCCGACCACCCGCATAACCACCGATGGCCCGGAGCGCGGCATCGAGGCAGGCGAGCAGGCTGCCCATCGTCCGGTCCCAGGTCGGGATGACGACGCGGAACCGGCTCCACGCGAGCCAGGCGCAGAACAGCAGGGTCGGCCGGCCGTCGATGTCGGGGCCCCTGCCCCAGTCGAACTGGAGCCACATGCCGGGCTCCGTGATCCAGGGGCGATAGGTGCGCCGGCGGCCGGATCGATACGCGACCCTGGCGGCCCGGACCGCGCGCCGGGTGGTGCGCTCGTGACCGTCGAAGCCGAGCGCCACGAGACGCCGGTGGACCTCGTCAGCCCGGATCAGACCGCCGGAGCGCTCCACGAGCTCCTCGATCTTGTCGCGGTGCTCGTCGATCTTCATGGGCCGGCGGTGTCGGACGGTCGGGTCGCGGCCGGTGTCCCGGACGGCGACGTACCTGGCCACGGTCTTCGCGTCGCAGCCGGCGAGATCGGCCGCGGAGTGCGGTGTGCGGGTGAGGTCGAAGGCCTCGAGGATGTCCATGATCTCCCTGTCAGACTTCGTCACGGTCCCTCCCGGTGTGGCTGATGCCTGGGTTTCGACGACCACAAGCGTCGCCCACCGGAGGGGCCGAGCGATGGCGGGGTGGTGTCCGCCGACGTGGAGGTCTGGTGTCCGTCAGCGTGGAGTCCCGTGTCCGCCTACGCGGAGATTCCCATGTCCGCTGTCAGGCTCGCGAGTGTCGGGCTGGGCTGCCGTGGGCGGGAGGTCGAACAGCTCGTCCATCGGACGAGCGTATCCGATCGCGGGCCCGATGGGAAGATCCCATTCTCGGGGCGATTGGTTCACGGGCTCTCAGGGGTCGCCCATGTCGCGACTCAAGACGATGGTGGGCGGTGAGGGATTCGAACCCCCGGCATCCTCGGTGTAGGCGAGGCGCTCTGACCGGACTGAGCTAACCGCCCGCGTGGGGGATGGTACCCGTGAACCGAGAAACGGAACGGCGGCCGGATCGGCCGCCGTGTCATCGTCGCGGTGGTGCCCAGGCCGGGACTTGAACCCGGATGAGTTGCCTCATACGCCCCTCAAACGTACGCGTATACCAATTCCGCCACCTGGGCCTGTCGCTCGCGTCGCATGGACCACCCTTTGCGAGGGATGGTACCGAGGGAGGGACTTGAACCCACCCGACCTTGCGGCCACTAGGTCCTGAACCTAGCGCGTCTGCCTATTCCGCCACCTCGGCACGGGCGGTGATCGGGGCGGACCCCGATCGCAACGAAGCGAGTGTGAACGATAGCACCTCCCGTCCCGACTGTCCCGGGACGGGCCTGGCGCTAGAAGGTGCTGCCTGACGCCAGGAACGAGATCAGCGCGATGCCCACGAACAGGGCCGAAAGCGCGATCGTGAACTGGAACAGGCGCTTCTCGACACCCCGGCGGCTGCGATACACCGAGGACTCCCCGCCGAACGTGGCACCGAGGCCCGCGCCGCGGGACTGGAGCAGGATCGCCGCGATCAGCCCGATGCAGGCCAGCAGCAGGGCAAGGGCGATGATGGGATTCACGGGCGCGGACGGACCTCCCTGGATGGGTCGAGGCTGACGCCGAAGGATAGCATGCGGACGGAGCGCATCCGCCCCGGTCAGCTCCCGTCGAGCAGGGACCGGCCCGTCATGCCCGGGGCCGGGTCCAGGCCGACCAGCCCCAGGAGCGTCGGCGCGACATCCGCCAGGACGCCGGGACGCAGGCTGTGCCCCTCGACGGGGGAACCGGCGAGCAGGAACGGGACCGGGCTGAGCGAGTGGGCGGTCACGGGGGCACCCTCGGCATCACGCATCACGTCCGCGTTGCCGTGATCGGCCGTGATGCCCAGCACCGCGCCCGGACCGCCCGACGCACGCGATGCCCGATCGGCGGCGAGGAGGGCATCCGAGACCCGGCCGATGCAGCCGTCCACGATCGCACACGCCTCGATCGTCGCGTCCCACACCCCGGTGTGTCCGACCATGTCCGGGTTGGCGAGGTTCGCGATGATCAGGTCGTACCGGTCGCCCTCGATCGCGTCCACGAGCGCGTCGGTGACCCCCACGGCGCTCATCGCGGGCGCCAGGTCGTACGTGGCCACCCTCGGGCTGGGCACCAGCAGCCGCTCCTCGCCCGGCCATGCCTCCTCCACGCCTCCGTTGAAGAAGTACGTCACATGGGCGTACTTCTCGGTCTCCGCCACATGGAACTGCCTCCATCCGCGTTCCGACGCGAGCTCCGCGAGGCTGGTCACGATGAGCGGCGGGAACGCGACCACGACCGGCAGGTCCGACTCGTACTCCGTGAGCGTGACCACGACCAGGTCCGCGGGGCGGCGCAGCGGGGTGAAGCCCGTGAACGCGGCGTCCGACAGCGCTCGCGTGAGCTGGCGAGCCCGGTCGGCCCGGAAGTTGAGGTGGACCACCACATCCCCGTCGCGGACGGTCGCGCCCCGCGCGATCACCGTGGGCTGCACGAACTCGTCGTTCTCGCCGCGCGCGTACGCCGCCGCCAGCCCCGATGCCGCGTCCGGAGCCGGGATGCCGTCGCCGTCGACGATCGCTGCCCAGTGGCGCTGCACGCGGTCCCAGCGCTGGTCGCGGTCCATGCCCCAGTAGCGGCCGCCGATCGTGGCGATGCGCGCCGTCGGGTGCGCGTCGCCGAGGCGCGCCTGGAAGTCCGCGAGGAATCCGTCCGCGGACCGCGGCGGCGTGTCGCGGCCATCGAGCAGCAGGTGGAACGCGAGGTCGCGCGCCCCGCGACGCTGCGCCAGCTCCGCGAACGCGATCGCGTGGCGGTCGTGCGCATGCACCCCTCCCGGACCGAGCAGCGTCAGGACGTGGAGCCTGCTGCCGTCTCTCGCCACGCGATCCGCCGCCGCGACCAGGGCGGGCGTCTCGAAGAAGCTGCCGTCGGCGATGGCGGCGTCGATGCGCGGCAGGTCCTGGAGCACCGGCCGTCCCGCACCCAGGTTGAGGTGGCCCACCTCGCTGTTGCCCATCTGGCCCTCTGGCAGTCCGACATCCGGTCCCGAGGCCCCGAGCGTGGTGTGCGGCCACCGCTCCAGCAGCGCGCGCCAGCATGGCATGGCGGCGCTCGCGATCGCGTCGTCGGCGGGGCGCGGCCCGATGCCGAAGCCGTCGATGACCAGCAGCACGGTCGGACGCGGCCGTCCCAGTGTCATGGTGTCCCTCCTGGGTGCCCGGGACGGCCGCTCAGTCCGCGGCGCGGGCCTTCGCGGTGATCGCGGCGCGGGCCACGATGCCCGCCATCTCGTCGGGCTTCAGGCTGGCGCCGCCGACGAGCGCGCCGTCCACGGACGGTTCGGCCAGGAACTCCCCGATCGTCGCGCTCGTGACGCTCCCGCCGTACAGCACGGGCACACCCGAGGCGAGCTCGACCGCGCCGAGTGCCGCGATCGTCTCGCGGATGGCGTCCGCCATCGCCGCGGCATCGGGTCCCCGGGCGGTGCGGCCCGTGCCGATCGCCCAGACCGGCTCATACGCGACCACGAGGTCCTCCGGGATCGGGCCCCTGCCAAGGACCACGCCCAGGGCGCCCTCGAGCTGGGCCCGGACGGTCACCTCCGCGCGCCCTGCCTCCCGATCGGCGAGCTGCTCTCCCACGCACAGGATGGGCCGCAGCCCCCCGTCCACGCAGCGCAGGACCTTGCGGCCGACAAGCTCGTCGGTCTCCAGCTGGTCCCGGCGGCGTTCGGAGTGCCCGACGATGACCCACGACACGAGGCCCTCCAGCATCGCGGCGGAGACCTCGCCGGTGTAGGCACCACCGGCCTCGGCGTGGACGTTCTGGGCGCCGACGTGCACGCCCGTGCCCTCCAGCACGTCACGCACCGCGGACAGCGCGACGTAGGGCGGACACAGGACGCGCACCACCGACGGCTCATCGGTGACGGCTGCGATGGAGGCAGCCAGGTCTCCGGCCTCCCGGGGAAGGCCATTCATCTTCCAGTTCCCGGCGACGATGACGGTTCTCACGGCCGCATCATCCCAGAACCGGCCGTCGCGTCCCCGGGCCGGTGGTCATCCACACGCCGGGCGCTCCAGCCCCTCACGGGAGGTGGAGCGCCGCGGACTCGATCCGCTCCAGGGCGCGCTGCACGCGCGGACGCGACACCTCGAGCTGGGCCGCGAGCTCGGCCAGCGACGCGTCCGGCTGGTCCAGCCGCAGCTGCGCGACGATCCGGTCCAGCGGCGGCAGCGACCCCAGCCGGCCGGCGGCCACGAGCTGCTCGATCGCCCGGCGATGCCGCACGCTCGCCGCGACCGACCGACCGAGATTGGACGTCTCCGCGTTGAGGACCCGGTTGAGATGGCCGTGAAGCTGGCGCGTCACGAGCCGCGATTCGGCCTCCAGCACGGAGCGGGACGCCCCGAGGCGGCCCAGGAACGCGAGGATGCGCTCGGTGCTCTTCCAGGTGACCACGCCCCTGCCCCGCCGCACCCGCCAGGATGCCGGCAGGTCGATCTGGGCGAGGCGCGCCACCAGCTCCGGAGCCTCCTCCGGGTCGATCACGAACTCGAGGTGGGCCCGGCCCACGCCCAGGCCCAGCGACCCGCGCGCCAGGAACAGGCCGCGCAGCCAGGAGGTCCGGCAGTGGTCGCGGGCGCGCTCCCAGTCGAACACGACGCCCGCGCCGGGACCCGCGCCGCCATCCGGTCCTGCCCCCGCGCGCGAGGTGCCGTCCCAGGCGGTGTCGAGGCGGACCGCCAGACGCGCCACGGCGGGCGTCCGGGCGTGGCCGGTGGCGGCGGGGCCGAGGCCGATCCAGGCGGCCCTGCGACAGCACGGGCGGGTCGGTTCGACGGCCGCGAGCTCTGCGCGGATCGCGTCCACCAGGTCCTGGTCCCGCCCGGGCGTGGTGCCGCGTCCCACGGCGCGGGGCCGCGTCAGGCCGGACGGGCGACGCTCGCCGCCCGGACCGGCGCGTGCTCCTCGGCGAGCGCGAACAGGCGAGCCGCGAGCTTCTCGGGGTCGTGCCGATGCGCGTTCATGACATCGACCACATCGGCGGTCACCAGGCGTGGGTGCCGCGAGTCGCGGTCGACGTCGATCCGCACCGGGACCGCGGGATAGTCCGCGGATGGCACCCTCGCGCGTGCGTTGTCATTGGCGAGGACCACGTCGATGAGCGACCCGACGTCGTGTGCCTGGAGGGCCGCGAGGTGCTCCGCGAGCGTGTAGCCCTCCGTCTCGCCCGGCTGGGTCGCGACGTTGCAGACATAGACCCTCAGGGCGTTCGACGACTCGAGGGCCGAGCGGACACCGGGCACCAGCAGGCTGGGCAGGAGGCTGGTGTACAGGCTGCCCGGTCCGAGCACCACCAGGTCGGCGTGTCGGATCCCCTCCACCGCCTCCGCGCTCGCCTCGATCGCGGCCGGCGACACCCACACCCGCCGGATGCCACGGGAGCGCATGATCCTCGACTGACCCTGGAGCTGGGTCCCGTCCGCGAGCTCCGCGTGGAGCGTCAGCGGGCACGGCGCCACGGGCACCACGCGTCCGCGCACCGCGAGGACGCGGTTGGAGAGCCGGACGCCCTCCTCGAAGTCGCCCGCGATGTCGGACAGCGCGGCGATGAGCAGGTTCCCGAAGGCATGCCCTCCGAGGCCCGCATCCCCCGCGCGATCGGGAGGGAAGCGGTACTGGAGCAGGCGGGTCATCGTGGGCTCTGCATCCGCCAGCGCGGTGATGCAGTTGCGGATGTCGCCCACGGGCGCGATGCCCAGCTCCTCGCGCAGCTTTCCCGACGAGCCGCCGTCATCGGCCACCGTCACGACCGCGGTGATGTTGCTGGTGGACGCCTTCAGGCCGCGCAGCAGCGTCGACAGGCCGGTGCCGCCGCCGATGGCCACCACGCGCGGTCCGCGCGCCAGCGAGCGCTTCTGGTACACCAGCTCCACGAGCGGCTCCGAGCGCGCGGGGAACGGCTCCAGCAGGACGCCCATGAGCCGCCGCAGTCCGTACACCATGATCGCGACGCCCACGAGCAGCACGACCAGCGGGCGCGCGAGGCCCGGCAGGAACTGGAGGCTGGCCAGGTCGAACAGCTGCCCCGCGAGACTGTCGGTGGGCACGGTCAGGAACAGCTGGCGGATGGCGATGGCGCCCGCGACCGCGAGCAGCAGCTGGCCCACGAAGACCACCACCAGCCAGCCGCTGATGCCGGTGCCGGGTCGCAGCCAGTGGCGGAACCGATCGCGGCGTCGGGAGGACGGGTGAGGACCGCTCATGTGCGCGCCAGCTCCCGGTGCCAGACCCCGACGGGCCCCATGTCGAGCGCTCGGAGGTCCTCGGCCACCGCGTCGCTGATGGCGACCGAGCGATGGAACCCCCCGGTGCACCCGATGGCGATGGTGAGGCGCGTCTTGCCCTCGGCGCGATAGGCGGGCACGCTGAACTCCAGGAACTCGCGCAGGAACCGCAGAAACCGTCGGGTGACCGGCTGTTGGAGCACGAACGCGCGGACCGGCTCCGTCTGGCCGTTCAGCTCGCGCAGTCCCGGCACGTAGAACGGGTTCTCCATGAACCGCACGTCGAACACGAGGTCCGCCTCGAGCGGCACGCCGTGCTTGTAGCCGAACGAGATGACCTGGAGGGAGATCTCATTGGGCTCGAGGTCCGCGTGGAGCGCCGCCGTGATGCGCTCCCGGAGCTGCCGCCCCGACAGGTCACTCGTGTCGATGACGACCGAGGCCAGGCCGCGCACGTCGTCCAGCAGCGCCCGCTCTCGCGCGATCGCGACCGACACGCCCTGGTCTGCCGTGTCCAGCGGGTGGCGATGGCGGGTCTCCGAGTAGCGCCGGATGAGGACCTCGTCCTCCGCCTCCAGGAAGAAGATCTGGGGTTCGAGGCCCCGGCCCTGGAGCGCGCCCAGCGCCGCCCCGAAGGCCAGCGGCGCGTTGCCCGAGCGGATGTCCAGGACCAGCGCGACCCGTCGGTAGCGCTCGGGGTCGTTGGCAACCAGCTCCGCAAGGTCCCGCAGCAGGTCGCTCGGGACATTGTCCACCACGGTGTAGCCCAGGTCCTCGAAGAGCTTGCTCGTGGCGGTCTTGCCGGCACCCGAGAGGCCCGTGATGATCGCGACGTGCTGTCCGCCGGTGGCTGTGGGTGTCGCAGGCGGCCTGCCGCCACGCGCGCGGACGGCTCCCTCGGGGCCTACTCGGGACGGCCTCCCGGGATCCGACCCGCCGGCGCCGGCGCCCTCGTCCACGGCGTCGGTCGGCTCAGTCACCGGGGACCTGGGTCCTCCGCCCGCGAGAGAGCATCCAGATGGTGAACTCGTAGAGGATGTACATGGTGCCCGCCATGACGAGCGGGCTGATGGGGTCGCCGCCGGGAGTGGCCACGACCGCGAACACGGTCACGCCCAGGAGCACCATCTTGCGGCTCCGCCGGAGCACCTCGACGCTCAGGATGCCGAGCTTGTTGAGGAACACGATGACGATGGGGAACTCCATCACCGCGCCGAACAGCAGGAAGATCATGGTCACGAAGCCGTAGTACGCCTCGCCCGTGGGCCGGACCTCGGTGACGCCCGGGATCTCCCAGTTGGTGAGGAATGCGATGGCGAACGGCAGCGTGACGTAGGCCACGATGGTGCCCAGCAGGAAGAACGTGATGGCCGCCGGGATCCAGGGCAGCGCGGAGCGGCGCTCGTGCTCCGTGAGCCCGGGCGACACGAACGCCCACACCTCGTAGATGATCACCGGCAGCGCGATGAGCACGCCCACCACGAAGGCGACCTTGACGTAGTTGAAGAAGCTGCCGCTGAGCGTCAGGAACTGGAGCTTCGCGCCGCCATCCGCGGGCACCGGCAGCGGATCCGCGAGGATGGTGATGATCTGGGGCGCCAGCAGCCAGCCGACGATGGCCCCGCCGAGGATGGCCACGATCGCGACCATCAGCCGCTTGCGCAGCTCCACGAGGTGATCCGTGAGCGACATCACCGACGGATCCTCCGCGGGCGACGCGGGCGGAGGCGCCACGGGCGCGGGAGTCACCGGACGCGCCGCCTCGGGGAGGCGCTGGACCGCGCCGCCCGCGGGCTCAAGGACATCGCTCATGGCCGTGTGGGCCGGACCACCGCGCCAGGCGGGGTCTCAGACCTTCTGGTCGACGACGTCCGCCGGAGTCCCCGCAGGAGCGACGGGTGCGACCTCCGCCGGGGCCGCGGCGCTCGCCGCGGCGACCCCCTCGGGCTGGGCGATGACGGCCGGCGCGGCGGTGACGGCCGGTGCGGCGGTGACGGCCGGCGCCGGTGCGACGGCGGCCGACGAGACCGCGGCCGCGGCCTCCGTCACGGGCTTGGTGGCGACGCTCGCCGTCTCCTGGATGTCCGATGACGCCTTGCGGAACTCACGGATGGTCTTGCCGAACGCCGAGCCCACCTCCGGCAGCTTGCCGGGCCCCAGGATCAGGAGCGCGATCACCAGGATGATGATCAGCTCGACAGGGCCGATATTCGGAAGTCCCATGCGTGCCTCCGCGGACAGATTCGAGTGGTGATGGGTGCGTGGTCATCCTAGCACCTGCAGGCGGGTCGCCCAGCGACGGGCCGCCTCCGCCACGGCCGCACCCGGATCGACGGACCCCGCGCCAGCGCCCGCGATGCCGCGCGAGACATTGACGAGCAGGAAGCCGTCCGGGTCGGTCCGACCGGGGATCGTGGCCGGGCCGTCCTGGAGGGTGCTCGGGACATCGCCACCCTGGGCGCCCACGCCCGGCACCAGGAAGGGCAGGCGCGGCGCGACGCGCCGGATGGCCGCGAGCTCCGAGGGGGCGGTGGCGCCCACCACGAGTCCCACGGTGCCGGGGTGGCGCTCCCACGTCACCGCGAGGCGCGCCACGCGCAGGGCGAGCGGCTCGGCGGGCGCCCGGAGCGCGTCGTCCGGTGGCACCTGCAGTCCCTGGAGCGCGCCGGCACCCGGGTTGGAGGTTCGACACAGCAGGTATGCGAACCGATCGGCGCGATCCAGCAGCGGTGCGATGGCATCTGCGCCGAGGTACGGATTCACGGTCACCGCGTCAGCGCCGAGCGCGTCGAAGAGGGCGGCCGCGATGCGCGCCGAGGTGGGGCCGATGTCGCCCCGCTTGGCATCCGCGATGAACGGCAGGTCCGGCGGGATCTGCGCGCGCAGCCGCTCCAGCGCGGCGACCCCGGCGGCACCCCACGCCTCGAAGAACGCGACGTTGACCTTGACCGCGGCAGCTGACGGACCGGCGTGCTCCAGCAGCAGCGAGGCCCACCGCTCGATGCCCGCGAGTCCGGCCGGGAACCCAGCGGGCAGGGCGTCGCCATCCGGGTCGATGCCCACGCACAGGACGCTGCGGACCGCGGCGATCCGAGCCGCCAGTCGATCGAGGTAGCCCGCGGGGATCACGGTGCCAGGGACGCGCCCGCAGTCTCGGCCGACTCCGGCCCGAGGCTGGGCAGCACGTCGGGCCGGGGCGTGATGAACGGTCGGAGCTGGTCCTCCGGGATGAACCAGGCCGGAGGCGACTCCGCGTCCAGCCCGTCGGGGTCATCGGTCACGGGCTTGGTCTGCACCCGCGTGTAGCCGTTCGCCGGGTCGAGGGTCATCAGCCACAGGTTCACGGTCAGGCCGTCGCGCCGCAGGAAAGCCACCTGGTCACCCTGGGGCGAGAACGTGGGCGCGAAGCTGTCTCCGTCATTGGTGAGTCGGGCGATCTCCGAGCCGTTCGCGGGGTCGATGATCACGATGTCGCGACCGTTGCCGTCCGTCCGCTCGGCCACGATCACCCGTCCGTCCGGCGACCACGACGGATTCGCGTAGCCCGCCTTCAGCAGCCGCGTCTTGCCCGTGCGCATGTCGTAGATGCCGATCTTGGGCGCCCCGATCGCCCCCCGTCGGTAGTTGTAGGTGAAGGCGATCTTGCGTCCGTCCGGACTCCATGCGGGATCGTTGTGACCCTGGCCATCCACCGAAGGTACACCGGGGATCTGCTTCAGCCTGCTGCCGCTGATGGTCATCGTTCCCAGCAGCACGTCACCGTAGCCGTCCGCTCCGTCCGTGACGAGCGCGATCGTCTTGCCGTCCGGCGACACGTCCGGCTGCAGGACCCAGCGGTGCCAGCGGCCGCCACCCGAGCTGAAGATCGACTCGTAGATCAGCTTCGGATCTCCGCCGTCCGCGGCCACGGACATGATGTTGGGGTAGAAGAAGGTGTACTTGACCAGCTTTCCCTGGTTCGGCGCCTGGACGGTCTTCTCGATCGTCTGCACGTACACGAAGCGCTTGCCGTCCGGCATCCAGGTGGGCGCCGTGTTGTACCGGCGGTCCCCGCTCTTGGTCCCCTGGACACGCTTGATGTCACCCTTGCCCGTGACCGCGTAGATGTCTCCCTGCTTGCTCACCAGGATCGTGCCCACGACCTCCGCGGTGCGATCCGGTGGGGGCGTGCTGATGAACGTGGAGTGAGGCGTGGGCGAGGGCGTGATCTCCACCACGGAAGCCTCCACGCCCGCGCTCGGGTTCGCGGTGATGACCACGCGCGGCGGGTCCGTCGGATTCGCGGCGGTGTCATCGGTGAGCCCGAACAGCGAGATCGTCCAGACGCTGCCCGCCAGGACGACGATCAAGCCGACCAGCGCGACGATCGGGGCGATGACCGGCTGGCGTCCCGCGGCATCCGTCGACCGGCGCGGCGACCGCGGGGAGGGCGCCGGACGGGACGCCTGCGGCGGACGGCTCACGCCCCAGCCCCCTGGACCATGCCCGCCGCGCGTCGCAGATCCGCGAGGTGACCCCCGGGCGCCACATCCCTCACCTCGAGCTGGAGAGACTCCATGCCCTGCCAGCTGCGGCTCCGGAGCCGTGCCGCCACATCCACCACCTGGCCCGGAAGCAGCCGGTCCGCGAGGTCCGCGCGGCCGAAGCAGATGGCGTCGAGCACGTCCGCTCCTCTCTGCAGGGTCAGCTGCGTGTGGCCGCCCCTCGCCGCCCGCACCTGTCTGACGATCAGGCCGGCGATGCCCAGGAGCGGCGGGGGATCTCCCTCTCGCTCAAGCGGCTCGAGGTCTCGCAAGAGTACGTGATCGACGGAATCCGCGCGTGCGACGAGGTCGAGCGTGAGGGTGGGCCGGCGCGTGGCCCCATCCGCGGCCACGCCCATCGCCTCCAGCGCCGCCTGGAGCGCCGGGAATCGCTCGGGCGCCACATGGCATCCGGCGGCAGCCGGATGGCCTCCATGCCGATCGAGCAGGTGATCGCACGCGGCGAAGGCCCGCGCCAGGTCGAAGCCGCCCGCGGAGCGCGCCGAGCCGCGCCACGGCGTGACCGCGGTGGACACGACCACGGCGGGCCGGCCATGCTCCTCCGCGAGACGGCCCGCCACGAGGCCGATGATGCCCACCGACCAGGGGCCGGAGATGACCAGCACGCCCTCGCCGGGCTCCCGCGCCGCGACCGCGGCGCGGGCCTCCGCGACGGCGTCCGACATCAACCGGCGCCGAAGGGCGTTCGCCGCCTCGATCTGCGCGGTGAGCCGGGCGATCTCCTCGGGGTCATCCGCGAGCAGCAGTCGGGACGCGGCCGCGGCGTGCCCCACCCGGCCCAGCGCGTTGATGCGGGGCGCCAGCGTGAACGACACGGTCTCCTGGTCGACCCGCGCCCGATCCACGCCGGCGGCCTCGAGCAGGGCGCGCAGGCCCGGACGACGGCCCTCCGCGAGCAGGCGCAGGCCCAGGCGGGTGATCGCCCGGTTCTCTCCCTCCAGGGGCACCACGTCCGCGATCGACCCGATGGCCGCCAGGTCCGCCATGGCGAGCGCACGACCGGGCCCTCCCGGGTGGTCCGCGAGCAGCAGCTGGGCCATCTTGAACGCCACCCCCGCACCGGACAGCCGGGCGTCCGGGTATCGCGCGTCGGCCCGGTGCGGGTTCACCAGCGCGACCGCCGCGGGCAGCGTCGGCGGCAGCGCGTGATGGTCCGTCACCAGCACGTCCACGCCCAGCCGGCGGGCCGCGGCGATCTCCGCGATGTTCGTGGAGCCGCAGTCCGCGGTCACGATGAGCGTGCGCGCATCCTCCACGGCGCGCGTCAGGGCGACCGGCGAGAGCCCGTGGCCCTCCTCCTCCCGCGATGGGACGTACGGCGCGACATCCAGCCCGAGGGTCCGCAGCGTCAGCACGAGGATCGCGAGACCCGTGAGGCCGTCCGCGTCGAAGTCGCCGAACACCATCACCCGCTCCCTCTCCGCCACCGCCCGGCGGACGCGCCGGAGCGCCGGTCCGGCGTCCGGCAGGAGACCGGGGTCGTGGAGGCAGGACACGGGATCATCGAACCGCGCGGCGAGCGTCTGGGGCGTCACCGGCCCGCGCCGTGACAGCACGCGCACCAGCCGAGGTGACAGGCCACGCGAGCGCGCATCCGCGATCGCCTCCTCCGCGATGGGCGCCGGACGGCCGATGTGCCAGTGATACCGGGGTGCGATGTCCGCCATGGCGGTCATGCTGACCGAGCGGGCTTCACCCGGCCTTACGTGCGACTCGCCGCCCGCACCGGTCCCTGGGCGGCCAGCTCCCGCGCTCGACGCCGCTCGTCCCAGAGATGCCAATCCACGAGCACCGGCGCCGCGTTGAAGACCGAGGAGTACGTGCCCGAGACGATGCCGATGAGCAGCGCCAGGACGAACGCGTGGATCGCCTCGCCACCCAGCAGGAACAGCGCCGTGAGCGTCAGCAGCACCGTCAGCGAGGTGTTGATGGACCGCCCGACGGTCTGCAGGATGCTGTGGTTCACGATGATGTCGAACGGCTCGCCGGCGTGGCGCACGCGGTTCTCCCGGATCCGGTCGAAGACCACGATGGTGTCGTGCACCGAGAAGCCGATCACCGTGAGCATGGCGGTCACGAACAGGGCATCGACCGCGAGGCCCGTGAAGGTGCCCATGACCGCGAACAGTCCCACCACCACGATGACATCGTGCAGCAGCGCCGCCAGCGCGGTCACGCCCATCCGGAAGTCGCCGAACCGGAAGGTGATCCAGAGCATGATGCCCACCGCACCCATGAGGATGAGCAGGAACGTCTGCTGCATCAACTCCTGGCTGACGACCGGACCCACGGAGGTCTGCTGACGCACCTCGTCGATGGGGCCAAATCGCGCCACGAGCGCCGCGGCCAGGTCCCCGAACTTGCCGTCCGCGGGGATGATCGGGGCGGCCGGCGCGATGCTCGCCTCGGGCGATGGTCCGGGCGACGCCGCCGGTGACGCGGCCACGGCGGCCGGCGCCGTCGATGCGTCCGCTCCAGCGTCGACGCTGGGGGCGGGGGCGGGCGAGCCTCCCGGCGTCGGGGAGGCTCCCGGCGAGGCGGTCGGCGTCACCGCCCCGTTCGTGACGCCCTCGGTCTCCCGGAGCAGCGGCTCGGTGCGGATCAGGATGTAGTTCCGGCCGGCGGTCGTGGTCCGGTTGACCTCGCCCTCGAGGCCCTGGGCGACCAGCACGTCATGGACGTCATCCGGGTTGGGGTCGCCGTCCCGGAAATGGACCTCCCAGATGGTGCCGCCGGTGTAGGCGATCGAGAACTGGAGCCCGAGCCGGGCGCCGGGGATGAGGGTGAGCAGGATGAACAGGAGACCCGGGATGGTGAAGGCCGCGCTGATGAGGTAGAACCACCTGCGCTTGCCGATGATGTCAAACACGGGCGCCCGCTTCCCTCGCCTCTCCGCGCGTCCGGACCCGCGTCTGGATCTGTCCGGCCGCGAACTCCTCCTCGGTCACGCCGTAGTAGCGCGCCTTGCGCGCCCACGGACGGCGCACCACGATGCGCAGCATCATCCGGGACAGCGACACCGCGGTGAACATCGAGACGAGCACGCCGACGATGAGCACGAGCGCGAACCCCTTGACCGTGGACGTCCCGAAGTAGAACAGGATTCCCGCGGTCATGAGGGTGGACACGTTCGAGTCCAGGATGGAGTTCCAGGCGCGGTCGAAGCCGGCCTCCACCGCCGCCGGAAGGCTCTTGCCCGCCCGCAGCTCCTCCTTCAGCCGCTCGAAGATGAGCACGTTCGCGTCCACGGCCATGCCCACCGAGAGCACGAAGCCCGCGATGCCCGCGAGGGTCAGGGTGACCGGGATCGTCTTGTACAGCGCCAGGTTCACGATGGTGTAGAACACCAGCGCGACGCACGCGATGGCGCCCGGCAGCCGGTAGTGGATGAGCATGAACGCGAACACCAGGCCGATGCCGATGAGTCCGGCGAGCACCGTCTGGGCGAGGAAGCCGAGTCCCAGCGTCGCGCTCAGCGAGCTGAAGCCGACCTCCTCGATCTCCAGCGGCAGGGAGCCGAACTTGAGCACCGTGACGAGGTTGTTCATCTCCTCGATCGTGAAGTTGCCGCTGATCTGCGCCTGCCCGTTGAAGCGCGTCGCGTTGATCGAGGGCGACGACATGACGGTGCCGTCGAGGACGATGGCGAACCGCTCGCCGTAGTGCTCGGCCGCGAACTCGTCGAACAGCCGGGCGCCCGTCTCCTTCAGCGTCAGGCTCACCGCGGGGCGGCCCAGCTCGTCCGCGGACGGCGCGGCCGAGGCGATCTCGCTCCCGGAGAAGATGGGCGTGGGATCCATGCCCGGCGGCAGCGGCTGGCCGTCGGCGACCTGCTGGCTGAACGCCGGCGGCACCGGCACGAAGTCCAGGCGGCCGGTCGTCCCGATGAGACCGCGAATCTGCTCCTCGTTGGTGGCGCCAGGCAGCTCCACCGAGATGCGGTCGGCACCCGCGGTCTGCACGTTCGGCTCCGCCACCCCGGTGGAGTTCACGCGCGCCTCGATGATGCTGCGGGTCTGTCCCAGGATGTCCGGGGTGATCGCCTGGTTGTCCGTCGCGACGAGTCGGTACTCGCCGCGCAGGCCGCCGATGAGATCAAGGCCGAGCTTGGTCTCGATCTGGGGCCAGACGACGATCCAGGCGGCGACCAGGAAGATCAGGACGACGAATGAGGGAAGGACCCGACGCATCGGCGGGACGATAGCAGAGTCGTCGCCCGGGCGCGGCGGCCGGGGGCCTCCGGCATCGCCCGCGACGCCCGCGGCCGGGTGTTCAGGCGTCCAGATGGGACCGGATGCGCTCCGCCAGCGTCCGCCCGATGCCCGGCACCGCCGCGATCTCCTCCACGGACGCCGCGCGGACGCCCCTGGCGGTCCCGAACACCCGCAGCAGCGCCCGTCTGCGCGCCGGCCCCACGCCGGGCAGGTCGTCCAGCACCGATCGCGTCGCGGCCGCCGCGCGCACCTTGCGGTGGTACGTGATGGCGAACCGGTGGGCCTCGTCGCGCAGCCGCTGGAGGAGATACAGGGCGGGCGACGTGGCGGGCAGCACCACCGGGTCGGAGCGACCCGGCTGGAACAGCTCCTCACGCTCCTTGGCCAGCCCCGCCAGGGGCAGGTCGACGAGGCCCAGCTCGTCGAGCGCCTGCCGGGCGGCGCTCACCTGGCCCTTGCCGCCGTCGATGATCACGAGGTCGGGCAGTCTCCAGCGAAGCTCCTCGGCGCTCCCCTCCTCCGTCGCGAGCGCGCGCCGGAATCGTCGTCGCAGGACCTCCTGGTGGGATGCGAAGTCGTTCTGGCCGGCGACGGTCCGGATGCGGAACCGGCGGTACTCGCCGGTGCGCGGCCTGCCCTCCTCCACGACGACCATCGAGCCGACCGTGGAGGATCCCTGGATGGTCGAGATGTCGTAGCACTCGATGCGCATCGGCGGACCGGCGAGACCCAGGGCGTCTGCGAGCTCCTCCAGCGCGCCGAGCGTCCTGCCCTGGTCGGCCATCCAGCGTGCCTGCTCCCGGGACAGCGTCTCGGCGGCGTTCCTCGCCGCGAGCACGGACAGCTGGCGCCCCTCGCCCCGCCGGGCGACGTCGAGGGACACCCGGGAGCCGCGCCGGGAGGCCAGCAGGGCGACGAGGTCGGCCTGTTCCGCGGGCGGGAACGGCACCAGCACCCGCGGCGGGATCGACCCCGCGCTCGCGTAGTACTGCTTCACGAACGCGGCGAGCGCCTCGTCGTCCGGGCCGTCGCCCAGGTTCTCCAGCAGGAACACGTCGCGGCTGACGGTCTTGCCGTCGCGGATGGCGAACAGCTGGACCGCCGCCTCGCCGCCGCTCCGCGCGAACCCCAGGACGTCGAGCTGGCGACGCGCGAAGCCCGCCATCTTCTGGGCCTCCATGGTCCGCTCGATCGCCCGCGCCTTGTCCCGGAGCACCGCGGCGCGCTCGAAGTCGAGCCGATCGGACGCGGACTCCATCTCCTGGCGGAGCGACCGGGCGACGCGCTCCTGCCTCCCCTCCAGGAACAGCATCACCTGATCGATGTCGGCTCGATACGCTGCCCGGTCGATGGCGCCCACGCAGGGTCCCTGGCAGCGCTTGATGTGATAGAGCAGGCAGGGGCGATCGAGCGCCCGCTTCCCCTCGACGATGTCGATGGTGCAGGTCCGGAACGGGAACAGTCGCCGGATGAGGTTCATCGCCTCGTCCACGGAGCTCGCGCTGGCGTACGGTCCGAAGTAGCGGCTGCCGTCCTGGGGCAGCCTGCGGGTGCGCTCGATGCGCGGGAAGTCGTCCGCGAGGGTGACCTTGATGAAGGGATAGGACTTGTCGTCCTTGAGCCGGACGTTGAAGCGCGGCTGGTAGCGCTTGATGAGGGTGGCCTCCAGCAGCAGCGCCTCGGAGACCGTGTCGGTGAGGGTGTAGTCCACGTCCGCGACGCGCTCGATCGACTGCTCGATGCGCATGGGGGGCTGGGCGCCGCGGCCCGCCTGCCAGTACTGGCGCACGCGGCTGCGCAGGCTCTGCGCCTTGCCCACGTACAGCACCCGCCCTCGCCCGTCCTTCATGAGGTACACGCCGGGGTGGTCGGGCAGGCCGTCGAGCGTCGCCTGGAGCCGGGGGGTCACCCGGCCATGGTACGTGCCGGGGCCCCGACCGGCAGGATGACCCATCCGCGATCCGCCATCCTCCCGATGAGCGGCGGTGAAGCGCGGGATGAGCGGCGGTGAAGGAGGCGCCCCCATGCTCGCCCCGTGGACCTCCCTCCGTCCGTCCGGCAGCGCCTGGACCGTCTCGCCCCGGACCAGCGCGCCGCCGCCACGGCACCCCCGGGACCGGTGCTGTGCGTGGCGCCGGCGGGATCGGGCAAGACCACCACGGTGGTGGCTCGGATCGCCTGGCGCATCGCAACGGGCACCGACCCCGCATCCGTGTGCGCCGTCACCTTCAACGCGCTCGCCGCGGGCGAGCTGCGCGAAC
This sequence comes from Chloroflexota bacterium, assembly GCA_034436555.1. Classification (GTDB taxonomy): domain Bacteria; phylum Chloroflexota; class Limnocylindria; order Limnocylindrales; family CSP1-4; genus JAFMJV01. The sequence goes on along the minus strand of DAOTUU010000026.1, from coordinate 32,971 downwards.
GTCTGGACGCCGCCCTCGCGCCGCTGGGACTCCCGCCGGGCTCGGTGCGCGTCCGCACGTTCCATGCCCTGGGTCGCGAGATCCTGCGCGACGCGGGCGTGGACGTGGACCGGCTGGTGGACCGGGCGTCGGTGATCGCCGATCTCGCGGGCGGCGCGCTGCCTGTCGCGGCGATGCGCCACCTGGACGACGCGTTCACGCGCCTGGGCCTCGACCCGGAGCGTGGTCCGGACCCGTCGGATCTGGCGATCCACGGGGCGTGGTGCGCGTACCGCGAGGAGCTCGCGCGGCGCGGCGCCCTGGACTTCGACGACCTGGTGGCACGCGCGGGTCCCGAGCTGCGCTCCGATCGATCGCTGCTGGCCCGCTGGCGCTCACGGACCGCGGTGCTGTTCGTGGACGAGGCGCAGGACCTCGACCGGACCCAGCTGGACCTCGCGCTGCTGCTCGCCGGAGAGCACCGGGACATCTTCCTGGTGGGCGACGACGACCAGACGATCTATGCCTGGCGCCTGGCGGATGTCCGGCGGGTGCTGGGGCTCGCTGGCGCGCTGCCCGGCCTGCGACGGGTGGACCTGGTGACGAACCACCGCTGCCCGCCCGAGGTCGTGCGCCGGGCCGCCCGCCTCGTGGCGCACGGCGTGGAGCGCTTCGACAAGACCATCGTGGCCTCGCCCCGTGCCGCGGGCGAGCTGATCCTGGCGCCCGACCCGGGTGACGGGCCGGCGCGCGCCCGCCGCCTTCTGACGGGGTGGCTGGCGGCGCGGCCGGGTGGGCACGCGGTCCTCGCCCGGACCAACGCGGAGCTGGCCACCTATGCCGCCGTGGCCCTCGAGCTGGGGATCCCGTGGTCCGCCGCCGACGACGGACTGCGGCTCGACGACCCTGGCATCGATGGCGTGATCCGGCGCGCCGAGGTCGAGCCGGGCGGCCTCGTGGGCGTCGGGATGATGACCGAGCCGGCGGATGCGGAGCGGGCCGAGCCGGCCGATTCGGCGACAGCCGATGCGGAACTGGCGCGCACCCTGCTGGCATGGGCAGGCGGAGACGCATCGCCCACCCGCCTGCGAGCCCGGATCGCCGCGGCGCGGGACCGACGGGAGGCGCTGCGGGCGATGGCGCCGCGGGTCGTGCTGGCGACGGTGCACGGCACGAAGGGCCTTGAGTTCGACCACGTCGCGGTGGTCGGCATGGACGACGGGACGTTCCCGAGCCGCCGATCGATCGCCGAGAGCCCCGACCCGGCGCGGACGCTGGAGGAGGAGCGGCGGCTCGCGTACGTCGCCTGGACGCGGGCCCGATCCAGCCTCACCCTGGTCTACGACCCCAGCGCCCCGTCTCGGTTCCTGTGCGAGGCCTTCGACGCGGGCGAGCTGGCACCGGCCCGCGCCGGAGTCGCGTGACCGTCCTCAGCGGACGGGTCGGCGCAGGTCCACCCCGAAGTCCACGCGCGCCCGCAGGTTCGCGAGCGCCGCACCCCAGAGCTCGGCGGTCCGACCGAAGGCGTCCGCGACCCCGGCCACGCCGAGGTCGTAGGGTCCCTCCTCGAGCGTGACGCGACTGCCGTAGCCGTACCGGTCGATGGACACCGTGACGACGGTGGTCATGGACGCCCCGGGCGCCGGCGTCCATCGGAATCGGAAACGCGACGGAGGATCCGCCTCCAGGACCTCGATGGTGACCCGCCGATCGGACCAGACGAGGTCGGACCGGGCACCCACGAGCAGGGATCCATCGACCGACCGGGGAAACCACGCGGCCAGCTCCTCTGGGTCGCTCCAGGCGCGGTGAACCCGCTCCGGTGAGGCGTCCAGGAGCCGCTCGGCGCGGATCGTCGCGCCCCCGTCGGTCTGCGGCAGCGTGGTGCTCATCGCGGTCGAACCCCCAGGTGCTCAGTGTTCGGATGGCGAGTCGGACGGGGAGGACGGCGTGGCCATCGGCGCCTGGGGGGGCGGGCCACCCGCGGCGACGCCCGTCGTCACCGCGCCGGAGCGACCACCCGAGCGGAGGCGCGCGATGAGCTCCGCGCGGTGGTTGCGCACCAGGTGGATGCTCGTGGGCAGGACCGACAGCACCACGACCACGCCGATGATGAGCAGCAGGTAGCGGTCCAGGGTCTCCGGCGGGATCTGGCCCGCGAGGGCATAGCCCAGCACCGGCAACCCGATCGCCCACAGGGCGGCGCCCGTGAAGTTGTAGAGCGCGAACCTGGCGTAGGGCATGGCCGCGGTCCCCGCGACGACCGGCGCGAACGTGCGCACGAAGGGCATCCACCGCGCGATCACGATGGTCTTGCCGCCGTGCCTGAGGTAGAACGCCTCCGCCGCCGCCAGGTGGCGTCGCTTGAAGAACCGGGACTCCGGCCGGTCATACAGTCGGCGCCCGTATCGCGCGCCGGTCCAGTAGCCGACGGCGTCCCCCGACACCGCGGCGACGAAGCAGCCGATGCACACGATCGCGAGGTTGAACACGTCCGGGCGGGCGAACGCGAGCACGCCCGCGGTGATGAGCAGGCTGTCGCCGGGCAGGAAGAACCCGATGAGCAGGCCCGATTCCGCGAAGATGATCGCGAACAGGCCGATGTAGCCGAACGTCAGGAGCAGGTTCTCGATGTCGAAACCGGGCACGGCGACCTTTCAGGGCACATCGGGCGTCCGACCGCGTGGCGATCGCGGCGCAAGTCTAGTCGGCGGCGCGCCGGAGCGCGGTCAGCGACCCGGCCGGGAGCGTCGTTCAGGCCTCGCGGACGACCGCCGTGACCGTCCTGGGCGGACGGACCGACCGTGGCGCGGGTCGCAGCGGCACGGGATCGCCACGTCCCGCCTCCTGGGCGAAGGTGACGCCGCTCAGCGGCACCAGCGGCTCGCCGCGAAGCACCCGCGCGAGGTACTCCCCGGTGGCCGACGCCTCCGCCTGTGCGACAACCTCGGGCGAGCCCTCGGCGATGACGCGCCCGCCACGGGCGCCTCCCTCGGGCCCCAGGTCGATGATCCAGTCGGCGGTCTTGATGACATCGAGGTTGTGCTCGATGACGATCACCGTGTTGCCCACGTCCACGAGCCTGTGGAGCACCTGGAGCAGCTTCTCCACGTCCGCGAAATGCAGGCCGGTGGTGGGTTCGTCGAGCAGGTACACGGTCTTGCCCGTGGAGCGCCGTGACAGTTCCGTGGCGAGCTTCACCCGCTGCGCCTCTCCGCCCGAGAGCGTGGTCGCGGGCTGGCCGAGCCGGATGTAGCCCAGCCCGACGTCCACGAGCGTGGCGAGCCGGGTGCGGACGCCGGGCACCGCGCTGAACACCTCCAGCGCCTCCTCCGCGGTCATCGCGAGCACATCCGCGATGGAATGACCCCGATAGTGGATCTCCAGCGCCTCGCGGTTATAGCGCCGGCCGGCGCACACCTCGCAGGGCACGTAGACGTCCGGCAGGAACTGCATCTCGATCTTGAGGATGCCGTCTCCCTTGCAGTGCTCGCAGCGACCACCCTTCACGTTGAAGCTGAAGCGGCCCGGTCCATAGCCCCGGACGCGCGCCTCGGGGACGCCCGCGAACAGCTCCCGGATCGGCCCGAACAGGCCCGTGTAGGTGGCCGGATTGGAGCGCGGCGTCCGGCCGATCGGGCTCTGGTCGATCTCGATGATCTTGTCCACGGCGTCCACGCCGTCCAGGCGGTCGTGGAGACCCGGCTCGTCGCGCGCGCCCGTGAGCGCCTTGGCGAGCGCCTTGTACAGGATGTCCGTCACCAGCGTGCTCTTGCCGGACCCGGACACGCCCGTGACCGCGGTGAAGGTGCCCAGCGGGAAGCGCACGTCCACGCCGCGCAGGTTGTGCTGCCGCGCATTGCGCACGGTGAGCGCCCTGCCGTTGCCGAAGCGCCGTCGCGCGGGGATGGGCACGCTCCGCTCACCACGCAGGAAGGCCCCCGTGATCGAGCGCGGCTCCGCGAGCACGACGTCCAGCGGTCCGCTCGCGATGACCTCGCCGCCGTGCTCCCCGGCCGCCGGACCGATGTCCACGACCCAGTCGGCCGTCCGGATCGTCTCCTCGTCGTGCTCCACCACGATGAGCGTGTTGCCCAGGTCGCGCAGGCGCACGAGCGTGGCGATGAGCTTCGCGTTGTCCTTCTGGTGCAGTCCGATGGACGGCTCGTCGAGGATGTACAGCACCCCCACGAGGCTGCTGCCGATCTGGGTGGCCAGGCGGATGCGCTGCGCCTCTCCCCCGGACAGCGTCGACGACGTGCGGTCCAGGGTCAGGTAGTCCAGGCCCACGTCCACCAGGAACCCGAGGCGCGCTCGGATCTCCTTGAGCACCTGTCGCGCGATGGCCTGCTCGCGCTCGCTGAGATGATCGGGCAGTCCCTCCGCCCAGCCCAGGGCGTCGCTCACCGCGCGGCCCGCCACGTCCGCGATGGTGGACCCGTCCACGGTGACCGCGAGCACCTCCGGCTTGAGGCGCCGGCCGCCGCAGGCGGGACACGGGCGCTCCACCATGTACTTCTCGATCTCCGCCTTGATGTAGTCGGAGTCCGTCTCCCGATACCGCCGCTCGAGGTTCGTGACCACCCCCTCGAACGTGGCGACATACGAGTTCTCGCCGCGTGCGTGCTTGTAGCGGACCACCACCTTCTCGTCCTTCTGGGCATACAGGAGGTGATGGACCGCCTCGTCCGGCAGCTCCCCGATGGGTCTTCGCACGTCCCAGCCGTGCTCCTTGAACACGGCCTCCGTGGTCTTGAGGCGCCACGACAGCTCCGTGGGCATGGCGCGCCAGGGTGCCATCGCGCCCTCGAGGATGCTGCGACCCCGGTCCGGGATGAGCCGTGCCGGATCCAGCTCCAGGCGCATCCCCAGGCCGCTGCACACGGAGCACGCGCCGTGAGGCGAGTTGAACGAGAAGGACCGCGGCTCGAGCTCGTCGATGGTGGTGCCATCGAACGGACAGCTGTAGCGCTCCGAGTAGCGCTGCTCCTCGAAGGAGCCCGCGTCCGCGGGCGCGACGACCATGACCCCCTCGCCCAGGCGCAGCGCGGTCTCCACGGAGTCCGCCAGGCGTGACGCGTCCGGGTTCGGATGGTCCGGCCCGTACGCCCGACCATCCTCGTCCGCACGATGCACCACCAGACGGTCCACAACCACCTCGATGGTGTGGCGCCGGTACTTGTCCAGGTGGGGCGCGCCGTCCAGGTCGTGCAGCGCTCCATCCACGCGCACCCGCACGAAGCCCTGCTTGCGGGCCGCCTCGAACACCCGGTCACCCTCGGTCTTGCGGTCCTTGACGAGCGGTCCGAGGACCAGCAGCCGCGTCCCCTCAGGCAGGGCCAGGATGCGGTCCACGATCTGCTGCACGGACATCCGGCTGATCTCCCGACCGCACACCGGACAATGGGGGTGACCCACGCGCGCGAACAGCAGGCGCAGATGGTCGTAGATCTCCGTGACGGTGCCCACGGTGGACCGCGGATTCCGGCTGGCACCCTTCTGGTCGATGGAGATGGCGGGTGACAGGCCGTCGATCTGGTCGACGTCCGGCTTCTCCATCTGGCCCAGGAACTGCCGCGCGTACGCCGAGAGGCTCTCCACGTACCGCCGCTGGCCCTCCGCGTAGATCGTGTCGAAGGCCAGGCTGGACTTGCCGCTGCCTGACAACCCGGTGATGACCGTCAGCCGGTCTCGTGGCAGCTCGACGGTGATGTTCTTCAGGTTGTGCTCGCGCGCGCCGCGAACGATGAGCTGGTCCTGGGGCACCGACGCAGTGTACCGGGATTCGGGCGATGCGAACAGGCGTTCGTTATCGACCTGACGGACCGGCGGGCGCCATGACCCGCCGTCAGGTCCCGGGCGGTCCCGCCTCGATCACCCGGAGCAGGTCGTCGAGCGAGCCGCGCTTGGGCGACAGGCTCTCGAGCCACCACGTGACACCCGCGTCGGCGAACGCCCCGGCCTCGTGCTCGCCGACCGTGTCCGAGCGAGCGAGCAGGGAGATGTCGAACGGCCCGTCCAGCCCGAGCGCCGCACGTTCGGCGCGGACGCGCTCGACGCGTGCCGCGACGTCCCCGGGCGTCAGGGCCATCCCGGCGCCATCGGGATCGGTGCCCACGAGGCTCCAGCCGTCGAGCCGGGCTGCGCGACGCATCGCCGCGGGCTTCATGCCCCCGAACCAGATCGGCGGGCGGGGTCGCTGGGTCGACGACGGGCCGACGACCACGGACTGCGCGTCCTCCCCCGCCACCTGGGCCGGCTCGCCGCGGAGCCACGGCTCGATGACCGCGAGGGCCGCGTCCGTGCGTGCCACGAGCTCGGCCATCGGCGCCCCCTCGCCGAACATCGACAGGTCGCCCGCGTCACCGCCGGCGCCGACTCCCAGCACGAACCGCCCACCGCTGAGACGGTCGAGCGTGCCTGCGGACTGCGCGACCAGCTGCGGACGACGGCGCGACAGGACCGCGACACACAGGATGAGCCGAAGGTCGGTCGTCGCGGCGGCCACCCCGGCGAGCGCGAGGAACGGGTCGGGCGCGCAGGTCCCCATGCCCACGCCCAGCGAATCCCAGATCGACAGACCGTCCCAGCCGGCCGCCTCGGCGGCCCGACCGAGGTCAGCGATGACCAGCGGGTCCGCGAGCTGGCCCAGGGGTGCGATGTCGATGGCATGGCGCATGATCGGATGATGACCGACCCGGCCGGCGCGAACGGGGTGGGCGTGCGCGGCATCGGCGTCGCGGTGACCGCTGGCCCCGTCGGTGCGGTTCAGCGGCGGCGGCCTCGGCTCGTGCGGCGCTCGCCGGTGCGCTTGATGACGTTGGGCGTCACACTCCGGTCCCACGTCGAGCGGTCCAGCCAGCGGGCCATCCAGCCCTGGTCGTCGTCCTCGTGCTCGTCACGGATCCCCGGGAACAGGTCCGCCGCCGTCCCCGCATCGGGTTCCTCGGCCGCGTGGCCGCGGCCCTGATCGGCGGCGCCCACCGGCACGGCCGTCAGCGGCTCCTCCCCCGCCGGCAGCACCGCCACCTCCGTGACCTCGAAGGCCGTGCGAGGGTCCCCGCCGCGCCGATCGCCGACCCTGGCTGCCGCCATCCGCTGCGAGGGCGGCGCCGTGGCGTCCGCGCGGCCGGCGCGACCCGCGGGATGCGCGCTCGCCGCGCGCTCCGCGGCGCGCAGCACCCTCGTGGAGGCGTCGTCCTCGAGCACCCGCAGCCGGATGTCCTGGATCTCGTCGCGCAGGGCGGCCGCGCGCTCGAACTCCAGCTGCTTCGCAGCGGACCGCATCTCCGCCTCCAGCTGCGCCACGAGCTTGTCCACCTTCTCCCTGCTCATCTCGGACAGGTCGCCACCGCCCGCGGCGTAGCCTCCGGACGGTTCCGCGACCGCCCGGAGGCGATCGTTGATGTCCCGGATCTCCTTGACGATGGTCTGCGGCACGATGCCGTGCTCCCGGTTGTACGCCTCCTGGATGGCGCGGCGGCGGTTCGTCTCGTCGATGGCCACCTGCATCGACTCCGTGACCCGATCCGCGTACATCACGACCTCTCCGGCCGTGTTGCGGGCCGCGCGACCGATGACCTGGATGAGCGACCACGCCGAGCGCAGGAAGCCCTCCTTGTCGGCGTCCAGGATCGCGACCAGCGTGACCTCCGGCAGGTCGATGCCCTCGCGCAGCAGGTTGATGCCCACGAGCACGTCATAGACGCCCAGGCGCAGGTCACGCAGGATCTGGACCCGCTCGAGCGTGTCCACCTCGCTGTGGAGGTAGCTGACCCGCACACCCATCTCGTGGAGGTAGTCCGCGAGGTCCTCCGCCATCTTCTTGGTGAGCGTGGTCACGAGCACCCGCTCGCCGCGCGCCACGCGCTCCTTCACCCGGTCGATGAGGTCGTCGATCTGGCCCTCCGTGGGCCGCACCTCCACCAGCGGATCGACGATGCCCGTGGGCCGGATGAGCTGCTGGACGACCTGCTGGGACCGCTGCAGCTCGTACGCGGCGGGCGTCGCGCTCATGTGGATGACCTGGTCCAGGTGAGCCTCGAACTCCTCGAACGTGAGCGGGCGATTGTCCAGCGCGGACGGCAGCCGGAACCCGAAATCGACCAGGATCTCCTTGCGCGTCCGGTCGTTCTTGTACATGCCCACGACCTGGGGCACGGTCATGTGGCTCTCATCCACGATCAGCAGCCAGTCGGCCGGGAAGTAGTCCAGCAGGGTCCAGGGCCGGGATCCCGCCTCGCGCCGCGACAGGTGGCGGGAGTAGTTCTCGATGCCGGAGCAGAAGCCCAGCTCGCGCATCATCTCCACGTCGAACGTGGTGCGCTGGCGGAGGCGCTCCGCCTCCAGCACCATGCCCTTCGCCTCCAGCTGCGCGACCCGTTCCTCCGCCTCCGCCTCGATGTCGACGAGGGCCTCCTTCAGCTTGTCCGCGGGCGTCACGTAGTGCGACGCGGGGTACACGTGCAGCTCCGGCCGCTCCGCCAGCAGCTCCCCGGTCAGCGGGTCGAGCTCCGTGATGCGCTCCACCTCGTCGCCGAAGAACTGCACCCGGACCAGGAAGTCGTCATACGCGGGCTGGAGCTCCAGCGTGTCTCCCCGGACGCGGAACCTCGCCCGCGACAGCTGCTGGTCGTTGCGCTGGTACTGGAGGTCCACCAGCTGGCGCAGCACGCCGTCCCTGCGGTACCGGCCGCCGGCGCGCAGTCGCAGGACGGTGGCGCCGTAGTCCACGGGCGCACCCAGGCCGTAGATGCAGCTCACCGATGCGACGATGATCACGTCCCGGCGCTCGAACAGGGCCCGCGTGGCGGCGTGCCGGAGCTTGTCGATCTCGTCGTTGCGCGACGAGTCCTTCTCGATGTACGTGTCGCTCCGGGGCAGGTACGCCTCCGGCTGGTAGTAGTCGAAGTACGACACGAAGTACTCCACCGCGTTGTCCGGAAAGAACTCCCGGAACTCGCTGTAGAGCTGCGCCGCGAGCGTCTTGTTGTGGGCCAGCACGAGCGTGGGCTTGGCGGCGTTCCGGATGACGTTCGCGATGGTCCAGGTCTTGCCGGTGCCGGTGGCGCCCAGCAGGACCTGGTGCTTCATGCCCTTCGCCAGTCCGTCCGTGAGACGCGCGATGGCCTGGGGCTGGTCTCCGGTGGGCTGGAAGGGGGCGTCGAGGCGAAACTCCGGCATCACGGTCAAGGGTAGCACGATGGCCGCCCATCCTCGAACGGATGTTCGGTTCGTGGGTCGGCCGCGGGCATCCCGGGCGCCGCCCCGCATCTCCCGGTGCGGTCTGCTGCGGTGCGCGATGGCGGGGCCATCGGTGGTACCCCGGACGGGGTGCCGACCGGCTATGGCCGCGCGCGGTGCCAGCGCCGACCCTGTGCCTCGTCGTTCACACCAGGGAGACCGCGCGACCAGCCATGCCCCGACGCATCCTTCGTGCGCCCGCCGCCTCGTCCACGGTCGCCTGCGACACGCGTCCGACGCGTCGCGTCCGACAGCGGGGCCAGAGCCTGGTCGAGTTCACGGTGGTGCTCACGCCGCTGCTGCTGCTGCTCATGGGCATCGTCCAGCTGGGCCTCGTGTTCAACGCCTACATCACGCTGTCGAACGCGACGCGCGAGGCGGCCCGGGTGGCGAGCGTCTACGTCTACGACCGGACGCTCACCAAGGCCCAGAACGACTCGGCGCGCCTCGCGACGACGCGCGACACCCTGACCCAGGGCATGGGCCTGCTGAAGGCCACGGCGCCCCAGCTCGTCCAGAACGATCAGACCATCGGGTACTCGCTGCCCGCCGGCGTCACCGACCTGGACACCCGCGCGGGCCAGTACGCCACGATCCACGGCCACTATCACCTGGACCTCATCGTCCCGCTGGTCGCAGACCTGCTGCCCCTCGAGAGCGGTCGCCTGGCGCTCGACGCCGAGGTGACCGTGGTGCTCAACTGACATGGCGGGCGGGACCCGGCGCACCGACGGCGAGCAGGGGCAGGCGCTCCTGGTCATGGTCATCTTCCTGACCGTGCTGCTGGGCTTCACGGCGATCGCGGTGGACGCGGGCAGGTTCTACGCGGAGCGTCGCTTCCTCCAGAACGCGGCCGACGCCGCGGCCCTCGCGGGCGCCACCGCGCGCACGCTGGGCAGGTCCCGAGCGGACTCCATCGCCCTCGCCCGCGGCACGCTCACCGAGAACTTCAGGCGCGAGCCGACCGGCAACGCCGCCGACATGCCCCCCGAGGTGCCGGTCTACGAGGCGGGTCACGAGGGAGAGCCGGAGCACCTCGTCTCGGGCATCGTCATCCTGCCCGGCAGCGACATCGTCCACGTGGCGCTCCGCAACCGGGTCGACTACACCTTCGGCAGGGCGGTCGGTCTCAGCAACCAGTGGATCTCCGCCCGCGCCAGGGCGGGTGCGTCCGGCGGCCTGCTGCCGATCGCCGTCCGGGAGTACCTCGGCGCACCGGGCCCGAACACGGCGGGTGCCTACCCCTGCGACGGCAGCGACGCATTCCTGGCGGTGTTCGCCACGGCCAGCACGGCGTGCCTCGGCAGCGACACCGATGCCACCGGCCGCACGGATCCGAGCGCAGGGTCCGCGTTCAGCGGAGCCGACCCGGACAACGACCGCGACCACCACGGTCCGATCGTCCCCATCGTGGGACAGGGCGCCGACCCTGCCGATGATGCCGACTTCCGGGGGTTCATCGCCCTCGACATCCGGAACTTCGCCACGAGCACGTCCCAGCGGTTCTTCAACGGCGTCACGGGCGGCATGTCGAGCAACGCGCTCAAGGCCGCCCAGGCCGGGTACATCCACATCGGCGGCTACCCCGGACCCGGGTTTCCGGCCGTCGCGTTCCCGCCGGACCCGAACCTCCAGGTGGCCCTGATGAGCGGGAACGCCGCGGGCATCGTCGTGGACGCGATCGCGGAGCGCCTCGCGGTCGGCCAGGAGATCCTGGTCAACGTCTACCCGGGCCACACGATGGTCATCCCGGAGTTCCACCTCACGAGCCCGGACCAGATCTCCCTCCCCGTCTCCGGGACCGGGGCGGCGGGCAGCGTGTTCAGGGTGTCGCGAAACCAGTCGTTCACAGGCGTCGTGACGCTGACCACGGTCGCGGACACCCTGGACCCCGCCAACCCGATGGTCCTGGGCCAGCTGACGGCCACGCCCGTGGTGACCTACTCGCCGAACCCCGTCAACCCGTCGCTGGGCCAGGGCACGAGCATGTCGCTCGCGGGCATCGAGACGAGCGGCGCGACGCCCGGCGTCTACGCGCTGTGGATCCACGGCCAGGCGGGCATGCCGTACCTCCAGGCCGAGATGGTGCCCCTGTCGATCAAGGTGGGCGCGGTCACCCGCCAGTTCCAGCTGCTCGCGGACGCGACGGGGAAGGTCGCGGTGAACACGGGCGACCTCGTCACGTTCACCCTCACCGCCCGGAACTGGCCGGACGCGGACACCCCGTTCGGCGGGCCGGTCACGCTCGCCGTGGACACCCCGCTGCCGGGCGGCGCCGTCGCCTGGAGCGCGACGTCGCTCACCCCCACGAGGTCCGGCGCATCCGCGACGCTGACCATCGACACGGCGGGCATGCCGCAGGGAAGGCACCGATTCGTCGTGCGCGCCACAGGCATGAACGGCGACGATCCCGCCCGCAAGGTGACCCGGCTGCTGACGCTCGACGTGAACGTCGCGCCCGGATCCGCGAGCGGCGGCGGCGACTACCTGGACATCACCGGCTGGGCCGTGATGCGCATCACGCAGATCGACGCCAACAGCGTCTCCGCGTACGCCATCACGCCCGTCCTCACCGACCCCGACGACCCCCGCCTGCGGCGCGGCCAGACCGCCCGACTGTTGCCCTGGTAGCCCCGGCTGCCGCGACCGAGCAAGGAGCCCCCAGACCATGGAGATGGAGTTCAAGGACAACACCCGCAGACGCCGCGTGGCGTTCGTCGTCGGCCTCGTCCTGGCGGTCGTCGCGGGTGGCGCCGCGCTGGCGATGACCGGCCAGCCGACCGCGACGGCCGATCCGCTGCCGACCCGCAGGGTGCTGGTGGCCGCCGTGGCGATCCCGCCGCGGACCATGCTCGACGCCTCCGATCTCGCCGAGCGCGAGGTTCCCGCGGACGCCACGAACGCAGCCGCCATCAGCGATCCGCGCATGGTCGTGGGGCTCACCAGCAGCATCGCCATCCTGCCCGGCCAGGCCCTCACCCCGAACCTGTTCACGGCCGCCGACCCGACGCGGGCGTTCGCCATCATCCAGCCCGGCGAGAGCTTCGGGCCCGACTCGCCCCAGTGGCGCGCCGCCTCGGTGGAGGTGGACCAGCGGAGCGCCGTGGGTGGCCTCGTGACGCCCGGCCAGAGGATCGACCTCATCGCGTCGATGTACATCAACGTGGTGAGCGACGCCACGGACCCGGAGGCGGCGCCCAGGCCCGGCCCGGTCGGCGGCATGTCCGCGAAGGTGGTGCTGACCGATCTCGAGGTCCTGGCGGTCGTGCCCGAGTCGTCGATGTACGTGCTCAAGGTGGACGCCCACCAGGCCGAGGAGATCGCCTTCCTCCAGAACCAGAACCCCTCGTTCCGCGGCTTCTCGCTGATGCTCCGCCCCGACGGGGACACGCGCGTCCTGCCGCGCGACGGCTACGGCACCACGGGCGACCGCATCCTCCTCAAGTACGCCTTCCCGCTGGAGCAGGCGATCATCGGTGACCGGTACCCGCAGCCGTCCGCCGAGCCGGTCGTGCTCGACCCCACGCCGCCGCCCGCGACCCCTCGGGCACCCGCCGCCTCCGCCGCGCCCGAGGCGAGCCCGGGTGCCGCCGCCGCGCCGACCGCGGGCGTCGCGCCTGCGGCGAGCCCCTCGCCGGATGGGTCGCCCGCGGCGGGCTGACCCCACCCGACCACCCCGCGTCCGCGCCGGGCCCTCGGGGCCCGCAGCAACAGGAGACCGTCCGTGCGCAGGCACCTGCTCCCCGCATTCCTCGCGGCCAGCATCTCGGCGGCCGCCGGCCCCACCGGCGCGTCGGCCCAGACCGTGTACATCCCGGCGCGTGGGTCGGTCATCGACGGGGCCCGCGGCACGGCCGAGGAGCTCCAGCTGACCGCGGAGGAGGCGGCCCGCGCGTTCTCGGCGTCGTCCGGTCTGACCGTGGGCGTGGTCCTGCCGACCCCGGCGCAGATCCCCGCGGATGTCGATGTCGCCGAGATCCTGGGCGCGCTCTCCACCACGGTGGAACGGCACGGGGCGCGAGTGGTCCCGTGCGAGGCGGCGGTCACGGGTGCCGCGCGCTGCATCGACCGCTTCGTCGATGACAAGGCGGCGGCCGTCGTCATCATCGGATCGCAGGGCGACCTGGTCGCGCCGACGCGGCGGGCCAACGACCAGGCCGTCACGTCGATCGTCAGCATCGGCGACACCACGGTCGCGCCGGGCAGCGTGGTCATCGAATCGGACCCCATCACCCGTGCGTTCGAGCAGGGCCGTGCGGGCGGCGCGCCACCGGGCGTGCCGCGCGCGAAGGCGAGGCGCAGCGCCATCATCGCGAGCGCCGTGCCGCCGGGCCAGGCGGACCCGGCGTCGGATGCCGAGGCGCTCGGCCTGCTGGAGGCGGCCCCGAGGGCATCGGTGCTCGCGGTGCTGGGGCCCCCCGTCATCGAGACCACCGAGGACCTGGCGGAGGCGGTGGCGCAGCTGCCCGCGTCAGGCGTGCTCATCGGCGAGGGCGTCCGGCTCACGCGCGCGACCGCCGAGGGCCTCGATGCGCTGCCCGCGGGACTGCGCGTGGTGGCGTACAGCTGCACGCCGTCCCTGATGGCGCTCATCGACCTCGGGTCCCGCATCCGGGGGTGCATCGCGCGCGCCAACGACGCGGCCGGCGTGGCGGCCGGCGAGGCGATCCTGGACCTGCTCATCGGGCGCGACGTGCCCGGGTTCGTCGACGCGCCGCTCTACACCTACCGGGGCACGCTGGCCATCGGCCCCGGCAGGGTGCAGCTGGGCCGACGGCTGGCGGGCCAGGACCTCGCCATCACCGACCAGGAGCGGGCGCTCGCGGCGGCGGCGCTGGCCGGTCGGAGCGTGGGCATCGTGGGCCGGACTGCGCCGGGCTCCAGGGAGCCGTCCGCCGTGGCCGCGACCCGCCAGGCGGTCGAGAGCGGCCTGGGTGACCTGGGCGCCACCACGCTGGGCTGCTTCTACGGCCGGGATCGGGCGAGGGCGGCGGCCTGCTTCGATGACCTGGTGGCGCAGGGCGTCGCGGCGATCGTGGTCCTCGGCGACACCGTCGACCTCGGGGCGCCCGCCGCGGCCGCGCTGACCGCGGGCATCCCCGTGTTCGGAGCCGATTCGGCCTACCTGGGCGACACCGGGGCGGTCTACGTCGACCTGGACGACCGCGCCGTCGCGCGGCTCCAGGGCCGCATGGCGGGCGTCTACGCGTCGGTCGCATGGCCCGACAACACCGGCGCCTACGCGGCCACGATGAACGCCGCCGGTGCCGAGGGCCGGGACCCCATCGCGGATGCCGTGGAACGGGCGGCGGCGCTGAGCAACCCCAACGTCGTGCCCATCGGACGGTTCGCGTCCACCGCGCGGTCCTCCAGGGCGGGTCTGACCGCCGCGCTGCGGTCGATGCCGCAGCTCCGCCTGCTCATCGGCCAGAACGCGGCCCGGGCGGCGGCCGACATCAAGGCGGTGCGGCGCCCGAGGCCGCCCCGCGACCTGGTCGCCATCGCCCTGCGCTGCACGGAGCCGATGAAGCAGCGCATCGCGACCGGCGGACGGATCAAGGGCTGCGTCGACGTCGACCCGGCCGCGACGGGGTCGCTCATCGTGGGGGCGCTCACCCGGGTCTTCGCGGGGGGCACCGTGCCGGGCCTCCTGGAGGTGCCCATCCGGCCGTTCCCCGCGGACGCGGCGACGCCCGTCGGGACGGCCCTGCCGGGCTGACCCTCCCGCTCAGGGCCGTCGCACCCGCGGCGGTGGGGTGGGGTCCGCGGGCTTGCCAGTAGGTCGGGAGTCCTATGGGCAGGACCCCTGACGACCCATTTCGCGGCGACGCCCCGATCGGGATGCTGGGCGCGGTCCGAGGTCCGTCCACCCGGCGCGAGCATCGCCCTCAGCACGACATCACACAGGAGCCTGCCCCATGGAGCTGGAGTTCACCGATCGCAGCCGGCGCCGACGCCTGCTGATGGTGATCGGCCTGATCATGGCCATCCTGGCCGGATCCACCGCCTTCTTCCTGGGCAACCAGAAGTCCGCGGACGCGGAGCCAGCCGCCACCCGGACCGTCCTGGTGGCGGCCGACACCATCCCCGCCCGCACGCCCATCCAGAGCTCGATGCTGCGCAACGCCGTGGTCCCTGACGATCCGAGCATGGCCCTCGCGATCACCGACCCGGCGCAGGTCCTGGGCCTCGTGACGGCGGTCACCATCTACGCCGACCAGCCGATCACCCCGAACCTCATCGCCACGACCACCGCCGGGGCGGAGTTCTCCATCCTGGGCCCGACCGAGACGATCAGCCCGTACTCACCGGTGTACCGCGCCGTGTCGGTGATGATCCCGCGCGACCGGGCCGTGGGCGGCATGGTCCAGGCCGGACAGCGGGTGGACGTCATCGCGTCAGTGCAGATGAAGGTGATGGTCGAGGACGAGAACGGCCAGTTCGTCGAGGGAACCACGCTCGACGGGTTCACCTCCGCCGCGAGCACGAAGGTCACGATGACCGACCTGGAGGTGCTCGCCCGCGACCCGGACTCCGACCTGTACGTGCTGAAGGTCGACCTCCACCAGGCCGAGCAGCTCCAGGCGATGGCGAACGAGGGCATCTCCATGAGCCTGGCGCTGCGACCCCAGGGGGACGCCCGCGTCATCGACCGCAGCGGCTACGGCGAGACCATCAACCGCATCCTCGAGAAGTTCGTCTTCCCGCTGGAGCGCATCCTCCAGATCGACCGCTACCCCAAGCCCGACCCGGAGGTCGTCCCCGAGGGATCGCCCACGGTGGAATGGCCCGACCCCGATCCCGCGACGCTCGCGTCGCCGGCGCCGAGCCTGCTGCCGGGCGAGTCCCCGACACCCTCCGCCGATGCCTCTCCCGAGGCGAGCCAGCAGCCGAGCTGACCCGGCGCCCCACATCTCTCGAAGGACCGTCCCGCAGGCCGCGGGGCGGCCCTTCGGGATTCCCGACGGCGGCGGACTCAGCGGGGCCGGATCGCATTCCCCAGGGGCAGCGGTGATGCCATGGCCTGTGCGAGCGCCTCGGCGAGCGCCTCCTCGACCCGGGCGCGGGTGTCTGCCTCCGTGCCATCGGTGACCACGATCCGGGTCACCGCCGGGGAGAGGCGCGCCACAAGGTCACCCTGGGCGGCCAGCCTCCGGTCGATGTCGTCCGCCGCGGCTCCGCGACCCACCAGGCGCTCGCGCTGGGTGGCCCGGTCACACGTCACCAGCCACACCTCGTCGCAGGCGCCCGCCAGCCCGCCCTCCACGAGCTTGATCGCCTCCAGCACCACGAACGGGGCGGTCGTGGCCTGCCCGGCCTCCAGCAGGTCCCCGATGCGTGCCCGGACCTCGGGATGGACGATCGCCTCGAGCGCGGCGAGCGCGACCGGATCGCTGAACACGATGGCGGCCAGGGCGGCACGGTCCAGCTCGCCGCCCGACGCGAACACGCCGTCCCCGAAACGATCGCGGATGACCGTGAGGGCGGGCTCTCCCGGGCCTGTCACGGCGCGGGCGACCGCGTCGGCGTCGACGACGAACCCGCCCAGTCGGCCCAGCATCCGGGCGACCGTGGACTTGCCGCAGCCGATGGGTCCGGTCAGCCCGATGAGGAACGGCCGATCGGGCCGGGCGACCCACCCCTCGAGCCCGCCGGGCTGCCCCTCGCTCACCGCGGTGCCCGCTCCGACAGCGCCAGCCACGCCTCCTCGGCCTGGCCGAGGGCGGCGTCCACGTCTGCCAGCTCGCTCGTGAGCCGCCGCAGCTCCACGAAGTTGGCACCGACCGCCGGGCTCGAGAGGGCGAGCTCCAGCTGCGACTTGCGCAGCCCGAGCCGGGTGAGGTCCTCCTCCACCCGGCCGATCTGACGCTTGAAGGCATCCTTGGACAGCGGCGCCAGCCGCGCGGGTCTGGACCCGCTCGATCGGGCCGACGCGCCTCCCGCACCGGGCGACACGCGCGTGGCGGTGGTCCGCCCGACTCCCCGGGAGGCGGCCGCAGGACGCGCCGGCGGCCCGGCCCGGCGGGCCAGCTCGCCCGCCGCGGTCCAGCCCTCGGCGACCGCGGCGCGCCACGCGCGGTAGCCGCCATCGAACGGAGCCGCCCTGCCGGGTGCATCCGCCTCGCCAGGCTCCACGACCCACAGTCGGTCGCACACGGACTCCAGCAGCCGCCGGTCGTGGCTGACCACGATGATGGTGGAGGGTGCCTCGCGCAGGAACGACTCCAGCGCCTCCCGCGCCGGGATGTCCAGATGGTTCGTGGGCTCGTCCAGAAGCAGCAGGTTGGCGGGCGCGATGCCCAGCACCGCCAGCTCCAGGCGGGACCGCTCGCCGCCCGACAGCTCGCTCACGGGCTTGAGGACATCCTCGCCGCGGAACAGGAACCGGGCGAGATACGAGCGCGCCGGCCCCACCTCCACGTGCGCCGCCGACAGGACCGCGTCCAGCACGGTGGCGCCCGGCACGCCGGCGCGACGCAGCTGCGCCAGGTACCCGGGGGTGGTGTTGTGGCCCAGCCGCACGAATCCCTCGAGCGCCGCCAGCTCGCCCGCGATGGTGCGCAGGAGCGTCGTCTTGCCCGCGCCGTTGGGTCCCACCACGCCGATCCGCTCGCCGCGCGACGCCTCCAGGCGAGGCACCGCCACGATGGGCGTGCCGCCGGGCCGCGCGGCGGACCGCGGGAATCCGGCGACGAGGCCCTCCAGCGACACGGCGATCTCACCCGAGCGCTCCGGCCCGACACCCAGCAGGGCGGACGCGGGCATCGCGAGGCGATGGTCCCTGCGGCGCGCCGTGACCCGCTGCTCCTGGAGCGCCTCCAGGCGCCGCTCGTGCTCGTGCATCTTCACGTGCTTGCGCTGCGAGCGGTAGCGCTGGACGAGCTCCTGCTCCCGCGCGATCTGGTCAGCCTGCGTCTCGGCGGCCTTGCGCTGGCGCGCGTCGGCCTGCTCGCGCTGCACCAGGTACTGGGAGTAGCCACCCCGGAAGGGCACCAGACGCCGATCGCGCAGCTCCCAGATGCGGGTCACCACGGCGTCCAGGAACGCGCGGTCATGGGACGCCACGAGCAGCGCCCCGTCGCGCCGCGCCAGCGCCGCCTCCAGCCATTCGAGCGCCGCGAGGTCGAGGTGGTTCGTGGGCTCGTCGAGCATCAGCAGGTCGGGGTCCGCCACCAGCAGGCGGGCCAGCGCCACGCGCGTCTGCTCCCCGCCCGACAGCTCCAGCACGGGGCGGATCCAGTCCTCGCGCGGCACGCCCAGCCCTCCCAGCGTCTCCTCCACCCGCTGGTCGAGGTGGTAGCCGCCGAGCGTCTCGAACCGTTCGCGAAGGCGCGCGTACTCGGCGCCCTCCACGGCCGCGGCCCCCTGTCGCTCGAGGTCCCCCAGGCGCACCTCCAGCGCCTCCACCTCCGCGGCGCCCGTGCGGACCGCCGACCGCACGTCGGGAGAGGCCGCGAACGCGCGGTCCAGGTTCGCCTCCTGGCTCAGCAGCCCGACCCGCATCCCGCCCGCGACATGGACCGCACCCCCGTCGGGCTCCTCGCGGCCCGCGACGATCGTGAGCAGCGTCGTCTTGCCGGCGCCGTTCGCGCCCACCAGGCCCACGCGCTCGCCGCGGGCGATGGCGCCGGACACGGAGTCGAGGATGACGAAGTCGCCGATCTCCCGGCGCACCGCGTCCAGTCGGAGGATGCTCACGACCCCTGAGCCTACCCGGTCGCGCGGCCTCCGTCAGGCGAACGCGTGCGGCGTGCCGCTGCGCGCGCCCCCACGGCACCCTCCCCGGTGGGCAGCTCCGACCAGCGCGTGCCCCGGCGCCCGGTCGTCGCGCGCGCGGTCCTCAGCAGCGCCAGGTTGCCGGGCGTCCGATCCTCCCCCGGGAGCCGCTGGCACCAGGAGCAGAAATGGGTCGCCCGGATGCCCAGCACGAAGCGCCTGATGGGATGGCCGCACCGCACGCAGGGCAGGCTCGTGCGCTGGTAGACCTGGAGGCGATCCTGCATCTCGCCGTCACCCTCGGGGGCGGTGTAGTCATCCACGGATGCGCCCCGGTGGTCGATGCCCTCCTGGAGCACCTCGCGGATCGCCGTGTACAGCAGCCGCTCATCGCGCGTGGTGAGCGTGGATGCGCTCCGCAGGGGGTGCAGCCGCGACCGCCAGAGCGCCTCGTCAGCGTAGATGTTGCCGACCCCCGCCAGGAACGCCTGGTCCACCAGCAGTGGCTTCAGGCGACCCCGCCGACCCCGGATGAGCGCCCGGAACCGGGCGACCGTGAAGGCCGGGTCGAGCGGTTCCGGACCGAGGTCCGCGAAGGCGTCGGTCACGCCGTCCGCGCCGAGCGCCCGACCCGCCTCGTCGCGCCGATACAGCGCGATGCGCGCGAACTTCCGGACGTCGCGGACGAGGATCTCCCGCCCGTCGTCGAGCGCGAGCTTCAGGTGGACATGGGCGTCATGGGGCGTGCCGGCCGGCAGCACGAACACCTGGCCCGTCATCTTCACCTGGAGTGCCATGACCCAGCCGCCGGACAGCTCCAGCACCAGCCACTTGGCCCGCCGACCGACCTCGTCGATGGTGCGCCCGTCGACCCCCGCCGCGAACGCCGCGGGCTCTGGGTGCTTGATGGCCCTGGGCCAGTCGGTCCAGAAGCCGCTGATGCGCGCGCCCGCGATGAGCGGCCGCAGCTCGCGGGCGATGGTCTCGACCTCGGGAAGCTCGGGCATCGCTCAGTCGTCGCGCGGCAGCACGGTCATCGACTCCCAGTCGTCGCCGACCTTCACGTCCACGTCCAGGGGCACGTCCAGGGCCAGTGCCGACTCCATCGTCGCGCGGACGCGCGCTGCCAGGTCCGCGACGAGGTCGCGCGGCACCTCCAGGACCACCTCGTCGTGGACGGACAGCAGCATCCGAGCCTGCGACCGCTCGCGCCGCAGCTGCTCGTGGAGCCGGATCATCGCGATCTTCATGATGTCAGCGGCCGTGCCCTGGATGGGCATGTTGATGGCCATCCGCTCGCCCGCGCCGCGCAGCGCGCTGTTGCGCGCCTCCAGCTCCGGAATCCAGCGACGCCGGCCCAGGAGCGTCTCCACGTATCCCTGCCGCTTGGCCGTCTCCTTGATGTGGATCATGTAGTAGGCGATGCCGCTGTACGCCTGGAAGTAGCTCGCGATGAAGTCCTGCGCCTCCGCCCGCGGGATGCCCGCCCGCGTGGCGAGCCCGAAGTCGCTCATGCCGTATGCCAGCCCGAAGTTGACCATCTTGGCCATCGAGCGCTCGTCTGCGGTCACGGTCGCGGGGTCCTTGTGGAGCACCCGCGCGGCGGTCTCGCGGTGGATGTCCGCGCGTCGGGCGAAGGCCTCCCTGAGGTGCACGTCGCCGCTCACGTGGGCCAGGATGCGCAGCTCGATCTGGGAGTAGTCCGCGGCCAGCAGCACCCGGTCTCCATCGCCCGCCACGAACGCGCGCCGGATGCGCCTCCCCAGCTCCGTGCGGATGGGGATGTTCTGGAGGTTGGGATCCGTGGAGCTCAGGCGCCCGGTGGCCGCGACCGCCTGCTGGAACGTGGTGTGGAGGCGGCCGGTGGACGGCGCCAGGAGCGCCGGCAGCGCCTCGACATACGTGGAACGGAGCTTCGTGTAGAGCCGCCAGTCGAGCAGCATGCCCACCATCGGATGGGCGGGCCGCAGCTCTTCCAGGACGGACGCGTCGGTGGAGTAGCCGGTCTTCGTGCGCTTGCCGCGGGGCAGGTCCAGCTCGAAGAACAGCACCTGCTCCAGCTGCTTGGGGCTGCCCAGCGTGAAACGGTGTCCGACCGATGCGAAGATCCCCTCCTCGAGGCGGGAGATCTCCTCCGCGAACGTGCGCGACAGCTCGCCCAGGGCGTCCCGGTCGATGGCCACGCCGGTCGCCTCCAGGTCCGCGAGGACCGGGATGAGCGGGTGCTCCAGCTCGTCGAGGATGCGCCGGAGGCTGGGCTCCCCGTCGAGCTGGGATGCCAGCGCCTCGCGCGCCGCCGCCGCCGCGATCGCCTGGACGGCCGCGTGGTCCGGACCCCGCAGTTCCCCCGGACGCGGCAGCTCCTGACCGAGTCGCTCCGCGCTGATGTCCGCCAGCGACTGGCTGCGCAGGGCCGCGTTGAGGATGTACGCCGCGATCTGGGTGTCGAAGCCGACCCGCGGCAGCTCGCCTCCCGACGCGCTGAGGCTGCCCAGCCCGGCCGGATCGCGGCGGGCCAGCTCCCACACCAGCAGCGGCTTGACCTCGTGGCCCACGAGCGGCCGGTCCGCGGCGATCACCGCGGCAGCCACCGCCGCCGCCGCCGCCGCGTCCGCCACGACCGTGCGGCCATCCGGGCCCGCCACCGCGAATCCCAGCAGGCTGCCGCGCCGGGGGTGCGCATCGTCGAACGCGGTCCCGACGGCGAGCTCGGGCTGGGCGTGCAGCCAGGCCGACACGTCGTCGCCCGCGCTCACGCGATCGACCGCGTCGGGGTCGGCGAGCAGCGCCGACAGGCGGCCACGCGCATCGAGATCGCCCAGCGAGATGTGCGACCGGGGTGCGACCGACGGTGCGCCGTCGGCGGGGACGGCCGCCGTGGACCCGCCCACGGCCGCGAAGTCGAGCGACAGCTGGAGCCCTCCGCCAGCCGCATCGGGAGCCCGGTCACGGGCCGGCTGGCGGCCCGGCACGACCGCGGCCGGGACGGGACCGCGCCGATCCGCCTCGCGCAGCAGCTCCCCGGGGGCGGGCGCGGCCTCGCCCGTGACCGGCGGCAGCCGCTCCACCAGGGTCCGGAACTCATACTCCCGGAACAGCCGCAGCACCTCCGCCCGGTCGTAGTCCCCCAGGCGCCCGCCCGACAGGTCGAGGGTGACCGGGGCATCCCGATCGATGGTCACGAGCCGGCGCCACAGCAGCACCTCGTCGCGCTGGTCGCGCAGCCTGTCGCGCAGCCTGTCCGGCTTCACCTCGTCCAGCCGCGAGTACACCTCCGGCAGCGACCCGAAGTCCCCGAGCAGCTTCGCCGCGGTCTTGTCGCCCACGCCCGCGATGCCCGGGATGTTGTCGGTCGCGTCGCCCTTGAGCGCCTTGAAGTCGATCATCTGGGCAGGCGCCAGGCCGTAGCGCTCCGCGATGCGCGCCGGGTCGTACATCACGGTCGCACCCACGCCCATGCGCGTGGTCATCAGCGTCACGTGTTCCGAGACCAGCTGGAGCATGTCCAGGTCGCCCGACACGATGATCGCGTCGTAGCCCTGCTGCTCCGCCTGGAGCGTGAGCGAACCGATGAGGTCGTCCGCCTCGTAGCCCGCCAGCTCGTACGTGGGGATCCGGAACGCCGCGAGGGTCTCGCGCACGATCGGGAACTGGTCGCGCAGGTCGTCCGGGGTTGGCCTCCGGGTGCCCTTGTAGCCGCTGTAGATGTCCGCCCGGAAGGAGCGGCCCACGTCGAAGCAGCAGATCACGTGGTCCGGGCGGAGGTCCCCGATGCCCCGCAGCACGATGCTCCAGAAGCCGAAGGCGGCATTCACGAGCTGGCCCTTGCTCGTGGACAGGGGCGTCTCCAGCAGCGCGAAGTACGCCCGATAGATGAGGCTGTGCGCGTCGAGCAGCATGACCCGCGGGCGTTCCACGACCCGAGTGTACCGGTGGCCGCCTGCCATCACCGGTCAGGTTCGGCCGCGCAAGCGCCGGGCCCGCGCGTCAGCGCAGCAGCGGATCCGAGCCTCGGCGGGCGAGCCACGCGAGCACGAGCACCACGCCAGACGCGGCCGCGAGGAGGAGACCCAGGAGGAACAGCGCGGGTGCCATCGCAGCATCGGTCGCGCCATCCTGCGCCATCATCGCCTGCGTCTCGGGCGGGCCCGGGTCGCCGCCTGGTCCGGGAGACTCGCCAGCCACAAGGCCGAGGGCGCGCTGGTCCGCGGCGGTGTCAGGGCTCGATGGTGCGGATCCCCGGGGCGCGGAGACCGTCGGCACGGGCACCATCTCCATGATCCCGGCAGGATCGTCGCTCGCCTTGGCCTGCGCGTCCGCGTGGCTGCGCGGGTCGGCCTCGCGTGCGACCGCGTCTGGACTGGCCTCCGGCATCGCCTCGCCCGCACCGCCATCCACCGGCGACGTGGTGCTCGCCAGGGCCGGCGCATCAGGCGGCACCAGCACCTGCGTCTCACGCGGCACGAACGCGGATGCCCCGACCAGCACGATGCCGACCGCCAGCGTGGCGCCCGCCACCGGGCGGAGTCGGTCCATGCGGGGTGCCGAGAGC
This sequence comes from Chloroflexota bacterium, assembly GCA_034436555.1. GTDB lineage: Bacteria > Chloroflexota > Limnocylindria > Limnocylindrales > CSP1-4 > JAFMJV01. Next base: position 9,480 of record DAOTUU010000026.1, on the reverse strand, counting down.
CGTGCCAGCAGGCGCCGCCAGGCACTCGGACGGAGCGCCCGCGCCTGCTGCGGGGTGATCCGGAAATCCCGGGCACGCATCGGCGAGAGGGACGCGGCCGTCGTGCGTCGGACGACCGCCAGCTCCTCCACGAGCCGGTCGCACGACGGGCAGCTCGCGAGCAGCGCGACCAGCGCGGCGCGCTCATCCGCGGCGAGGTCGTCGCCCACGGCGTGGCGCGCGACCAGCAGGCGGTCATGGGACTCGTGGGCACGCTCGGTGCCGGGGGTCTGGGCAGTCACGGGCGCATGACGCGCGCCGGACCCGTCGGGTTCCCTGGTCATCCGCGGAGCAGCTCCAGGTCGTCGATGAGGAGGTCCCGCAGCGCCAGCCGTCCGCGGTGGATGCGCGACTTGACCGTGCCCAGGGACACGCCGGTCATGTCCGCGATCTCCTGGTAGTCGTAGCCCTCCACGTCGAACAGCACGATGGCGGTGCGCTGGTCGAGGGTGATGTGCGTGAGCGCCTCCTGAATTCGCCGGCTGCGCGCGACGGCGATGGCCATGCGCTCCGGGTTGTCCTGCTCGTCAGCGGGCGGCTGCCACGAGTCGTCCTCCCACTCCGGGTAGGGGTCCGCCGGTCGGCGCTTGCGGACCCGCAGCGTGTCGGTGGCGGCGTTGAGCGCGATGCGCGTCAGCCAGCTGCGGAACGAATCGCCGCGGAAGCGGGCGAGGTTGCGGTACGCGGAGAAGAACGCCTCCTGGACCGCGTCCGCGGCGGCCTCACGATCGGCGAGCATGCGCACGGTGACGCTGAACAGGTAGTCCTGGTACAGCTCCACGAGCCGGTTGAACGCGTCCAGGTCGCCCCTGAGCGCCTGCTCCACGAGCGCCCGGTCGCGGACCCGGTCGAGCGCGTCGGCGCGGTCGCGGGGTGCTGGATCGGGTGCCGTGGGGGCCTCCGCGGGGCCCGATCCCGGGGCCCCCGACGCGACGCTCGCATCGGCAGCGCGAGAGCGTGCGGCCTCGTCCACGAGCGGCTGGCTCCTCCAGGGCGGGGTCATGGCGCGATTCGTGGCGCGGCGGCGCCACGGCGGATCCCAGGGATGAATCGGCGCCGAGTCTACCATCGGCCCCGGGACCCGCCGTCGCCGGCGACTGTCGCCGGGCGATCCTCCGCCGATGCTACGATCGCGCGGCGCCGGAGTGGCGGAATGGCAGACGCAGCCGACTCAAAATCGGCCGGCCGCAAGGTCGTGTGGGTTCGAATCCCTCCTCCGGTACCAGTCGCCGGCCACCCGGCGCCACCGGGTCGGCGGCGCCCGCAGCGACCCCGTCGCGGTCGCTACACTGCGCCCGAGCCCGGTTGGGACCCCAGTGAGATCGACGGAGACGCGTGCACGGCGAGGGTGGTGAGGAGCGGCGCGGGGTCGCGGGCCGCCTCGGGCTGGATGCGTTGGATCACCCGCCGTTCCGGACCTACTTCTGGGCCAGCCTCGTCTCCAACACCGCATCCTTCGTGCTCAGCGCCGCACTCTCGTGGACGGTGCTCGAGGCGACCGGATCGGCGGCCAGCGTTGGCCTCGTGGGATTCCTGTATGCGCTCCCGTTCGGCCTGTTCACGCTCCACGCCGGTCTCCTCACCGACCGGTTCGGCTCGCGACGCATGGTGGGCGCCTCCCTGGCCGCCGCGGGACTCGTGACGATCCTGCTGGGGATGCTCGTGCTCGGGTTCGGCCTGCCGATGCTGGGGTTCGGCCTGCTGGCCCTGGCCATCGGCGGGGCGTCAGTCCTGGGTTCGCCGGGCAGCATCTCCATCGTCAACGACCTCGTGCCGCGGAGCCTCGTGCCGAGCGCGGTGACGCTCGTGTTCCTGGACGTGAACGCGGGTCGGATCATCGGCGGCCTGCTGGCGGGCGTCCTGCTCGCGCTGTGGCCCAGCGGCGCCACGCTCGTGGTGGCAGGCCTGATGCTCGCCCTGCCGGCCCTCGTGGTGCTGCGCCTGCCCATCCGCGATCCGGCCGCGGTGGCCCAGCCCGGGCGGGCGCTCGTGGCTCCACTGCTGGCGGCCGCGCGCTACGCCCGGCGGGAGCCGATCCTGGGCACGCTCCTGGCCCTCGCCGTCGCGCCCGGCGCCATCGGACTGTCGTTCAACTACCTCCTGCCGGTGGCCGCCAAGGAGGGCGGCTATGGGTCGGACGGCCTGGGCCTCATGGTCGCGGCCGCGGGAGTCGGCGGACTCGTCGCGGGCTGGCTGGGGGCGCGCCTGATGAGCCGGGCCGGTCACGGGCGATCGGTGCTCGTGGGTGTCGCGATGATCGCCAGCGGCCTCGCCGCCTTCGGACTCGCACCCACGCTCGAGGCGTGCGTCGCGGCCATGGTGTGGGCGGGTGCGGGGTTCGCGATCTATGCATCGTCCACGCTCTCGCTCATCCAGGCGCTCGCCTCGACGGAGTTCCGAGGACGCATCACCGCCGTGTTCGCGCTGCTCTACTGGGGCCTGATGCCGCTGGGCGCCCTGCTGGGTGGCGCCATGGCGGAGGCGATCGGCGCCCAGCCCGCGATGCTCGTGTGCGGCGTGGCCGTGGGGGTCGCGGGTGTCGTCGCCCTGCTCGCTCGACCCGAGCTTGCGCGCGTGCGCGCGAACGCGGACGACGTCGCGCGGGAGCCGGCGGGTCAGGCCGGGCGGGCGGGCTGACCGGGCGAGCTCACCGGGCGGGCTCACCGGGCGGGCTGACCGGGCGGGCTGACCGGGCGCGGCCGCCCTCTCAGGCGAGTCGAAGCTCCACGCTCGTGCCCAGGCGCCGAGTCATCTCGCGCACCAGGTCCGTGTCGTACGCCACGCCCACCCGCAGCGTCATCTCCTGCTCCCGGCCGCGCCCCGCGGGGATGTGCAGCACCACCGCCGTGTCGCCGGGCCGGTCGTGGATGAGCGCCTTCAGGGACTGGAACCCGGCCACGACCTGGTCGGATGCGGCGGGCCGGAACCGCACGTGCAGGACCTGGCCCGGCGCCGCCTCCACCGGCGAGGTGGGGGACGTCGCGGCTCGCACCACGTCCCGGCGGGCCTCCTCGGGCCAGGCCGGGTCGTCGGGGCCGTCGGGCGCGAGGGTCGCCAGCGATCCCGGCTCGGGAGGCTCCTGCACCGGCTCCGGCGCCTGGGTCGGGCCGGCGCTCCCTGGTTCGATGACGCGCGTCCGATGCGCCGGTCCGGTGATGGTCACCTCGAGCGTGCCCACGACGCCTCCGCCGCGCAGCGGCGAGACCCGGGCCACCGTGCGCACGAGCGCGGGACGCTGTCCGGTCGCCTCAGGGGTGCCCCCACCACCCGCGGCCGACGCGACCGCGACGGCGGCGATGGGTCTCGTCACCATGCCGGGGGGTGCGCCACCCGCGCCGGGACGGTCGTCCGGGGGCGAGCCGCCGGGTCGGGAGGCGCCGTCCCCGCCACCGCCGGGGGGCCGGAGGTCGACCGACCTCCCGCGGCCGCTCCCTGGGCCGGTCCGGTCACCCCATGTGCCACGGTCCCGTCCGCCGCGGCGAGGCCGGTCACCCGCGGCGACGGCGCGCGCGAATGCGTCCGGACCCATGGCGACGGCGTCCTCCCAGCTCCACACGGCGTCCGCGAGCAGCACGGTCTCCTCGCCCTTGTGGTCCACGCGCCCGGCCACGAGCACCACGGCATCCTCGGTCCAGCTCGACGCGGTGTCCTCGTAGGTCTTGGGGAACACCACCACCTCGAGGCTCCCCTGGAGATCCTCGACGGTGGCCACGGCCATGGTGGCCTTCGCCTTCGTGACCACCGTCCGGACCGCGGTGACCACGCCGCCGATGGTGATCCGCTGCTGGTCCAGCTCTTCGCCCAGGTCCCCCGAGAAGGCGGAGCAGTACCGGCCGATCTCCGCCGCGAGCTCGCCCAGCGGATGGTCCGAGAGGTACAGGCCCATCAGCTCCTTCTCCCAGCGCAGGCGCTCGCGCGACGAGGCGGGCGTGGCGGTGGGCAGCGGCCGCTCCAGGACGACGTCGCCGGCCGCGAGGCTGTCGAACAGCGAGACCTGGCCGGAGATGCGGTCGCGCTGCTGCACCTGTCCGTAGCCGATCGCGTCGTCCAGGGCGAGCAGCAGCTGCGCCGGGTGCCCCAGGCCGTCCAGGGCGCCGCACTTGATGAGCGACTCCAGCACCCGCTTGTTGGCGAGGCGCAGGTCCACCCGGGCGCACAGGTCAGCCAGCGAGCGGAACGGCGCCTCGGCGCGCGCCGCCACGATCGATTCGATGGCCCCCTCGCCCACGTTCTTGATGGCCAGCAGGCCGAAGCGGATGGCATCCCCCTCGACCGTGAAGTGGAGGCCTGACCGAAGCACGTCCGGCGGCTGGATGGTGATGCCCAGGCGGCGGCATTCCGCGATCGCGGTGGCCACCTTGTCCGTGTTGTCCCGGAACGCGGTCAGCACCGATGTCATGTACTCGACCGTGAAGTTCGCCTTCAGATAGGCCGTCTGGTAGGCGATGAGGCCGTAGCACGTGGCGTGGGCCTTGTTGAAGCCGTAGCGCTCGAACGGCTCGAACGCCTTGAACACCGCGTCGATGGTCTGCGCCTGGATGCCCCGCTCCGCCGCCTGGGAGACGAACTTGCCCTTCATCTCGCCCATGAGCTTGGCCTTCTTCTTGCGGATCGCGTACCCCAGCGTGTCCGCCTCCGGTCCCGTGAAGCCGCCCAGCGCGATGGCCGCGGCCATGATGTCCTCCTGGTACACGAACACGCCGAAGGTCTTCTCCAGGTAGGGCTCGAGCAGGGGGTGGAGGTAGGTCACGGGTTCCAGCCCGTGCTTCCGGCGGATGTACAGCGGGATGTTGTCCATGGGGCCGGGTCGGAACAGCGCGACCATGGCCGCGAGGTCGTAGACGGTGGACGGGCGCAGCTCCCGGATGTACCGGCGCATGCCCGCGGACTCGAGCTGGAACACGCCGGTGGTCTCGCCGGAGCTGAGCAGCGCGAAGGTGCGCGCGTCATCGAGCGGGATGTGGTCGAGGTCGATGCGCTCGATGCCCCGGTGCTCCGCGATGAGGTCCACCGCCTGGCGCAGGATGGTCAGGTTGGAGAGGCCCAGGAAGTCGAACTTGAGCAGGCCCAGCGACTCCACGCCATGCATCTCATACTGCGTCATCAGCGCGTCCGAGTTGGTGGCCTTCTGGAGCGGCATCAGCTCCGTGAGCGGCTCCCGACTGATGACCACGCCCGCGGCGTGCGTGGATGCGTTGCGCGCCACGCCCTCCAGCTGCTTCGCGATGTCGATGAGCCTGCCGATCTGGGGATCCGACTCCGCCATCTCCCGCAGCGGCGGCGAGATCTCGAGCGCCTCCTCCAGCCTGATGCCCAGCTGGTTGGGCACGGCCTTGGCGATCCGGTCCACCTCGCCGTAGCCCAGGCCCATGGTCCGGCCCACGTCGCGGATCGCGGCGCGGGCGAGCATCGTGCCGAACGTGATGATCTGCGCGACGTGGTCCTGACCGTACTTGCGCGAGACGTAGTCGATGACCTCGCCCCGGCGGGCGTCCTCGAAATCCACGTCGATGTCCGGCATGGTCACGCGGTCCGGGTTCAGGAACCGCTCGAACGGCAGCTGGTAGAGCAGCGGGTCCACGGGCGTGATGCCCAGGGTGTAGGTCACGATGGACCCCGGCGCGGAGCCTCGGCAGGTGGTGGCGATGCGCTGCGCGCGCGCGAACCGGACGAAGTCGGCCACGATGAGGAAGTAGCCCGCGTACCCCATCTGGATGATGATGCCCAGCTCGTAGTCCAGCCGACGCTGGATGTCCTCGCTGACGGTGCCGTATCGCGCCGCGAGACCGCGCTGGCATTCCTCGCGCAGCCAGGTCTCCACGGTATGGCCGTCGGGGACCGGGAAATGCGGCAGCCGGAGATTCCCGAACGTCATCTCGAGGTCCGCCATCTCCGTGATGAGGCGGGTGTTGGCGACCGCGCCCGGGATCTCCGTGAACAGCGCGGCCATCTCCGCGGCGGACTTCAGGTAGTGCTCCTCGCCCTCGATCCGGAACCGGTTGGGATCGCTCAGGTTGGAACCGGTGCCCACGCACAGCAGCACGTCGTGCGCCTCGTGCTGGTCCCGTCGGACGTAGTGCAGGTCGTTGGTGCCCACGAAGCGCAGGCCGGTCTCCGGGCCCAGGCGCAGCAGCTTGCGGGTGAGCATGTGCTGCTCTGCCATGCCGTGGTCCTGGACCTCCAGGAAGAAGTCGCCCCGGAAGATGTCCCGATACTCGCCGGCGAGGCGCCGGGCGCTGTCCCAGTCGTCCGTCTCCAACGCCCGCGGGATCTCCCCGCCGAGGCACGCCGACAGGCCGATGAGCCCCTCGCTGTGGCGCGCCAGGTGCTCCCTGTCGATGCGCGGCTTGTAGTAGTAGCCGTCGATGTGGGCATCCGTGACCAGCCGGCACAGGTTCTGGTAGCCGGTCCAGTCCTTGGCCAGGAGCACGAGGTGGTAGGGCTTGTCGTCCAGCTTGCCGTCCCGATCACGCATGGTCCGGCGCGCCACGTAGGTCTCGACGCCGATGATGGGCTTGATCGCCCGGTCGACGCACGCCTTGTAGAACGCGATCGCGCCGTAGAGGGCGCCGTGGTCGGTGATTGCGAGCGAGTCGAAGCCGAGCGCGGAGGCCTGGCCGACCATGTCGTCGATGCGGCCGAGGCCGTCCAGCAGGCTGAACTCGGAGTGCACGTGGAGGTGGGTGAAGTCGTTGGGCGCGATGCTCATCCTCGCTCGAAGGCTACCACGGACCCATGGTCGAGGCCGGGCGATCCGTCGAACGGGCGTTCGGTATGGGTGGGCACGGGCGGATGCGTGTGGGCCACGGATCGGGGCGAAGCGGGGCGGGCCGCCGAGCGGGCGGGGCGGGCCGCCGAGGGAGCGGGGCGGGCCGCCGAGCGGACAAGATCGTCACGTGTGCCGCGGGGCGGGCGGGGCGGGCCGGTCAGCGGTCCGGATTGACGGTCATGCGCCGATGCGGGCCACCCAGCGGCCCCGACTGACCAGACGCGGGCGCGATCGGTCGTTCATGGCCGCTGAGCGACCGATCGGCGAGGGTCGGCGCCACCGTCGCGGGGGAGGACGCGAGCGGGGGCCCGCTCGCGCGCGAGCGTCAGCTCGGGAACAGCACCACCCGCCGGGCGCCATCGCGCCGGCGCATCGCGTCCAGGGCGGCGTCCAGGTCGCCCAGACCGATGTGCTCCGTGACGATGCGGCCCAGGGGCAGCCGGCCGGCGACCACGTCTGCCGCGATGGCGGGCACGTCCCGGGCGGGCACGACCGAGCCATAGTTGGAGCCCAGCAGCCGCTTGCCGTCCTCCACGAACCGATACACGTCGATGCCCGCCCGCGCTCCCTGCGCCGTCATGCCCACGAGGGTCACGATGCCGCCCGGCCGCACCAGGTCCACCGCCAGCTCCGCGGTCGTCGTGAGGCCGATGCACTCGAGCGCATGGTCCGCACCGCCGTCGGTGGCCCGTCGCACGGACGCCGCGAGGCCCGGTCCGGGCTCCAGCGCGAGCGCCGCACCCAGGTCGGTCGCGGTCGCGAGCTTCGCCGCCTCGCGGTCCACGGCGATGACCGTGGCACCCGCATCGACCGCGGCCATGAGCGCCGCGAGGCCCACGCCACCCAGCCCGATGACCACGACCGTCTCGCCCGTACGGACGCTCGCCGTGGCGCGGACCGCCCCGACACCCGTCGTCGCGGCACAGCCGATGAGCGCCGCCACGTCGTGGGGCGTGCGCGGATCGACCGGGATCGCCGCGGCCGCATCCACCACCTGGCCGGTCGCGTGCGTGCCGACCCCGCTGTACACGCCCACGGCCTCGCCGGTCGGGCGACGCAGGCGGACGAGGTCGGGTGCCAGCCGATGGCCGCCACCGCGCGGTGTGGCGCACAGCCAGGGCTCACCACGCAGGCACGCCGGGCAGCGCTCGCAGGGAGCGGTCCACACGAGCACCACCAGGTCGCCGACGCGCCAGCCCGGAGCCGTGCCGGGCGCCGCCGTGACCGGCCGCTCCGGGACACCCTGCCCGATCGCCTCGATGACGCCCGCCCCCTCGTGACCGAGGACCACCCCCGACGGGCGCTCCCACTCGCCGTCCACCACGTGCAGGTCGGAGTGGCAGACGCCGCTCGCGACCATCCGCACCCGGACCTCCCCGGGCCCAGGATCGTCCAGCAGCAACGGCTCCGGGAGAAGGGGCAGGCGGGGACCACGGAAGACCGCGCCCACGATCGAGGTCGATGACATGCCGGGGAGCATGCCACGGCCCCGGGCTAGTGCCTCATGCCGCAACGCTCGGGAGCGAATGATGGACCTCGGCCTTGATGCGCCAGGGCCTGGCTGGCCGGGCGTTGCGGTTGTGCCAGCGCAGGTAGGCGTGGATCGCGGCGTCCTGCTCGGCGTGGCTGGCGTGGTCGGTGCCATCGAGGGCGAAGCGACGGAGCGCGGTGAACTGGCACTCGATGAGGTTGAGCCAGCTCGCGTACGTGGGCAGGAAAACGAGCTCGATGTCGCGCTCGGCGACCCACGCCACGAGCTCCTTCTTGTGGTGCGGGCTGAAGTTGTCGAGGATCACGACCAGGTGTTCGGTGAAGCGGGCGCGCAGCGAGCGCAGCAGCTCCCGCACCTCGCGCCAGGTCTTGGTGGGATGGATGTGGCCGTACATCCGACCCGTCGCCGGGTCGTAGGCCGCGACCAGATGGCGCACTCCCGCGGTCCTCTTGTAGGTGGCCCGGAAGCGGGCCGGGTGTCGGCTCGGCTGCCAGCCCCGGCCGAGGCGTGGCTGCAGGTTCAGGGGCCCGAACTCGTCGAGGCACAGCACCCGTGCCCCTTCGGGCGGATGGGCGTAGAGGTCGAGGACCCGGTTCTTCTTCGCCTCGAAGTCGGGGTCGGGCGAGGCCTTCCATGTCTTGTGGTGCTGGAACCGGATGCCCGCCTCCCGCAGGATGCGCCACAGCTGGCTGCGGCTGATGGTCGGCACCACGCGACGCCGGACCAGGTGGTCGCGCAGCTTGGCCAGGCTCCAGGAGCTGAAGGGCTCACCCAGCTCCCGTGGCCGGGCGAGGGCCACCTTCACGATCCCGGCGCGCTCATCGGGATCGATCCGGCGGGGTCGGCCCCCGCCCCAGCGAGGGTCCAGCGCCGGGAAGCCCTCCGCGTTGAAGGCGTGGATGAGCTCCGCGATGTGGGTCGCGCTCGCCTGGTGCATGAGCGCGATCTGGGTGACGCTCTGGCCCTGGAACGAGGCGAACAGGAGCATCGCCCGATGGCGCACCACGGCGTCCCCGCCCCGCTTCGAGAGATGGAGGAGGTGGGCGGCCTCCCCATCGGTCAGCTCGCGCACGAACAGCTCCGGCCGGCGGGCCATCGTCACCTCCGATGCTCGGGAGGCCCGCGGCCGGGCCTCGGGGGAGTGCGATTACCTACCGGGCATTATGAATCGGGGCACTAG
>DAOTUU010000025.1:0-74361 GCA_034436555.1 Chloroflexota bacterium | reverse complement strand
CACGCCCAGCCCGTCGCCCACGCCCAGCCCGTCGCCCACGCCCAGCCCGTCGCCCACGCCCAGCCCGAGCCCCACGCCGTCGCCCACGCCCAGCCCGTCGCCCACGCCCAGCCCGTCGCCCACGCCCAGCCCGAGCCCCACGCCGTCACCCGCGCCCAGCCCCAGCCCCACGCCGAACCCGGGCCAGGTACGGCTGCCGCGTGTGGTCCGGGTCTATTCCGTGCGCGGCGATTCGATCTCCGGCTTCCGCGAGGTCAAGCTCCCACGGTCGACCACCGAGCCCGGGGCGGGGCCGCAGACGTTCCGCTTCCCCACATTCCGAGACCCAGAAGGGAAGCGCGATCTGGTGCAGGTCCTGCGCGGTGCCCTCGCGGGTGAATGGGTCAGCCCGGAGGACTCCGGCGTGTCATGGACCCCCGATTCCTGAGCGATTCGGCGAGGTGGCCATCCCGTCCCAGCGTCATCCGGTCAGACCCCGCGCCCATCGGCAGGCGTCACCCGTCATTCCGCCGATGGAATCGACGAAGCCCCGGAAGCTGCTTCGGCGGCTTCGACGGGGCTCGTCGGGGAGGGAGGAGGCTGCTCAGACGCCGCGAATGACGCCACGGTTCCCGCCAGGTGGGCGAGTCCTGCGCAAGGTCGGCCCAGCATCGCCCGCCGCACCGGGGCATCATGGACCCGTGACCGCAGGCGACGGACGGTCATGGGGGTCGGCGCTGTGACGTGCTGAACCCGGGGCGGCTATCGGTGGGAGGCGACATGGCCGAGGGGTCGGAGCTCAGGATCGGCATCGTGGGTTCCGGGTTCATGGGCCGGACGTGGGCGGAGGTCGGCTCCCGACATGCCCGGGGGACGCGGGTCGTCGCGGTCACGGGCGGTCGGCGCGCGGCGGCCCTTGCCGATGACCACGCCATCGCGCTGGAGCCGGACCTGGATGCACTGCTTCGGCGCACGGATGTGGACGCGGTCGTGCTGGCCACGCCGCCCGCGGGGCATCACGACCAGGCGCTCGCGGTGGTCCGCAGTGGACGGCACCTGCTCGTGGAGAAGCCCATGGCCCAGTCCGTGGTCGAGTGCCGCGCGATGGTCGATGCAGCGGACGCGGCGGATGTGCGCCTGGCCGTGGTGTCCCACCACCGCTTCCGGACCGTGCCGCTGGCCGTCCACGAGGCGATCTCCCGCGGGGACGTCGGCCAGGTGCGCATGGTGGGCACCATCGGCGCCGAGGTGGGTTGGTGGGACCTGGCCGCGCGCGGCGACGAGTGGAAGCTGGACCCCGCACAGCAGACGGCCTATGCGAGCTGGGCTGCCCACGCGTGCGACCTCATCCGCTGGTTCACCGGGTCTGAATCAGTCCGCGTGTCGGCCCAGATCGCCAACTTCTCGGGGACCCCACCCCGCGTGGGTCAGAGCGCCATGGCGCTCTACACCATGGCGTCCGGGGCGCTCGTCCAGGTCTGGATGAGCTACGAGTTCCCCGACCCTGGACTCGAACCCGGTTGGCCATGGACGATCGTGGGTTCCTCGGGGATCGTGGAGTTCGACCCGTACGTGTCGGCGCTTCTGGCCCGCGATGGCGGCCGGACGGAGGTGGCCCGGCAGGCGCCGTTCGACCCTCTGGACGCGTCCGACCCGGTCCGGCTTCGCGCCTACGCGGCCGAGCTGGAGGATCTCGTCGATGCGATCGGAGAACGGCGCGATCCCGCGTCCTGCGGGCGCGACGGCCTGCGCGTGGTGGCCATGATCACCGCGGCCGAGCTCGCGGCGGCGCAGCAGCGCACGGTGGAGATCGGCCCGGACGGCTCCCTCGTCTGACCGATCGCGGGGAGGCCCACCGTCGACTTCTGCTGCTGCCGCGTTCGGATCGTCACGGTCCGGCCCGGCCGCACGGCGTCGCCTCCCTGTGCCTGGCCGTCGCGGCGCTCGGGACATGCCTGCCGTCCGCCGCGCCCCGCCGGATCCCACACTCCGGTCGCGACTCGGCCGCTGGTTGCCGCCGCGTCCCGCCCGGGCCGCCCGCGTCGCGCCCGGACCGCCCCGCGCTGCCCCGCGCTGCCCCGCGCTGCGCGGCTCCCGTCCACGGCCGGGGTGGGATCGACCCTGTCGCTGGGTGATGAGTGGGCGCACGGGCGACTCGTCAGGTAACGAACACCGTGCTGTTGGGTGTGGCCGGTGCGGCCTCTGCCCCGGCGGACGTCCATCACCGAGCGTGGCTTCCGCCGTCGGGTCGCCGAATCGTGGCGAGTCGCGGGCTCCGACGCGCCCAAGAGCACGCCCATCGATGAGTGACGACTCGCGCGCCCCGCCCCGCGCCCCGCGCCCCGCCCCGCCCCGCGCCCCGCCCACCGGACGCCGCCGAGTGGGCCGCCGCCCCCGCTCGCGCCCCGCCCCCGCTCGCGTCCCGCCCCGCGCCCCCAGGACGCCGCCGACGGACGAGCCCGTCGGTCATCAGAGCAGTGCGTCGAGTCGACCTTCGTACGGGTCCCGCAGCTGGACGGGCGGCTTGAGCCTGCGCCGCGACGCCCGGATGTTGAGGAACTCCACCAGCACCGAGAACCCCATCGCGAAGTAGATGTAGCCCTTCTCGATGTGCTGGCCCAGACCCTCCGCGACGAGCACGACACCGATGAGCAGCAGGAATGACAGCGCCAGCATCTTGAGCGATGGGTGGGCCTCGATCAGCCGGCTCACCGGGCCGGATGCCACGAGCATCACCAACACCGAGATGACCACCGCCGCGATCATGATGATGATCTCGTTCGCCATGCCCACCGCGGTGATCACGGAATCGAGCGAGAACACGATGTCCAGGAGCATGATCTGGAGGATCACCGCGCCGAACGAGGCGGCGGGCCCGGCCGTCCGCTCGTGCTCCTCCCCCTCCAGCCGATGGTGGATCTCCCAGGTCGCCTTGGCCAGCAGGAACAGGCCGCCGCCCACCAGGATGAGGTCACGACCCGAGATCTCGCGTCCCGCGATCGTGAACAGCGGCTGTGTCAGTCCGACCACCCAGCCGATGGCCAGCAGCAGCAGGATGCGCATGCCCATGGCGGCCAGCAGGCCCACCTGGCGAGCCCGGTCCCGCTGGTCTGGCGGCAGTTTCCCCGCCAGGATGGAGATGAACACGATGTTGTCGATGCCCAGGACGATCTCGAGGCTCGTCAGGGTGATGAGCACGATCCAGGTGTCGGGATTGGTCAGCAGCTCCATCGCGACAGGGTAGAGGGTGCGCCGGTCCTGACGCAGACCTGACGCGCGACCGTGCTCTGCGACCTCTGCGACCTCTGCGACCTCGGCGCGGCGTCGAGGCTGCGCCTGTCGATGCTGTTCCCCGGTCGAGGATGTTCCGCTTGACCGGACCAACGGATGCGATCACCATCATCGGCGGCCCCCGACCGTCCACGCTTGGGAGACGGTGATGGAACGCGTGGTCAGGGCGCCGTCGGACGGCGCGGATGGTGGCGTTCCGAACGAGTCGGTGCGGCCCACCCAGCTGCTGCCGGTCCGACAGCTGACGCTCATCTCGGTCTACTGGCTGGGCATCAGCGCCATCTGGGGCGCCTACGAGAACTTCGGCCAGAAGCAGGTCGAGCTGATGGTCGGCCGGGACGCCGTGGGTGCGGCGATGGCAGGCATGGAGCTCCTGGGCGCCCTGGTCGCCATCCTCGTGGTCCCCACGTTCGGCACCATCTCCGACTACACGGTGTCCCGGTGGGGTCGGCGCAAGGGATACATCCTGTCGGGTGCGCTGATCGACCTCGTGTTCCTGGCCGGCCTCGCCGCAGTCGCCCTGCCGGAGCCCGCAGGCTGGGATGGTGCCGCGCTCGCGTCAGGTCCGGTCATCGCGGCATACCTCGCCTGCTTCCTGGGCCTCCAGTTCAGCTCCAACATGGCGCAGGGCCCGTTCCAGGGCTATGTCCCCGATCTGGTGCCCGAGCCGCAGGTGGGCGTGGCATCCGGCGCCATGGGGGTCATGCGCCTCGTGGGCCAGCTGGTCGGCACCGCGGTGCTGCTGGCCGGCGCTGCGGTGAACCAGTGGGGCCTGCCGCTGCTCATCGTGGGCGTCATGGAGGTCATCCTCGCCGGTGCGACGTTCGCGTGGGTCCGGGAGGGTCCTGCGGCGCGCGACCGGGCAGGTCGCTCCTGGGCGGCCGTGGCGCGCGAGGCATGGGGGCTGGACGTGCTCCGCGAGCGCTCGTTCCTGCGCATGACCGGCGTCCGGCTGTGCGTCCTGGCGGGCATCGGCATCTTCGTCAACATCAACCTGCTGTACGTGGAGCGGTCGCTGGGCCAGACCGACCCCACCTGGCGGAGCATCTGGCAGTACGCGGCGCTGGTGGTGTTCCTGGTGGGAGTGGTGGCGGCATCGCTGCTCGGCGGGTGGGCGTCGGACCGGGTCGGCCGCAAGCCGGTCATTCACGGGGCGATCGGACTGGCGTCCGCCGGCCTGCTGGTCCTGGGACTCGCACCAGCACCCGTCTGGGCGCTTCCGGGTGCGGTCGTCCTGGGAGTCGGGTCGGGAGCCTATCTGGCGGTCGATTGGGCGCTCATGACCGACGTCATCCCGCTCGCCGCGTCGGGACGGTACATGGGCCTCGCCAACATCGCGAACTCCATCTCGGGACCGCTGGGGCTGGTGGTGGGCGGCCTGCTCATGGACCAGTTCACCCGAGACGGTCAGCTTGCGGCCGGCCCTCGCGTCGCCATCCTCACGGGCATCCTGGGCCTGGGAATGGCGGCCGTGCTGCTGCGGGGCGTCAAGCCGAGACGCGATCCGCGCGACGTTCCGGTCACCGCGCCGGCTGCCTGATCGGGGCGTCGCTCACTGGGGCCTCATCTGGCTCGAGGACGGCTGGCTACCATGGCGCCGATGGACGCCTCCGACATCGCGACGCGCGTCGCGGCCAACCGCTGGTTCTGGCTGCTGCTGTTGCGCCCCGGGCCCGACCGGACCCAGGACGACGAGACCGCCGAGCAGATCCAGCGGGCCCACCTGGCGCATCTCTTCCGCCTGGAGGCGGAGGGTCGTCTGACGCTGTTCGGTCCCGTGCTCGATCTCGACGACCTGCGGGGCATCGGCGTGCTCACCGTGCCCACGCGGGCCGAGGCGGAGGCGCTCGTGGCGGAGGACCCCGCGGTGCTCGCGGGGCGGCTGGTGCTGGAGGTCCGTCCGTGGTTCGCGCTGCCGGGTGCTGCGCTGCCCGCGGACGGGGCCGCGACCCCGGAGGGCTGAGAATCATGCGCGCGGGATGATGGCGCGTCGCACGTCAGGCGGCGACCATCCGCCGGGGCGTCCCGGACCGCTGCGGCAGGCCCCAGGGAGGTAGCTCAGTGTCCATCACCGGTCATCCGTCGGAGGCATCCGGCGGACCGCCCAACGCGAAGGTCGTCCTGGGCTCGCTCATCCTCGTGGCGGCCGTCGCGAACCTCAACCTGTCGGTCGCGAACGTGGCGCTGCCGTCGATCGGCGTCGCCTTCGATGCCTCGCAGACCGATCTCAACCTGATCGCGGTCGGCTACTCCCTGGGGCTCGCCGCGTCCGTGCTCTGGTTCGGTGCCCTGGGCGACCGATACGGCCGGAAGCTGATGATCCTGCTGGGCATGAGCCTCGCCATCCCGGCGTCGCTGGTGGCGGGCTTCGCGCCCTCCGCGGAGGTGCTCTTCGTCGCCCGTGTCGTGGGCGGCCTGTCGGCCGGTCTCGCGTATCCCACCACGCTGGCGCTCATCACCGCCCTGTGGTCCGGACCGGCGCGCACCCGCTCGATCGCGGCCTGGTCCGCGCTGGGCGGCGGCGTGGCGATGCTGGGCCCCATGCTCGCCGGGCTGCTGCTGGAGCGGTTCGAGTGGGGCTCGGTGTTCCTCATCACGATCCCGCTCGCGGTCCTTGCCCTGTTCCTGGCCTGGAAGCACGTCCCCGCGCACATCAACGAATCGACCGAGCCCGTGGACAACCCCGGCGGCCTCCTGTCCGCGGTGATGATCGGGGCGCTGGTGGTGGGCCTCAACTTCATCACGGTCGCGTCCATGCGCACGCTGGCGATCGGTCTGCTCGCGATCGCCGCGGTGCTGGCGGTGTTGTTCGTCGTCCGACAGAAGCGCGCCGCGAACCCGCTGTACGACCTGACGGTCGCCGCACGGCCCACGTTCTGGGTGGCGGCGGTCGCGGGCATCATCGTGTTCGGCTCGCTGATGGGCATCGCGTTCGTGAACCAGCAGTACCTCCAGAACGTGCTGGGATACGACACGCTCCAGGCGGGCGCGGCCATCCTGCCCGCCGTCGTCGCCATGGTGCTCGTGGCGCCGCGCTCGGCGAAGCTGGTCCAGCAGATCGGCTCCCGTGCCACGCTCCTGCTGGGCCAGGCCATCCTGGGTGCGGCGTTCGTGGGCATGTTCTTCCTGTGGGGGGAGGGCACCAGCTACTGGGTCGTGGCGATCCCGCTCGTGCTGATGGGCCTGGGCGTGGGCATCGCCGGGACTCCTTCCTCCAACTCGCTCACGGGCTCCGTGCCGGTCACCCGGGTGGGCATGGCGTCGGGCACCGCGGACCTCCAGCGCGACCTGGGCGGGGCCCTGATGACCTCGCTGTTCGGGGCGCTCCTGACCGCCGGGTACGCCGCAGCGATGGGCAGCGCCATCAGCCAGTCGGGCGAGGACGTCAGCGCCACCACGCAGGAGCAGCTCCAGCTGTCGTACGCGAGCGCGGACGACCTCGCCTCCCAGAACCCGGAGTACGCCGACCAGATCCGGGCAGCGGCGCGCCAGTCCTTCCTGGACGGCGACCAGCTCACCTACCTCGCTGGGCTGGGTTGCGTGCTCGTCGGCATGGGCCTGACGTTCTTCGTGTTCCCCAGGAAGACCCAGGAGGAGTTGCTTCGCGCGGAGTTCCACGCGGCGGACGAGGCGGCGCGCGTCGCGGAGACCCAGGCGGCCCCCAGCGTCTGACGCTCCTTCTCCGCCGGGCCGACGGGTGCTACCGTCGGGCTGACTCGTCCTGCCGTCGGAGGTGCCGTCCATGCCCGATCGAGGTGTCGTACGCCCCGAGGCGCTTCACGACCCACGCTGGGCCCGGCTGCTCTTCGCGAGCACCGCCGCGGCGTGGCTGTGGCTGGTCGTCCGGCTCTACCTCTCCTCGGTCTTCCTGCCGTCGGCATGGGCCAAGGTCACGAGCGGCGCGTGGCTGTTCGGGGACGGCGCGCCCATCCAGAACCTGGTCCAGGGTGCGATCCGGAATCCCGGCACGCCCGACTGGTATGCGTCCTTCCTGGAGAACGTGGTGGTGCCGAACGCGAGCCTGTTCGCCACGCTCGTGGCCCTGGGGGAGCTGGCGGTGGGCGTCGCCCTGCTGGCGGGGTTCCTGACCGGAATCGCCGCGTTCGGGGGCGTGTTCCTCAACGCCAACTTCGTGCTCGCGGGGGTGCTGGGCGTGAACCCGGTGATGATCATGCTGGGGACGCTGCTGGTCGTGGCCTGGCGCAACGCCGGCTGGATCGGCCTGGACCGGTGGGTCCTGTCCTGGGGCCACCGCCGGACCGTGGGCCGGGACGCGCCGGTGCCCTGACCAGGGTCCGACAGCCGACCGGGTCCGCCAGCGGACGCCCCGGGTAGACTCCAGCCGCGATGACCATGGATCGGGTGCCTCCCACCCTGCGCCGCGCGACCGACGCGGACGCCGCCGCCATCGACGCGCTGATGAAGGCGTCGATCCGCGACCTCTTTCCCGCGTTCTACACGCCGGCCCAGACCGCGGCGTCCGTGATCCACATCGGGCACGTGGATCGGATGCTCATCGAGGACGGCACCTACCTGGTGATCGAGGCGGGCGGCGAGA
This sequence comes from Chloroflexota bacterium, assembly GCA_034436555.1. GTDB lineage: Bacteria > Chloroflexota > Limnocylindria > Limnocylindrales > CSP1-4 > JAFMJV01. The sequence goes on along the minus strand of DAOTUU010000025.1, from coordinate 66,533 downwards.
TCGTGGCCTGCGGCGGCTGGAGCCGGCGCGACAAGCTGTTCAGCGGCGAGGCGTCCCAGGAGGGTCGTGCGCGGCTGCTGGACCCGGCCACGGAACCGGCGCGCGTCCGGGCGATGTTCGTGCGGGCCGACTGGACGCGTCGGGGCCTGGGGACGCGCATCCTGGATGCCTGCCGCGACGCGGCTCGGACCGAGGGATTCCGCAGCCTGTCGCTGATGGCCACGCTGCCGGGCCTCCAGCTCTACCAGCGGTACGGGTTCCGGGTGACCTCGCGCGGCCCGATCACGCTGCCGGACGGCACGCCCATCGAGTGCGCGGCGATGGAGCTCGCGCTCGACGGCTCGCTGACCTCGACGAGGCCCAAAGAGAAGCGGTGGAGGCGGCGACCGGTCCGCTCGTGATCCTCGCCGGGGCAGGATCAGGCAAGACTCGGGTGATCAGCCGTCGGGCCGCATACGCGATCGCGACCGGGGCCGTCTCGCTGTCCGCGGTGCTGCTCGTGACCTTCACGGACAAGGCTGCTCGCGAGATGGAGGAGCGCATGGCCGCGCTCGGGTTCCCCGGCGTGATGGCGCGCACCTTCCATGCCATGGCCCGCGCTCAGCTCGCCTGGTTCTGGCCCTCACAGCATGACGGACAGCCATTCCCGGAACTGTTGCCGTCCAAGGCGCGCATCGTGTCGACGATCGTCCGCGGTCTCCCCGGGCACTACCGGTTCACGCCGTCAAAGGACGTAGCCGAGGTCATCGAGTGGGCCAAAGTGAGGCGGATCGAACCCCGACGATGGGTCGCGGAGGGTGGTGACCGGGCACCGATCCCGCCCGACCTGTTCGCGCGTGTCTACGCCGAGTACGAGCGGACGAAGCAGCGTGCGGGGATGCTCGACTTCGAGGACCTCCTGGTCGAGACGGTCCGCCTGCTTGAGGAGGACGCTGAGGCTGCCGAGATCGTCCGCCAGCGGAAGCGCTGGTTCAGCGTGGACGAATACCAGGACACAAGTCCACTCGCAGACCGCCTGGTCTCCCTGTGGCTCGGGGACTCCAGGGACATCTGCGTCGTCGGTGACCCGGACCAGACGATCTACTTATTCACTGGCGCCTCGCCGGACTACCTGCTCGAGTTCGACCGCCGGTACGCCCACGCCAGGGTCGTGCGCCTGCTCTCCAACTACCGGAGCACCCCGTCGATCCTGGCGTTCGCCAATCGCCTCACCGCCGGCGGGCCTCGTGGTGATCTCGTCGCCGTCCGCCCCGACGGCGCTCGCCCCGTGGTTCGGAGGCACCCGGATGCGGACGCTGAGCTGGCCGCCATCGTGGATGAGGTACGGACCCTGCTGTCTGGTGGTCGATCGGCGTCGGACATGGCGGTCCTGGTCCGGACGAACGCCCAGATCCCATTGCTCGAGGAGGCATTCACCCGGGCCGGTCTGCCCTATCGCGCGAGCGTGCGGTTCTTCGCACGGCCCGACGTGCGGGAGGCGCGCCGGATGGTCGCTCGGCTGGCCCCGGACCTGGCCGGGCCGGCGTTCGTCGTGCGCCTTCGCGAGGCCTTCACGGAGCAGCTCGGCTTGGGCGACGAGAGCGGCGGGCCGGAGGCACGCGAGCGCGATGCATCACTGGGAGTGCTCATCGAGATCGCGCAGGAGCTCGTGCACTCCGAGCCAGCGACGGGGCCCCGGGCCTTGGTGGCAGAGCTCGACCGACGGGCGGCGGCGGAGTCAGCGGTCCAGGGTGAGGGCGTGGAACTCCTGACCTACCATCGGGCAAAGGGGCTCGAGTGGTCCGTGGTCCTTCTTCCCGCGGTCGAGGAAGGACTGCTCCCGATCCGGCAGGCCAAGGAGGCGGACGCCATCGCGGAGGAGCGGCGGCTGCTGTATGTGGGTATCACACGCGCCAGGGACCGCCTCGTCATCTCCTGGGCCGCGATCCGCGACCAAGCCGGCAATGGCGGCACGAAGCGACGTCCATCCCGGTTCCTCGCCGCCCTGGCACCCGCCACCGCGCAACACACTGCATCGACGCATCAGCCGACGGCTGCGCAGCAAGGCGGCACGAACCGCGTCCGTCTGCCTGAAGCCACGTCGCGTCAGTCCATTCCCCGAAAGGCGGACCTCCTCCCGGACCTGCTGACGTGGCGCTCACTCAAGGCCGCCAGGGATCACGTCACCCCGGCCGCCATCGTTTCCGACAGCACCCTCGAGGCCGTGGCGGAGGCCCGCCCTGGATCGCTTGCCGCGCTCCGAAGGGTGCCGGGGATGGGGCCTGAACGGGTGGAGCTGCACGGCCCGGCGATCCTCGCCGTAGTCGCTTCCGCCGGCACTGCGCCCAAGTCCGCCGACGGCGGGCATGGTTCGGATTCCACGAATGCGGACCTGGTCGAGCGGTTGCGGACATGGCGGCGGGACCGTTCCCGGGCTGAGGGCGTGCCAGCCTACGTTCTGGCCCCGGACGCGACCCTCGACGCCATCGCCGAGGCGCGACCCACCTCGCCCGCGTCTCTGCTCAAAGTCCATGGCATGGGGCCGGCCCGGATGGAGAAGTACGGACACGACATCCTCGCCATCGTGAATGGAGAGGATCCTCCCAGCAGCGCCGCTTCCGACGATGAGGGGCCCGAACGGTCAGCCTCTATCCGACCGGCCGTGCTCAACGACGCCCGCCTGCGATCGGACGCCGCAGCCCCGGAACGCCTGGATGACGACGACCTGTTTGATGAGCTGCGACGGTGGCGGCTGGACCGTGCAGCGACGGAGGGCATCGCCCCGTTCATGGTGCTTTGGGATCGGACCCTGTTGGCTATCGTGGAAGCGCGGCCTCGGACGTTGGACGCACTCCTCGGGGTGCACGGAATGGGCCCAGCCAAGGTGGAGCGCTATGGCGAGGAGATCGTCTCTGTGGTGCGGCGGTCCTGACTTCGGGGCACGTGGAACTCCACCTGCGGCAGCAGGGGAGCGCTGCGCAACTGCCGGCTGGCTGGATCAACGGGCACACCACGAGCTAGGGCCAGCCTGCACCCGTGGAGGCCGCGTCCCCGTGCCGGGTGACGTTCTCACGATATGGTCCAGTGGGCAGGTTCGAGGCCAAGTCCGCGAGGAGCCACATCCGCCCCCCGTACTTCACTGGCACCGCTTTGCCGAGGTCGCTTCCGACCCTTGGGGACTATCGGGCGATGGCGGCGTCTAGGCCAGGCATCTTCACTGGGCCACATGCAGCCGGCGGATGAGACACCTCGACTTGCGCCCGATCCCCGGCGCCGCCATCCCTTCCAGCCCAACGTCGTTGCGCGTCGGCGGGACTCGCCGACTGGCGCGGCGCCCAACCTGTGACGATCCTCCAGGCCCTGCGTGGGTTGCTTGGGCGCTCGACGAGCGGGTCCCGTCATGAGGAGTGGCGGTCCTCGGAGCCCGTGCCGGTCGGCCTGATCGATGCGCCGTTCATCCCGCCCCGGTCGGCCAAGCCACCTCCGGTGGCCGTGCCTGACCGGGGGGACGGCGGGTTCCTTAGCAGGTTCCGCCACCCCGCCGTCACCCTCGAGGCGGCCGTCGTGGACCTTGCTTCCGACGACCCTGGCCGTCAAGCGCGCGCGAGCGCGTTCCTGCTGCCCCACCTTTCCGCCGCGGCCGAGATGATCGAGCACGAGGTGAGTCAGTCAGCGCTGGCGTTCGACGTCGCGACGGCGTTCTACCGACAGGCGGCCTTCAACGGGTACCCGGCCGAAGCGACGGTCGGACTGCTGGGCATCGTCAAGCTTGGCGATGACCATCAACGTGCCGCCGTCGTCGAACTGCTCGGCACCATCCCGCCGCGACCGCATGTGCATGGGCGAATCGACCGACCGGAGACCCGCACGCCCAAGGCGCCATCACCGCAGAGGCGCCATCAGCCGGAGTCGCCGCCGGATAGGCATAGTAGCCGCGTATCCTGCGGTCTCGCGGTGGTGCCGCCCGTATCCCACGTGGCCGAACGAGGCGCCCCACCACCGGACCTGAACACCTCCATCGAAACGGTGCTCCGATCCGGCGGACCGCTGCGAGCACGCGAGATCGCCCGCATCCTTCGCCACCAGACCAAGCGGGACGTCAGTCGCCGCGAGGTCAACCAGGTCCTCTACGCGCACCTGGATCGCTTCTGGCAGAACGAGGCCTGGGCGTGGTCGATCGCCGGGTCGCAGCCCGCCATCCCGCCTCCGCAGCCGCCCAGGCCGGCCCCGCCGAGATCGCGCACCACGGTGGGATCGCCGGCTCCCCAGCGACCGGAGAGGGCGAGCTGGCCCCCGGACGCCCGCCTCTACCCGTGGCAACGCCTCGCGTTGACCGCCTGGGCAGACCAAGGACGGCGAGGCATCATCGAGGCCGTCACGGGCTCCGGCAAGACGCGGGTGGGCCTCGGGGCGATCAAGGCCCACATCGATCGCGGCAACTCCGCGGTCGTGATCGTCCCGACGATCGCGCTGATGGACCAGTGGTGCAACGAGCTCGCCGCCTGGCTGGACCTCCGCCCCGCGTCGATCGGCCGCAACTTCGGTGGGTCGCGCGATGGGCTGGGCCCAGGGAGGGTGTCCGTGTACGTGGTGAACACCGCGGTCGACACGGTCGCGACCGACGTCGAGGGAGTCCGCCGGCGCGGCCAGTCGGTGCTCCTGGTCGCGGATGAGTGCCACCGCTACGGAGCCGAGACCTTTCGTGGCGCATTGGAGGCGCGCTTCGATGCGACCTTGGGGCTGAGCGCGACACCGGAGCGGGGATCCGACTACGGGATGGAGGAGGCCGTGATCCCGGCGGTGGGCGGCGTCTGCTTCCGCTACGGCTACGAGGAGGCTCTTCGCGACGGCGTAATCGCGGATTTCGAGGTCGGCTATGTCGGGCTCCCGTTCGACGACGACGAGCGGGTGCAGTACGAGCAGTTGAGCGGCGAGATCGCGAAGGCGCAACAGGCGCTGTTGCAGCGATACCCGAGACTTCGCGGCAGGAAGCTGTTCGCCGAGCTCCACGTCGTCCGCCGCGCAACCGAGGACCCCTTGATCGATCGCTACCTGCAGCTGGTCGGACAGCGGAAGACCCTCCTGATGGAGGCGGAGGCAAGAGCCGAGTTCGCCGAGTGGCTGATCCGGGACGCCCGCCACGGACAGCGGACCTTCCTGTTCCACGAGACCATCGAGGGCGCTGAGTGGCTGGCGGAGACCCTTCGCGACGCGGAGATCCCGGCCAGTGCTCACCACTCGGGGATGACTGGCGACGAGCGGGACGCCGTCCTACAGGCGTTCCGCTCCGGGGCCCTGATGGCGATCACGGCGGCCCGCACCCTTGACGAGGGCATCGACGTGCCGGACGCCAGCGTCGGTGTCATCGTGGCCGGATCCACCGTCCGCAGGCAACGAATCCAGCGTGTCGGCCGCGTTCTCCGCGCTCGCCCCGGCAAGCGCGCGGTGATTGTCATCTGCTATGTCACCGGTGCCCGAGATGACCCACACGCCCGGATGGACCCGGACGAGTTCCATGCCCAGATGTCCAGGCTTGGGCGGGTGCAGGAGTTCCAGTGGCCCGCCATGAAGGACGTCCTGCGAACCTGGATGGTCGAGGGTTCTCGGTCGTCCGGTCCAGTGCCCCCATCCCCGGCGGCGGTTGCGAAGTTCGCCAAGGTTCCGGACAACGGGCGCGAGACCTGGTCGCCCGAGAGGCTCATGAATGGCCAAGCACCGACGTACCGCAACACCATGCTGCCCAGTCTTGGGCTGGACTACGAGCTGACGGACAGCGGACCCGGCTGAGGCGCCCCCGCGACATCTCCGCGCGGCGACAACCGACCAGGCTCAGCCTATCCCGTCCGCCTTTGCCAGCCCGGCCTCCAGCAGCTCTCTCGCGTCCGCCGAGGCCTGGTCGAAGAACCCATCGGGCCACTCCTCGATCGAGCCGTATCGGTTCACCTCGACCGGGTCGAACCGGGTCCGGCCGGCTCGCTTCGACGCGTTGATGACCGTCACCAGGGCGGCGGTCCTGTCGGTCGCGTCCTGGGCCATGCGCAGCCGCAGCCGGGTGACGAGGTATTCGCTGTGGGTCTCGATGATGACCTGACGCCCGGCCCGCGCGATCGCCAGCAGGAAGTCGGCGAGGCGCTGCTGCATCGCGGGGTGCAGGTGCAGCTCCGGCTGCTCGAGCAGGATCACCGACCCGGGCTCGGCGAGCAGGCAGACCACGATCACCGGGACCACCTGGCTCACGCCAACGCCGATGCTGGTGAGGTCCACCGGCCGCGGCAGGTCGGGCAGCGTGACCCGCAGGTCGTACCCCAGGCGCCCGGCATCGTGGCTCTCGATCGACGCCGCCGCCTCGAGGTGCACCAGCCAGGCGTCCAGCGCCTGGTGAAGGCGGAGCGTCTCGACCGTCCCGTCCGGCGTGGGTACGCTCACGGACTCGTCCCGAAGCCGGTGCAGCACTGGCGCCAGGTACTCGCCCTTCGTGCCCAGGAAGCGTGGCTGGAGGGTCGACAGGGTGCGGTAGACCACCTGGGGCTCCTGGCGCAGCGGCCCGAGATAGCTCATCCGCTCCGCGAGCACGCGCAGCGGCTCCAGAGCGGTCGCGTCGATCTCGATCGGACGGAGGATCGCCCCGCCGGGGCCGAGCCGCTGGGCGATCGACGACCGCAGCGCGTCGGTGCTCTCGGGATTGGCCAGCACGGCACGGACGCGGCGCGCGGTCCGGACGCGCACCCATCGGCGCATCGACGGGAAGTCCGGCGCGGCCTGCCGCGATTGGGCCACGGCCTGCCGGTCGAGCCACGCGCGGATGTCCGCTGCCGCATCCCCGGCCATCTCCTCGATGAGCGAAGCCGCGGACGGGTCGAGATAGACGCCCCGGCGTCGTCGGGTGCCGCCATCGCCGAGCTGGGCAGTGAGCTGGGTCAGCCACGACTCGGCGAGCTCGTCGTGCTCATCGGCGCGCACGAGATAGTGCGTCGGGAACCCTGCCACCAGCTGCAGTCCCTCGGTCCGGGTCGTTCGCCGCGCATCGTGGGTCACGGTGCCGGGCCAGGCGACCCGGCCGGCCGCGCCCGCGGGCATCGCGGCCGCGCCACGGACGACCACCGGCGGCGCCGGGCGCTTGGTGCCGCCTCGCTCCTGCCCGCGAGCGCGGATCGACACGCGACGGCGCCGGGTCCGACCCTCGCCGCCGTCGGACAGCTCGAGCGCGACCGACACCAGTCGTGCGGATCCCGGCTGCGAGGCGACACGACCCGCGAGCTCGATCTGCCACTCGCCTGCCACGGCGCCGCCGTCCGGCCCGGTGCCGATGTCGAACCGTCCACCGATCGAGGTCCGCCGGCCGGGTGCGAACGCCGAATGGACATCCGCGTACTCGCCGAGCTGGGCCAGCGGGCCGTTGAGGGGGAAGACCCCTCCGGCCGTGCGCGCCTGTGCCGCCTGCACGGCCAGCAGCATCGACTGGAGCACGGTGCTCTTGCCGCTCGAGTTGGCGCCCACGATGACCGTGAGCGGCGCGAGCTCGAGATCGGCGCGCTCGATCGACTTGAGGTTCGCGATGCGCCACCGGCGGATCGGGACGGACTGCGCCATCGACGGTTGCACCTCTCGCATCTTCAGGCCACCAGGAGCACGGGTTCGATCGCCCGCCACGCATCCTGGCCCAGCAGGCCGGCGACGCGGGGGAGGGTGAGGGTGCGGACGGGGCCCGGCGGCAGGGGCCGCCGACCGGCCGTGCCCCGAAGGAGGAGCGACAGCAGCTCCGGGGCGAGGCGGTCGGGCTCAGGGTCGGTGGCCGGGACGGTCATGCCGATCGACGCCCGCAGCTCGCGCAGCAGCGAGACGACGGCCACCCGCGTCTCGGCCTGCGCCCGGGCCTCCAGAACGTCCGCCGCGCCAGCCAGCCAGCCCGCTTCCGCGGCCTTCCATGCCCAGCGGGGGTCGCCGGGTCCGCGCAGCGCGATCGCCGCTCGCTCCGTCAGGTCGGTGGTCGCCTCGCCCGTCCACACGGCGTCACGCAGGGGTCGGATGTCCACGGTGACGGCGCCCAGGCGTGTCCCCGCGATGGCGCTGGCCGGGACCACCTGCACCACATCCAGCTCGAGCACGACGGGCCACGGCACGCCTGCCTCCGGGGTCGTCAGCAGGACATCGTCGCTCGTGCGCTGGTCCGGTTCCGCGTGGGTGAGGATGACCGAGGCGTGGTCGCGCCGTGCGTCGAGGTCGATGACGAGCACCACCCGCGCCTCTCCAGCGTGCTCGATTCGGCAGAGGTCGCCCGGTCGGACCGGACCGCGTCGCGGCCGGAGGACCCGGCCGGGACGGCCACCGGTGGCGGCGAGGAGCCAGTCGGGGAGGGGCTCGGTCATGACTCCGACCATCGCTTGTCGCGTAGGGCGACGTCGAGCGATTCGACCACCGCGTCCCGCACCCGGGGAGAGGAATCCGCAAGCTCCGCGCGCAGGACGTCGAGCACCCGATGCTTGCGGAGCGCCACGGTCGGCCGGCTGAGGCCGAGCAGGCCGGCGAGCTCGCCGTCGCTCATGTCGTCGAGCTTGGCACGCAGGATCGCCCGTCCCTCGACACCAGCGCTCGTCAGCACCCGCCGCACCAGATCGTCCACCTCCACCGCCTCCTCCGGGCCGAGACGCTCCGACGGAAGCTGGAGCGCCCCGTCGATGTCACCAAGGTCGGCTATCAGCCATTGTGTCAAGAGCGCGCGCAGGATCCGGTCCAGGTCGGCGCGCGCGAACCGGCAGGGAAGGGCGGTCGCCACGGCGATCAGAAGGGCCTCGAGGGCCGCGGCCGAGTAGACCATGGGGGCCCGCTCGTCGCCGCGTCCCGGTGCGACCGGCACCCGGGCCGCCGCTGCGGTCGCGGCCCGGAGCTCCGCGTCGGTGGGCCGTCGATCTGCCGCCATGCGTCCGGCGATGGCGTGGTCGGCGGCGGTGCCGGCGCCCCGCGTCTCGAAGGGTGGTGCCCCGAGGCGCGCGACAGCCCGCTCGAGGAGGTTGTCCACCACCGATCGCTGCCGGCGACGGGCGAGGGTCCGGCGGACCTGCCGCGCGACGAGGTTGCGCCAGTGCTCGATGTCGACCGCGACGGTCACGGCGTAGGCGAGCTGGCCCTCGGCCAGCAACCGCTCCAGGATCACCTCCTGGACCAGGTCGTCGATGCCATCCGTCCAGGCGCTGACGCCGCCATACGTGCGCGGGTCATAGCGCCGGACCGTCCGGGTCGCGATCGCCACGACCTCGCCCAGGATGACCGGGCCGATCGTCTCGCGCTCCACCTCCGCCCGGATTCTCTCGAGCGTCACCGTCGTCCCCGGAGCGATGCCTGGAGACCGGCCAGATCAGGCTCCCGGCAGCACCGCGACCCATGGGCCAGCATCCACGGCGGCACGTTCCGGGTCCGCCCGCATGCCACGTAGCCATCGGTGTCGATCCTGCAGGGGCCGTGGGGCGGCCGCTGGGGGTGCGCGGCGTGTGGGAGGCCGTCGGAGCGGCTCTTGGATCGTGGTGTCAGCGTGGGGCAGGGGCTCGATCCCGGCGCTCGCACGACGAGCCATGGCCTGGGACCCGACTTGACGGAGAAGCCCGTCACCTCGTCGGGGATGAGGAGCCAGTCCCCCGGTTCTGCGTCCGCGAGGAGCGCCTCCTCCAGCCTCGAGAAGTCCACGCCGCCCTCCGAAGCGCGAGCTGATCCATCCAGCCATCCGACTTTACACGGCCGGCCGGAGCCCGCCTTGTCATGAGCGAAGGAAGCGACACGCTGGAGCGCCCCAGCCGGTCTGACCGGGGGTCGGTCGCTCACCGGCCGACCCGCGCGACTCGATCCCTCCCATCCATCGAGGAGAGACGTGACCACCCAGATCCATCCCGACTTCGATCCGCATGCCCCGGACCCGGTGATCGCCGCCCTGAAGGAGCGGCTCCTGGCGATCGGCGGGGAGCGCTTCCAGACTGACTGGCACCTCGCCCGCGACGTCAGCCCGGCGCTGGCGATCGCGCTCCTCTCCGGCGGGGCGGCGTGCTCAGGGCGGACTGCTCGCCTGGAGCCAGGAGACGACTCGTGCCATGCGAACGCAGTCCGCAACGTCGAGCGGCACCCCGGATGGTCCGCGGAGACCGGGTTCGCCCTGTCCCGTGACGGGATCTGGAGGGTGCACTCCTGGAACCGCGACGCCGAGGGACGGATCGTCGAGACCACGGTGCGCCGGACCCGCTACTTCGGCGTGGACGCCACCGCGGACCCGGCCTTCCCGATCCCGTCCGGCGAGGCCGCCGCGCGGGCGATCGAACGGGCCATGGGGCTTGCTTCCGAGGCCGAGGACGACGGTGACCCCGACGGCGCCATCCGCGTCATCGAGGGGTTGCTCGCCCGCGTGCGGCCCCCGCTGTTCGAGGCGGCGGTGACATCCTGCCAGCAGCTCACCGTCGCCGGCCGGGCCGACGAAGCCCTGGCCATGGCCGACCTCGCCGCCGCCCTCGCGACCGATGACCGCGACCGCTGCTGGTGCGACTTCTCACGAGCCAATGCCCTGGTGGCAGCCGGTCGCGCGGCAGAGGGTGTCGCGGTCGGCGATCCGGCGCTGTCCCGGCTGCTCTCGGTGGCCGATGATGCCGACGACCGGGCAGCGCTGCGTCTCGCTCGCGTGCGGCTGGCAGCGACCGCGGGCGATCTCGCGCCAGCCGTCGCCTCTGCGATCACCGACTGCGCCTCGTCCCCGGACCCCGACGAGGTCGTCGCGTTCGCCGGGCTGCTCGATGCCTGGCTCCACGAGCTGAATGATGCGCAGGAGCATGAGCAGGTCGTGCGGGTGACGGACGTCGCGCTGTCCGTCGCCGAGGACCCGCGGATCCGCGTCGTGCTCCTCGGTGCCCGGGCATCCGCAGCGGCCGGGCTGCGCCGCTGGGTCGAAGCGCTCGACGCCATCGATGCGGCGCTGTCCATCGTCGAGAACGATGAGGCGCGGAGCATCTTGCTGGGCAATCGGGCATGGCACCTGTGCCATCTGGGCCGCCCCGACGAGGCGCTGTCCGCGGCGGACGAGGCGCTCCGGCTCATGCCATCGTCCATGGTCCGCGCTGCGATCCTGCTCAATCGCGCGCTCAGCCTGTCACGCCTCCAACGGTATCCGGAGGCGGCCGCGGATCGAGCCGCGGGCCTGAAGCTCGACCCATCGAACCCGAACCTCTGGTTCGACCACGCCTGCGGGGAGGTCCGATCCGGCCGGCTTGACGCCGCGTTCCGGGCGCTCGAGAAGGCCGTCGCCCTCGATCCCCTGCGTCAGCGGCGAAAGGCGCTCGAGGACGAGCATCTCCTGCCGTTCCGCTCCGACCCCGAGTTCGCCGCCCGGTTCGACCGGCTGGTCCAGCCCGCGAGCACCGAGGCTGTGGAGGGCGCAGAGGGCCCGGTCGAGCCATCCACGCGGCAGGCTTCGCGATGACGAAACAGCCCTGGGAGCGCGACCCGACCGGGCTCTTCTACGTGCCGCCAGGCAACCAGTACGGCAGTGCCTGCCTTCTCGGCTGCGGGCTCGTCATCGCGTGGGTGGCCATCAGTGGGGCCGTCGCCCTGTGGGTCAACCCGCAGCTCGGCGCTCTGATCGCCGTCGTCCTGTTCGTCGTCTTCTGGCTCTGGGATCGGTAGGACGCGTGGCTCGACCGGATGGGATATGACCCGCCACCCTAGGCGGATGCCACGGGAAACCGAACACCGGTTCCACGGCAGCTCACCGCAGACGAGATCGCAGGGATCGTTCCGCCGCCATGTCGCACCCGGTGCGCTCTGGACCAGGTGAGCGATCCGCCGCCATCGACGCGCTGATGAAGGCGTCGACCCGCGACCACTTCCCCGCGCTTCTCGTGCAGGTGGGCCCGACCACGGCTCATGGCGAACCGACGATCACAGGTCGCGAGGACGAACTGCTGCACCACGTGCTGGGACTTGATCCCGGGGGCCCGATTCGTGCAGGAAAGGTGGAGCGGGAGACGGGATTCGAACCCGCGACATCCAGCTTGGAAGGCTGGCGCTCCACCAACTGAGCTACTCCCGCGTGCCCGCATCATACCCGCCCTCGGCAGTCCCCGACTCCGAGCAACGTTGCACTGGCCCCGCCCGCCCCCTACCGTGGGGTCCGATGGAGACTGACACACCGTCCACGGACCCAGCCGCCCACCGGAGCGTGGTTGAGCGCTGGTTCATCGCCCAGGGCGTTCCCCACTTCATCATCGACTACAGCGCCTCCCATTTCGTGCTTACGCGCGCCGCGCCGCTGCTGGTCGCCTACCTCGTCGTCTCGATCGTGCTCGCGATGCGCTTCGACGCATCCACGCTCTCCAACGTGCTGGCGCTCGTGGTCGCCGCGACGGTGGTGCTGGGCGGCTGGGCGGCGATCAACATCCTGCGCGGCCGGCCGTGGCGGGCGCTCCCCACCCACGTCGGTCCGCTGGAGGTCCTCGCCTTCCTGCTGCTGCCCGCCGTCCCGCCGGTCGTCCTCGGCTTCCAGTGGAGCGACGCCCTCGCCGCGATCGTGGAGAGCGCGATGTTCCTGGCGGTCGTGTATCTCGCCACGAGCTACGGCCTGGTCGCCACGTTCCGATGGGCGATCCACCGTCTCGTCGCGCAGCGCGGCAACCTGGGCCGCATGGTCACCCGGGCGCTGCCGCTGCTGATGCTGTTCATCGTGTTCACGTTCATCCAGTCGGACACCTGGCAGCTGGCGACCGCCATGGGGGCGGGCGGGCTGGTGCTGGTGCTGCTGCTCCTGGTCCTGCTCGCGATGCTGTTCATGGTCGGCCAGCTTGCGCCGGAGGTCCGTCGGCTGGCCCAGGGTGACGGTGGCTGGCATCACACGATCACCACCGCCTGCGAGACGCCTGCCGCGCCGCTCTGCGCGGCCGCCCCCGCGGACCCGCCCCCGCCCGTCCCCATGCGCTGGCACGAATGGCTGAACGTGGGCGTGGTGGTCGTCTTCGGGCAGGGCCTCCAGGTCCTGCTCGTGACCCTCATCCTGATGCTGGGACTCATCGTGTTCGGGGTGCTGCTGGTCCCGCTGTCGATCCAGCAGGAGTGGGCCGGCGCCGCCACGCCGCTCATCGCGCAGGCCGAGCTGCTGGGTCGGACGTTCTCGCTCACGGGTGCCCTGCTGACCGTGTCCATCACACTCGGTGCCCTCTCCGGACTCTCGTTCACCATCTCCGCGATGTCCGACGCCGCCTACCGCGCCACGTTCTTCAGCGAGGCGGACCGGGAGCTGCAGCGGGTCTTCGCGGTCCGGTCCGTCTACCGCGCAGCCTTCGACCCACGGGCCGGAAGCGACGATCGCCTGTAGGCTGGGCGGATGGTGGACATCGAGAACGGCCGGCCGGGCCCCACGGTCGGCGTGGTCGCGACCCGCCTGGCGGGCACGGACGGCGTGTCGTTGGAGACCGCCAAGTGGGTCCGGGTGCTCGACCGGCTGGGCCATCCGGCGACCTTCTTCGCGGGCCTCCTGGACGACCAGTTCCGACCGGGTCGGGAGGTGCCGCTGGCCTACTACCGCCACCCCGAGATCCTGGAGCTCACGGCGAGGCTCTTCGGCTCGGGGGTGGAGCTCGCCGGCGGTGGCCCCGCGGGCGGCGTGACGATCGCCCGCTCCCCGGAGATCTCGCGCCGGCTCGCGGAGATCGCCCGGCACCTGCATGACGAGATCCTGGCCTTCATCCGGGACCACGCGGTGGAGCTGCTGCTGGTCGAGAACGCGCTCGCCATCCCGGTCCACGTGCCGCTGGGCATGGCCATCACGCAGGTCATCGCGGAGACGGGCATCCCGACGGTCGCCCATCACCACGACCTGCCGTGGGAGCGCCAGCGCTTCGCGGTCAGCACCATCGAGGACATCCTCGCGGCGTCCTTCCCGCCACGCCTGCCGTCCATCGCGCACGTGGTCATCAACTCGGTGCAGTCTCAGCAGCTGGCGTGGCGCGCCGGACTCACCTCCCGGGTCATCCCCAACGTGATGGAGTTCGAGGTCGCGCCGCCTCTCCCGGACGCCCACGCCCGCACGGCGCGGGGTGCGCTCGGCATCCCCGACGACCACCTGTTCGTGCTCCAGCCCACGCGCGTCGTCCAGCGCAAGGGCATCGAGCACGCCATCGAGCTGGTCCGGCGTCTGGAGCGCCCGGCGGTCCTCGTCATCAGCCACGCTGCGGGTGACGAGGGCAACGCCTACGAGCGGCGGGTCCGCGAGTTCGCCCACCTGCTGGGCGTGGACGTGCGCTTCGAGGCGGACCTGGTCACCGACGCGCGCGAGCAGCTCCCCGACGGTCGCACCACGTACACCCTGGCGGACATCTACCCGTTCGCGGACCTCGTGACCTACCCGTCGGTCATCGAGGGCTTCGGCAACGCGTTCCTGGAGGCGGTCTACTTCCGCCGGCCGATCGTCGTGAACCGGTACGCGATCTACGAGATCGACATCGCGCGGCGTGGGTTCCGGGCCGTGGAGCTGGATGGATACGTCAGTGCCGACGCGGTCGAGCAGACGCTCCGGCTGCTCGACGACCCTGGCCTCGCGGCCGCCTGGGCGGAGACGAACCATCGCCAGGGCCTGCGCTGGTTCTCCTTCACGGTGCTCGAACGCAGGCTGCGCGCGGTCCTCGACGAATGCCTGGGAGAGGGCCGGTGAGGGTCGTCCTGATCCATCACGCGGCGCCGCCCGTGGTGGGAGGCGTGGAGCGCGTGCTGGGTCACCATGCGCGGCTGATCGCCCGAGCCGGTCACGAGGTCACCGTCGTGGCGGGCCGCGGGGCGATCGCCGGTCGGCGCATCACGATGGCGCCCCAGCCGCTGGTCGATTCGCTCCATCCGGAGATCGCCGCGATGTCCGCGTCGCTCGCGGCGGGCCGCGTGCCGTCCTCCTTCGCGCCGCTCGTCCGCCGCCTTGAGGCGGCCCTCGCACCGCACCTGGATTCGGCGGACGTGGTCATCGCCCACAACGTGGCATCCCTCAACAAGAACCTCGCGCTGACGGCTGCCCTGCATCGCCGGTCCCAGGCCGGGCCTCGACCGAGGTTCGTGCTGTGGCATCACGACCTGGCCTGGGCGCTGCCCCACTACCGTCCGACCCTCCATGACGGAGACCCCTGGGATCTGCTCCGGACGGCCTGGCCGGGCGTCCATCAGGTGGTCATCTCCGGTCAGCGGCGACGGGAGCTGGCCGAGCTGACCGGTCTCGCGGAGGCGTCCATCGAGGTGGTCCCCAACGGCGTCGACGTGCCCGTGATGCTGGCGTTCGACCGCCGCACCATCACGCTGCTGCGGACCTCCCCGATCCGCGACGCGGACCCGCTGCTGCTGATGCCCGCGCGCATCCTGCCTCGCAAGAACATCGAGCTGGGCGTGCGGGTGGTGGCGGCGCTCGTGGCGCGCGGACGCCCGGCCGGGCTCGTGGTGACCGGTCCGATGGACCCTCACGACACCGACGAGGCGGGCTATGCGGGCGCCATCCGGTCGCTCATGACGGAGTGCGGCGTGGCTGATCGGGTCTGGCTGCCGGGAGCCGACACGGACCGGGGGGTGCCGGACCAGGTGGTCGCGGACCTCTACGCGATGGCCGACCTGCTGTTCCTGCCCAGCCGCGAGGAGGGGTTCGGCATCCCGGTGCTGGAGGCGCTGCTCCACCGCCTGCCCATCGTGTGTTCCGATCTCGCGGTGCTGCGCGAGGTGGCGGGCGACGCCGCCAGCTACATCGACCCGGACGGCGATCCGGACGCGATCGCGGCGGCGGTCCTCGCCCGCCTGGACGAGGACCCGGTGGCCGTCGCCGCCGGCCGTGTCCGCCGCGAGCGATCGTGGGATGCCATCGATCGCGGCTGGCTGCGACCCCTGCTGGAGCGCCTCGCCGCGGGGGTGACGGCGCCGCGGGGTGACGGCGCTACGGGGTGACGGCGCGCCCCGGGCTGAACTCCGAGGTGTTGGCACGGTCAACGTCCGTGGCGGTGGCGGTCACGAGCAGACCCAGCGTGAGGCTCTCCACCTTGCGGTTCCAGGTCGCCTTCCCGTTGGCGCCGGTGGTCACCTCGAACGTGTCCAGGAGCACCTTGCCCTGCGGGTCCCCTGCGGAGCTCGCGAACAGCTGGATCTCGAACGTCACCGAGCGCCGGCTGGAGAGCGAGCCGCGGATGACCGTTCCGTCAGCGACCTGCGCCGCTGATGCGACCTTGGGGAAGTTCTGGAGCGCGTTCGGGCCGCGGTCCTTGTCCGGGACCGCATCGTTGGGCGTGGAGCCATCGTCGCCCAGGTCGATGCCGGAACCCCCGTTCCGGAAGATGCTGTTGCTGCTGATGCGATTGCCGGTGGGCACGAGACTGGAGCCCGAGAGCCTGACGGTCACGAGGTTGACGCCGTCGCCGCCGTTGTAGGCGATGACGTTGCCCTGGCCCGCGAAGTCGCCGCCGACGAGGTGGCCGTCGGAGCCGGTGATGAAGATGCCGTCGCCCTCGTTGGGCAGCGCCCGCCGCGCGTTCTTGCGGGTGCCGATGAGGTTGCCCTGGACGACCGCGTCCGAGGCGGCGATGCCGAGGTTGATGCCCGACGTCGTGTTGCCCGAGATGAGGTTCCGGTCCGCGCGCACGATCGACCCGATGCGCACGTTCGCGGCGTTCACCAGGATGCCCGAGAAGTCCACGCCCCGGTCCTGGGTGCCTGACGCGTCCGTGCCGATGAAGTTGCCCATGATGTGGCTGCCGTCGGAGCCCGCGGACAGCTGGATGCCGCGTCCGAACCAGTAGATGGCGAGTCCGCGGATGGTCACGGGGGCGGTCGCGGTGAGGCCCGCGCCGGAGATGAACCGGCCGTCCAGCTCGATGCGCAGCACCGCGTTCGTGCCGGGCGCCGTGGTGTTGACCGCCGCACCCGCCTGGGTGTAGCCGTCGATGGTCAGCGGCTGGGTGATCGTCGGCAATGCCGAGTTGGGCCGGATCGTCTTGACGGGGGAGCTGCCGGAGGTGATCTTGAATCGGATCAGGGAGGCGTCCGGATCGCTGTTGGCGTTCTCGATGGCCGCCCGCAGGGTGCATTTCGTGGTGGCCGGGCTGCGCGTCGTGTCGCAGATCCCGTCGCCCAGGTTGGCGTCCTTCGCATCGCCCGTGGCGTTGACGCGGAACACCGATCCGCCAGCGGCGACCGTGCCGGGGATCGCGACGGCCCCCGTGGACGCCATGAGCATGGACAGCAGGCCTGCGGCCGCAAGCCGCGTTCGCCGCGTTCGCATCGTGATCGTCTCCTTCGTCCCGCGACGGCCGCTGGGGAGGCCGGCCGCCGAGACGCTCGTGGCAGGGCTGGCCGGTGTCCGCGACCGGGCACGATCACGGTACATCGAGTCGTCGAGCGTGTCCCGCTCGATGAAGGTTCCCCAACGACATCTTCACCCGCCATCGCGCGCCTGAGCCCGCGCCTGGGCCCGCGCCTGCGCCCACGGCTGGGCGGTGACGGTCGTCTCGGTCGGGTGGAGGGCCGTCCATGGGCGACCAACGACCCACCCGGAGCTGGCCGGAACGTCCGGGACCGCGCCCCCGGACCGCGCAGGGTAGGCTGGCCGGCATGGCAGTGACCAGCCGGCAGCTCATCGCGCACGTGCTCCGCCGCACGACCTTCGGGCCGTTCCCGGGCCAGGTCGAGGAGCTGGCCCACCTCGGCGTGGACGGCGTCATCGACCACGTGCTGTCACGGCCGGCGGCGTCGCTGGCCGACCCGCCGGACACCTCCGACGACTCCTCGGACGCTCCCGTCCGCTGGTGGCTCGATCGGATGCACGACCGGTCGCTGGGCATCCACGAGAAGATGACCTGGATCCTCCACGGCATCGTGACCGTCAGCCACGACAAGGTCTACTGGTGGGCCGTCGAGTGGCAGGCCCACAGGCTGCTCCGGCGGTACGCCCTGGGCAGCTATCGGACGCTGCTCAGGAAGATGACCGTGACGCCGGCGATGCTGCTGTACCTCGATGGCTCGTGGTCCACCATCGAGGGGCCCAACGAGAACTACGCCCGCGAGCTGCAGGAGCTGTTCACGATCGGGCAGCCCCTGGTGCGCGAGGACAACGTGCGCAACGGCGCGCTGGCGCTCGCGGGGTGGTACGTGGACGACGACACCGCGAAGGCCCGCTTCATCGACGAGCGCTGGGCGAGCCTGGGCGCGCGCCAGGCGGTGCCGTTCCTGGGCAGGCGGGTGTACCGCTACGACCAGGTCGTGGACGCCGTGTGCGACCACCCCAACACCGCGCGCTTCATCGCCGCCAAGATCTGGTACCAGCTGGTGGGCACGAACCCCTCCGCACAGAAGCTGGACGCGCTCGCCAGGCGCTATCGGGCGGCCAGGCTCAGCAATCGCGCGCTGGTGGAGGCGATCGTGCGCGATCCGCTGTTCCTGCGCAAGCGCCACACCCGTCCCCGGTACCCCCTGGAGTGGATGATCGCGGCGACGAGCGCCCTGGGCATGGGCAACCAGCGCCAGCGCCAGGTGGACATGCTGTGGGAGATGGGCAACCTGCCGTTCTACCCGCCGTCGGTCGCGGGCTGGCCCAGCGGCATGCGCTGGCTGAGTCCCGCCATGGCGCTCACCAAGGCCGCGGCAGCCGTCGATTCCCCGGTCATCGCGTCGATCGCGGAGGCCAGCGACCCGGTGGCCGCGGCGCTCCGGCGCTGCTCGCTGTATGAGGTGTCCGCCCAGACGCGGGCCGCGCTGGACCACGTGGTGAGCGGTCCCGACAGGCTGAACAACCCTGCGAAGCGCGCCAGGGTGCTGCTCGCGCTCTGCCTCGCCAGTCCGGAGTTCGCCCTCGCATGAAGCTTGTGAACCGCCGCCAGTTCCTGGAGATGGGTCTGCTCGCGGGTGCCGGCGTGGCAGCCGCGACGGCGCTGCCCGACGACGCGCTGGGCGCCCGCAAGCCGCGGGTGCGGGAGCTGCGCAGGCGCATCCGCAGGGTGGCGCCCGCGGCCAGGCGCCGCCTCGTGGTGCTCGACTGCGGCGGGGGCAACGACGGCCTGTCGATGTTCCCGCCCAAGGGTGACGGTGCCAGCGCGCAGCGCTACCGCGCCCTCCGACCGCGCACGGCGATCCCGGAGGAGACGATGCTGCCCATCCACGGGTCGACCGTGATGGGGATGCACCCGTCGCTGAACCGGATCCGCACCTGGAACCCAGCCGTCGTCACGGGTGTCGGGGTGTCACGGCCGGACCTGTCCCACTTCGAGATGCAGCGGCGCTGGTGGAGCGGCGACCAGGACAGCCTCCACGTGTCCGCGACGGGATTCCTGGGCCGCGTGTGCGACCGACTCGGATCGCCATCCGACCCGGCCGTGGGCGTCTCGCTGGGCTACGGCCCCAGTCCCGCGCTCAACGCGGCGCGGGTCACGACGCTTTCGATGAACCCCTACAGCGACGGATCGTGGCCCAGCTTCGGGTGGGACGAGCCGAGCATGGACGAGGCGTGGCGCGCGGCCTGGGACATCATGGCCGAGCGGCCGGGCGACGAGACGGTCCCCTTCACCAGCGCCCGCGATGGCTGCGCGTATGCCCGGCGGTTCAGCGACCTCGCGGTGCACCTGCCCAGCCCGGGCGGTGACTACCCGGACACCGACCTGGGCTACCAGCTGATGCTGGCGGCCCGGATGTGCCGCCAGGACAACGGCATCCGCGTCATCCATGTGCCGGTCTATGCCGACTTCGACACGCATGACGAGCACCGCAGCCGGCACGCGGAGCTGCTCGGGATGATGGACCGGGCCGTGTCCGCGTTCATGGCGGAGCTGGTCGCCTCGGGTCACGCCGACGAGGTCCTGGTCGCGCTCATCTCGGAGTTCGGCCGGCGCGTCCCGGACAACGAGAACAACGGCCTCGATCACGGGGCTGCCTCCAACCTCATGCTGCTGGGACCCGTGAACCCCGGGTTCTACGGTGAGGCACCCGATCTTCGGTCGCTCGACCGCGACGACAACCTCGTCGCATCGCTCCACATGAACGACTACTACGCGACGCTCGCGGAGGGCTGGTTCGACATCCCGCGCGGGGAGGTGATCTCGGGCGGGTCGGTCATCCCGGGCGTGTTCGACCTGGCCTGATGTCCGCGCGGATCAGCGTGGCTGGGTCGGCCGGGTCACATCGGGGTCGGTGCGCCCGATGATGCGCTCCGTGAAGCGCAGGATGCGCCGTCCCAGGGAGGAGTCCATGTCCAGGACGTCGAAATGGGTGCGGCCCTCGTCCAGGAGCACCATCCTCACGTCGTAGCCGTGCTTCCGAAGGGCTGCCTTGAGCCAGGTCGCGTGGCCGTAGCCCAGGAACGGGTCCTCCAGCTCGAAGATGATGCCGGTCACGAGATCACTGTTGCCGCCCACGGCGATCTGGTGAAACACGTTGCCGCGCCGCCACACCTCGGGGATGTCCCGGTACGCGCCGCCGAAGAAGATCGCGTCGAGCGGCTCCGACGCCTTGGTGATGGACACGCCCGCGACGTGCACGAAGCCGTCCGGGAGCGATGAGCCCCGATCCTCGAGGCAGCCGATGCCCTTGCCCGCCATCCGGTCGCCCGCGATCGACACCATCATGCCCACGTATCCGCCGTACGAGTGCCCCACGAGCACGATGTGGTCGGGGTCGCCGCCGTAGCGCGCGGTGTTCGCCCGGGCGAACCGGATGGCGCAGGCGACGTCCTGGATGGCCTCCGGGAAGCCCTCGCTGACGGGACGCACGCCCCGGTAGTCGGCGTTGAACACGACCGCGCCACGGGAGGCGAGCGCCCTCGCCAGCTCCCGCATGTCGGCGGGGGTGCGCGGTCGACCGTGGATGGTGACCACGGTGGGCCAGTCGCCGCGATTCCGGGGGTGGTAGATGTCGACGCGATTGACGCACCCGGTGCGCGGGAACTCGTGGCAGGGGAGCCGGCGCGAGATGGGGACGTCCAGCACGGCCTTCACGCCGCCCGGTCGGACGGCTCGCGGCGTGTCGATGGATCCGGCGCCGGGGGATGCGGCGGGCGTCTGGACGGGCGCCGCAGACCCGGCGGGCGCCGCAGACCCGGCGGGCGCCGGGGTGCCCGATGCGGTCGGAGACGGTCCGAGGCAGGGGTCTGGAGACCGGAGGGCGGATCCACCGGGTGCCGCGGCGCCCGTGGATACCGACGCCGCAGGCGCGGCCGAGCCCGCCGGGGCCGTGTCCGAGACGCGCTGCGCGGGAGGGCTGGCGGGCACCGGCGACGCGCATGGGTCGTGCGACGGCGAGACGCCGGGTGTCGCCGTCGCGGGCGCGGAGGGTGCCGACAGGGCCCTCGCGGCGATGTCCCGGAAGGAACCCGCGAGCGATGGGGCCGCGACCGCGGGCAGTGCGAGGGCGAGGCCCAGGAGCACGCCGACCAGACGGTGCCGGGACGTCGCGCGGCCGGGGGCGGGCACGCTCAGGCCTCGGTCTCCAGCGCCCGGATCTTGTCCACGCGTCGAGCGTGCCGGCCACCCTGGAACGTCGCGCCCAGGAACGCGTCCAGGCACGCCAGGGCGAGCTGCTCGCCCACGATGCGCGCTCCCATCGACAGCATGTTCGCGTCGTTGTGCTCGCGGGCGAGGCGGGCCGTGAGCGGGTCGATCCCCTCCGTGCAGCGGATGCCGCGGATCTTGTTGGCCACGATCTGCTCGCCCGTCCCGCTGCCGCCCAGCACGACTCCCAGATCGCACTCGCCGCGCGCCACGGCGCGAGCCGCGGGGGCGATCACGTCCGGGTAGTCCACAGGGGTGGTCGACCCGGTGCCGAAGTCGACCGGCTCGTGCCCGGCTGCCCGGAGATGGTCGATGATGGGTCCCTTGAGCGGGAACCCGGCGTGGTCGGCGGCGACGGCGATGCGCATGTCCGGCCGATGCTACCGCGACTTCCCGGCGCGCTCGCGCTGGGCGTGCTCGGCCATCTCCGCACGCGCCGCGGTGAGGATGACCTTCACGACCTCGTCCACGTCGTCGCTCACCCGCAGCAGGTCCAGGTCCGCCGGATCGATCTTGCGCTCCGCGGCGACCGCCGCCCGCAGCCACTCCAGGAGACCGCCCCAGTAGGCGGTGCCGAACAGGATGGTCGGGAACTGCTCGATCTTGCCGGTCTGAGCCAGGGTCACCGCCTCGAACAGCTCATCGAGGGTCCCGAAGCCGCCCGGGAAGATCACGAACGCCTGGGCGTACTTGACGAACATCGTCTTGCGCACGAAGAAGTAGCGGAAGTCGATGGCGAGATCGACCGACTCGTTGATGCCCTGCTCGTGCGGCAGATCGATGCCCAGCCCGACCGACACGCCGCCGCCGTCTCGCGCCCCGCGGTTCGCGGCCGCCATGATCCCCGGGCCGCCCCCGGTGATGATCGTCAGCCCGTTCTCGGCGAGCCGGGATGCGAGCAGCCGGGCCTGCTCGTACATCGGGTCCGTGGGCGCCGTCCGCGCGGAGCCGAAGATGCTCACCGCGGGGCCGAGGCGCGCGAGCGCATCGAAGCCGTCGATGAACTCGCCCATGATGCGCAGCGCCCGCCATGCGTCGGATTCCAGGAAGGCCGTGTCGGCGTACGGTCGCCGCATCAGGAGCTTGCGGTCCTCGGAGGTTCGACCGGACCGGGGTCGTGCGACGCTGCTCATCGCGGCGCAGGATATCCCGTGGCGGCCCACCACGCCGCAGCCCCGCCGGTCCGTTCGGTGGATCGATCGGCCGGTGGTCCATCGATGGCGGGCGGGTGGGTACACTGCCGCCATGACCACTCCAGATTCCGGCGCCGCCACGAGCGGCGTCGCCATCGATCCCGTGTGCGGTATGGAGGTGGCGATCGCCACCGCGCGCCACACCTCGGCCTACCACGGCGAGACCTACTACTTCTGCGGCAAGGGCTGTCGCCTCGAGTTCGAGGACGATCCGGAGAAGTACTTCGATCCCGACTACGTCCCCTCGATGTAGCTCCGGCCGACCATCCGACCCGCGACCCAGGACGGGCATCGCCGAGTGCGATGCCCGTCCGGCGTGTCGGGGCCGGGGCGCGTCGGGGCCGGGACGCGTCGGGGCCGGGGCGTTATCCACCGTGTCCACATCCCGATAAGCCACAGATCAGTCCGGGTGGAGTCCCGGCCAAGGACCTGCTCCTAGGCTCCTGGTCCGTCGTCGCGCCGCATCCCGCGTGCGCCGCACGGATCAGTCGCACAGGAGTGGAGCCTCATGCACCCCGGAACCCGCGTCGCCATCGCCCTCCTCGACCGCGTCTCGCCGCTCGCGGGTCTCGCCCTGCTGCTGCTGGTCGTCGCGGTCGCCGCTGGCTGGCTGGTCGCCATGGGCTCTCCGCTCCTCGCGCCGCCCGCTGAGGGTCCGCTCCTGGCGCCGTTCAGATGGCAGCCCGCGGGCGCCGTCGGCCTCGCCTGACGCCCGGACGGGTCCGGCCGCGGGTGGTCAGCGAGCGGCCGCGGACTCTGCGCCCGCGACGCGCTGGGCCAGCCACACCGGGATGATGCTGAACAGGATGAGCAGCAGGGCGACCGCGTTCACGATGGGCAGGCCGGACGTGCGGGTGTAGTTCTGGAGGATCCAGATGGGGATGGTCTGCTCCCCGCCGCCCGTCGTGAACGTGGTCACGATGACCTCGTCGAAGCTGAGCGCGAACGCCAGCAGGCCGCCCGCCAGGAGTGCCGTCCGGATCTGCGGGAAGGTCACGTGTCGGAAGGTCTGCCACTGGGTGGCGCCCAGGTCCATGGATGCCTCCTCCAGGTGGCGGCTGACGCGCCGCGCCCGCGCCAGGACGTTGTTGTAGACGATGACCACGCAGAAGGTGGCGTGGCCGATCATGATTGTCCAGATGCCGAACTCGAGGCCCGCGGTTCGGAACGCGGCGTTGAGCGCCATGCCCGTGACGATTCCCGGCAGCGCGATCGGCAGCAGGACCAGCAGGCTCACGGTGTCGCGCCCGAAGAATCGGTAGCGCTGCACCGCGAACGATGCCAGCGTGCCCAGGACGAGGGCGATGGTCGTGGCGCCCAGCGCGGCCCGAACCGAGGTGAGGAACGCGTCCTGGATGCCGCCCTGCGCGAATGCCCGCTCGAACCACTGGAGGCTGAACGCCTCGATGGGCCACGCCTGGTTCGTGGAGGCGTTGAAGGCGTAGATGCCGATGACCACGAGCGGCAGGTACATGAACCCCAGCACCCCTGCCGTCGCGAGGCGCAGCAGGACGCGCGCACCGCGCGACTCGGTCACGTCAGAGTGCCTCGAACGCGCCGAGTCGGCGCGCCACCCACATGTACAGCAGCATCACCAGGATGGGGATCGTGGCGAGCGCCGCGGCGAGCGGCAGGTTGTTGGACACGCCCACCTCGCGCTGGACCACGTTGCCCAGGAACTGGGTGCTGGACACGAGCGCGGGCGTGATGTAGTCGCCGAGCGTGAGCGAGAACGTGAAGATCGAACCCGCCACCACCGCGGGGAACGCGAGCGGCAGGATCACCCGGCGGAACGTGATCCAGGCACGCCCGCCCAGGTCGCTGGATGCCTCGAGGAGCGACCCCGGGATCCGCTCCAGGCCCGCGAAGATGGGCAGGATCATGTACGGCAGCCAGAGGTAGGTGAACACGAGCAGGACGGCCACGTCGCCGTAGCCCGGACCACGCAGACCGAGCGGCTCCAGCAGCCAGTTGAGGACGCCCTGGTTCTGGAGGATCGTGCGCCACGCGAAGACCTTGACCAGGTAGCTGGCCCAGAGCGGCAGCAGCACCGCCACGACCATCAGGCCGCGGGTCCGCGGCGAGGCGATGCGCGACATGAAGTAGGCGACGGGGAACCCGATGACCGCGCAGGTCATGGTCACCAGGAACGCCATCCCGATGGTCCGCAGCGTGATGGCGCGATAGGTGGCGGAGCCCAGGATGTCCAGGAAGTTGTCCAGGCTGAAGCCCGGCTGGATCTTGCGGGTGAAGGGGTCCAGCGTCCAGAACGCGTTCACGAGCATCAGCAGCAGCGAGCCGAGATACATCACCACGAGCGCCGCCAGGGGCAGCGCCAGCAGCAGCGCCAGTTGCAGGCGAGGGCGTCGATAGAGCCACGCCTGGAGCCGCCGGGAGCGGGAGGGCGACGGGGTCGGGATGCTGCTGCCGGTCATCGGGTCGCGGACGGAGTCACAGGGACGCCCCGGACATCCTCGAGGACGCCCGGGGCGTGGCGGTGCTCAGTTGGCGGGAATCACCCCTTGATCTCGGTCCAGGCGGCGCTCCACTCCGAGTAGTCCTTGCAGACCACGTCCGTGCGCCCGTCCAGGCACTGCGCCTGCGGCGTCGCCCAGTAATGGACCTTGGAGAAGTACTCCTCGTCGGTGGCGTGGTAGATGTCGCAGTGGTTCGGGTCGGTCGTGAGCGCGCAGCTCTTGCTGTTCGCGGGCGCCTCTCCGAAGTACTCCGTCGCCTGCGCGTTCGTCTCGGGCGAGATGATGTGGTTCATGAACAGGTAGCCGCAGTTGGGGTTCTTGGCCTTGGACGACAGCATCCAGGTGTCGGACCAGCCGGTGGACCCCTCCTTGGGCAGGATCGCCTTGACGGGCGTGACCGGCTCGGATGCGCCGAGCACGTTGGCGGTCACCTGCCAGGTGGTGCCGGCGACCATGTCGCCGCTCTGGAAGCCCGCGATCTGGTCGGTGTAGAGGCCCCAGTACCGGCCGATGATGCCGCGCTGCTGCTTGAGCAGGTCCACGGCTGCCTGGAACTGCGCGTCATCGAGCGCGTACGGGTTCTGGATGCCCAGCTCCGGCCGCGTGGCCATCAGGTAGACCGCCGCATCCGCGATGTAGATGGGGCTGTCGTAGGCCGTGATCTTGCCCGTGTAGGGCGACGCCGGATCCCACACGATGCTCCACGAATCGGGCTCCGGCGTCACGACGTCCGTGTTGAACATCAGCAGGTTGGCGCCGCGTCCGTGGGGCACGCCGTAGGGCACGCCGGCGACCGTGTTGTGGGGCTGGTTCTTGAGCCCCTCGAACACGTCCGCGTAGTTGGGGATGAGCGCCAGGTTGATGGGCTGCACCTCGCCCGACGCGATGAGCCGGTTGGACGCGTCGCCCGACGCCGACACCACGTCGTAGTTGCCCGACTGCATCAGCGTGAACATCTCGTCCGAGGTGGCGCCCAGGGTGACGTTCACCTGGCAGCCCGTGGCCTCCTCGAAGGAGCTCACCCAGTCGAGGTCCGGGCTCGTGGAGCCATCCTCCACGTAGCCCGGCCACGCCACGACGTTGACCTGTCCCTCGCCCGGGCCGAGCTCCGTCAGCGCGCCCGCGGGCACATCCTGCGCCACGGTCAGGGCGGGCACCAGCGCCGCCGCCGTGAGCGCGAGGCCGGCTCCCATGCCGAGAGCACGCATCGTCCGATCGTTCATGTGTCCTCCTCCTTCGATCGACTGGATCCCGTGGTCAGCCGTGCCCGGGCGCTCCTGCGGCCACCGAGTCCTCCACGGCCACCGGCAGCGTGTGCGCGCGGTCCCACACGAGGCGGACCGCGCGTCCGTTCATGGCGAGCGCCTCCATCGAGGACGTCGTCACGTTCTGCTTGATGACCGCGAGCTCGCCGCCCGCATCCAGGGTCACGTGGTACTTGGTGTCCGACCCGAGGTACGCCACGTCGCTGACCCGGCCATCGAGCGCGACGCTGCCGTCGGGCACCGGGGCGCCGGGTTCCTCGAGGTGGATCTTCTCGGGACGGACGGTGACGGTGCCCGGCGATCCGGACACCAGCTCCGCCACCCTGCCCGACAGGATGTTGGAGATGCCCACGAAGCCGGCCACGAACGCCGTCGCCGGCCGCTCGTAGACATCCGCGGGCGTGCCCACCTGTTCGATCAGGCCGCGATTGAAGATCGCGATCCGGTCGCTCATGGCGAGCGCCTCCTCCTGGTCGTGGGTGACGTAGATGAACGTGATGCCGATCTGCTGCTGGATCGCCTTCAGCTCGATCTGCATCTCCTGGCGCAGCTTGAGGTCCAGCGCGCCGAGCGGCTCATCGAGGAGCAGCACCTTGGGCCGGTTCACGAGGGCCCGCGCGAGCGCCACGCGCTGGCGCTGGCCGCCCGAGAGCTGGCCCGGCCTGCGTGCCTCGTAGCCCTCCAGCCGGACCATCCGGAGCGCGTCGGTCACGCGCTCCCGGCGCTGCGGGCGCGGCACCTTCCGGATCATCAGGCCGTATGCCACGTTGTCGCCGACGGTCATGTGGGGGAACAGGGCGTAGTCCTGGAACACCGTGTTGACATCCCGCTCGTAGGGCGGCTGGTGGGACACGTCCGCGCCGTCCAGCAGGATCCGGCCCTGGGTGGGCAGCTCGAACCCCGCGATCATCCGGAGCGTGGTGGTCTTGCCCGAGCCGGACGGGCCGAGCAGCGAGAAGAACTGGCCGCGCGGGATCTCCAGGTCCACGCCCGCCACGGCCACGACATCCCCGTAGAGCTTGCGCACGCGCTCCAGGCGCACCGCGGCGGGGGCTCGGTCGCTCGTCGTGGGGGATGCGGTCACGGCGGCGTCGGTCGAGACGACGGTCATCGGCACCTGCGCGATCGGAGGGGTCCCGACCGGATGGGACTGGGGCGGCCATCTGGTGGACCGGGGGACACGGACGTCGTGTCCCGCGCCCGCGACGCCGACATCGGCTCCTCCCCGCTGTCGGTCGCCCGGGCTCCCTGGTGCGCACCATCCTCGCACAGGGATGCAACCCCTCACTCGTCGTAGATTCCGGGGCGTGTCCGACACGCCGCATGACCCTCCCGCCGCGCCGCATGACCCCGCCGCCACACCGCCCGACGGGCCGACCGCGCCCGCCACCGGCGACGCGCCGCGCATCTCGCGGGCGCCGGTCGTCGTGACCATCGTGTTCTTCGCGGTCGCGCTGACGCTCGTGGTCATCGGCGCCCAGCTCTCGCTCCAGCCGCCGCCGTCGATCGACATCCTGCGGCCGGGCACGCCCGAGCGGCCGCGGGCCATCAACGTGATCATG
This sequence comes from Chloroflexota bacterium, assembly GCA_034436555.1. GTDB lineage: Bacteria > Chloroflexota > Limnocylindria > Limnocylindrales > CSP1-4 > JAFMJV01. The sequence continues at coordinate 38,548 of DAOTUU010000025.1, read as the reverse complement.
CGCGACTATCACTTCGACCCCACGCCCGTGGTGCTGGTGCCCGGCGAGACCGTGCGCGTGACCGTGTTCAACGCCGGGATGGTGGAGCACGAGATGACGCTCGGCGACGCCGCCGTCCAGCAGGCGTGGTTCCGCGCGAACGCCGCCGCGACACCGCCGGGCCTGTTCCAGACCGCCCCGCCCGCGAGTGTGCCCGCGGACACCGGCGGCCTGCGCGTGCTGCTCGCGTCCGGCAGGCAGCAGGTGGTGGAGTACACGGTGCCGCGCGACGAGGCGCTGCTCCTCCTGTGCAACCTGCCGGGACACATCGAGCGTGGCATGGTGGGCCGCGTGGACCTGCGCTCGAGCATCGGGCCCGCCGCGTCCGGCCAGCCGGCTCGATCCCCCGAGGCGGCGAGCCCGGGGTAAGATGGGCGGCAGGGTCCACGCAGCGCGTGCGACCCGATCAGCGCGGATCGGATCGGTCGCCCGCCGGGGTGGCCAGCGAGGGAGATCAGAACCCAATGGCCTACGTCATCGCCGAGCCCTGTATCGACGTGATGGACCAGTCCTGCGTGGCGGTCTGTCCGGTGGACTGCATCCACTTCGACCAGGGCACCGACCGGATGCTGTTCATCGACCCAGATGAGTGCATCGACTGCGGCGCCTGCGAGCCGGAATGCCCGGTGAACGCGATCTACCCCGAGGACTCCCTCCCCGGTGAGTGGGGCGCCTACACGGAACTCAACGCTCGCTGGTTCAAGGACAAGGCCTCGGCCCGCGCGACCGTGGACGAGTGGAAGCCCGCCTGAGAGCCGCCCCCGTCACTCGCGGATCCGCACCCCCGTCACGCTCTCGGCCGGCTCCCGGGCTCCCGGGCGCCGGCCGTGTCATCCCCGGGTGCGGCAGGATGCCGCTCGGCAGCGATCGGCGGGATGCCGCTCAGCGGCGATCGAGCACGGCGCCCACGAGCAGGCGTGCGGACGGCCGCACCCCGTAGAGCAGCAGCGTCGCCCGGAAGATCCGCGCCGCGGCGAGGGTCGCGAGGATCACCCAGATCACGAGGCTGACGAGCGACAGCACGACCATCGGCACCGGCGTGGGATCGGCGAGGAACAGGACCTGGAGCATGGTGGCGGGAGCCGTGAGCGGGATGAGCGCCAGGATCCACACGATGGGCGCGGTCGGATCGGCCATCACGATGCCGCTCACGATGAGCGGGATGACCGCGAAGAACCCGAAAAAGCCGGAGTACTGCTGCGCCTCCCGGTTGCCGGGCGCCAGCGCGCCGATGGCCGCGAAGATGGCGCCGAACGCGAGGTAGCCCAGCACGAAGTAGACGACCGCGAGCAGCAGCACCGCCGGGTTCAGGCGCAGGTCGTCGAGGCCACCCAGCCGGTCCGCGAGCAGCGGCAGCAGCACCACCGCGGTCGCGATCCACACCGCGACCTGGGTCAGCCCCGCGGCGCCCAGCCCCAGCAGCTTGCCCGCCATCAGGGGTGGCGAGGGGATGCTGGAGAGCACGATCTCCACGACCCGGTTCTCCTTCTCCTCGGTCACCGACTGGAGCAGGTAGCCGCTGGTGATGAAGATGCTCATCACGAACAGGAGCGTGAACGCGAACGGGATGAGGAATCCCGCGATCGTCGAGAGGTCGGACACCTCGTCGCCGTCGGGCGTGACGGCCACCACCCGCACGGGCACGATGACCCGCGTCCGGGTGTCCTGGTCCAGGCCGGAGTCGCGCAGCAGCGCGGCGCGCAGCACGGCCTCCAGGAGCTGGCCCTGGACGGAGCTGCGCTGGGCGCCCTCGATCGCGGACATCGCCCCGCCGTCGGCGATGCGCATGACCGTCGGATCGGCGGGCCAGGAGGCGGGCACGATGAAGTAGTCGGCCGTGGTGCCGGCCTTCAGCTGTGCGGCCGCCGTGGCGCGGTCCACCAGCTCCAGATGCGGGATGGCCCCGGTGTCCAGGTCCACCGCGGACTCGTTGACCACCACGAGCGTGACGGTCGCCGGGTCGGGCGCGCCGCCGATCTGGGCGGTCGACACGAGCGACGACAGGATCATGAAGAAGCCGATCGACAGCGGCAGCAGGAGCGTGCCGAACACGAAGCCCCGTCGCCTCACGGTGCGCAGGTAGTCGCGACGGGCGACCAGGCCCACCAGCCGCACGAAGCTCATCGCACCGCCTCCGCGCGCTCGTCGCCCGCGACCACCCGGATGAAGATCTCGTCGAGGTCGGGGGCCTCCTCGGTGAAGCGCTCCACCGTCGCCTCGGTCTGGGCCAGCTCCCGGAACAGGTCGCGCGCGGAGAACCCGTCACGCAGCAGGAAGCGGAGCGTGCCGCCGCTCGTCGAGACGTGGTCCACGCTGCGGTAGGCGGCGGGGTCGGCCGGGATGTCGCGGCCGGACACGGCGACGGCACCGTCCGAGAACGCGGCGCGGACGTCGGCGACGGTCCCGTACAGCAGACGCTGGCCCCGGTCGATGAGCAGGATGCGGTCGCACAGCACCTGTGCGTCGCCCATGTCGTGGGTGCTCATCACGACCGCCGCACCGCGCTTCCGCTGCGCCACCAGCACGCCCTTGAGCATGTCCGCGTTGACCGGGTCGAGGCCCTGGAACGGCTCGTCCACGATGAGCAGGTCCGGCTCGTTGAGGATGGTCGCGATGAGCTGCGCCTTCTGGTGCATGCCCCGCGACAGCTCCGCGGCGCGCTTGGTGAGCGATCCGCCCAGGCCCACCTCTGTCAGCAGCTCCGTGGCGCGCCGGCGAGCGTCGCGCGTGGACAGGCCCCGCAATGACCCGAAGTAGGTGAGGGTGTCGACGATGGGCACGTCGCGGTACAGCCCGCGGTCCTCCGGCAGGTAGCCCACCCGTCCCTGGTGCGCCATGCCCGGCGCGCCACCGAACACCGAGATGGCGCCGCGGTCGGGACGGAAGATGTCCAGGATCATCCGCATCGTGGTGGTCTTGCCGGCGCCGTTGGGACCGAGGAATCCCAGCAGCTCTCCGGGACGGACGTCGAACGAGAGGTCGCGCACCACGTCGGTCGCGCCGAAGCGCTTCCAGACGCCGTCGACGACGACCGCGGGCGGGGAGATGGCCATCGCCGTCAAGGCTACCTGACGCGCAGGGCGCCCTGCTCCTCGGGCGGCCGGACCTCCCGGAAGGCGCGGTACAGCAGCAGGTCGTAGGCGACCTTGAGGCCGCCGCCGATCACGAAGGGCATCGCCGACAGGCCCGGCACGGCCAGCAGCGGGGTGGCCAGGAACGGCGACACGGCCGCGCCCAGGCTGCGCGCGATGCCGGTCACGCCCGCCGCCGCCGAGCGCTCATCGGGCTCCACGACGGCCATCGTGTAGGACTGGCGCGTGGGCACGTCCATCTGGCTGATGGAGAAGCGGATGAACAGCAGCGTCGCGGCCAGCTCCAGGGTGGGCATGAACGGCACGGCCATCAGCAGCACGTTCGAGGGGAGGTGCGTGAACACCATGGTCCGGATGAGGCCGAAGCGCGCCGCCAGCCACGCCGCCGCCAGTCCCGAGAGGCCCGACAGGATGTTCGCCACGAACAGGATGCCGCCGATGAGCGCGGCATCCGCCTGGAACCGCACCACCAGCCAGAACGCGATGAGGCTCTGCATCACGAACCCGCCGCCGAACGCGTCCAGCGCGAACAGCGCCGAGAGGCGCGCCACGATGCGCTGCGAACGATGGAGGCCGAGGCGGCGCCTGATCGTGACGTCGCGCCGCACCGGCGGCTCCACGGCGGTGGTGAGCGCCGCGACGAGCATCGCGATGACCACGCCCAGCAGGGCATACCCCACGATGAGCGCGCGATATGCGGGTGCGGCAGCGGCGCCGGCGTCCTGGAGCGAGCTGGCGACCATGCCGCCTGCGAGGGCGCCGAGCGCCTGCGCGAACGAGCCGCTGAGCTGATACCAGCCGAACGCCCGGGTGCGGCGGGAGTCCCCCACGACCTGCGCCAGCGCCGCCTGCTCCACGGCCAGGAACGGACCGACCTCGTTGCCGTTCGGGCTGAGCACGCCCACGATCGCCACCGCGCCCAGGATCCACGGGACATCGGTGACCGCGAAGGCCACGCCCGTGAGGATCATCAGGCCCGCGCCGACGAGCAGCACCCGGCGTCGGCCAAGCTGGTCGGCATGGGTGGTCAGCCAGAGCGTGATCAGGGCGTCGCCGAGCAGCGCGACCGACAGGATGAGGCCGATGGACCAGGCGTCAACGCCCACCGCGGCGAGGTACGACACGAGCACCACCGACAGGCCGCCGAAGGCGACGAGGCGCAGCGTGCGCGTCGCGAACAGGATCCGGATGTCGCGCTGGTGCATGGACGGGGCGACGGACTCCGATGTGGCCGCGGGCGGATGCGGGTGGTGGGCGGGGCGCTCGCCTCGACGGGCTCGATCGGCCACGGCGGCCCGATCTGCCGACCATCCTGCGCGCGACGGTCCGCGGTGGGACGATGTCGCCCTGATGCGCATCGTATCGCTCCTGCCGGCCGCCACCGAGATCGTCAGCGCCCTGGGTCTGACCGACGAGCTGGTGGGACGCTCGCACGCCTGCGACTGGCCGCCGGAGGTGGCCGACGTCCCGGTGGTGACCGTCGCGACCGGGTCGCGGGCGCGTCTCAACCTGGACGCCCTGGCCGCGGCGGAGCCGGACCTGATCCTCACCCAGGAGCAGGGCGCTGCGTGTCGTCCGGTCAGCGGTCCGTTGCGGGGCCCGACCGCGCGCGAGGTCAGGGAGGCGGCCGCCAGGCTGCCCGGCGAGGTGGAGGTGGTCAGTCTCCAGCCCGCGTCCGTCGAGGGGATCCTCAACACGATCTCCACCGTGGGTGCCTTCGCGGAGGCGGAGGACGAAGCGGTGGGCCTGCTGGAGATGCTCCGCGAGCGTCTCGGCCGGATCGAGAACCGGGTGCTCGAGCGCCGCCTTGCGGGCATCCCACCACGTCGCGCGGTGGTCCTGGAGGGGCTCGACCCGCTGTGCGCGTCCGGACGGTGGGTCCCCGAGATGGTGCGTCGCGCCGGTGGCTGGGACCTGCTGGGCACGGAGGGGGCGCCTTCGCCGGAGACGAGCTGGGATCGCGTCCGGGACCTGGATCCGGAGCAGCTGCTGCTGGCCCCCTGCGGACTGTCCTCGGGCGCGGCGGCACGGGCGTGGGAGACGCTGGTGCTGCCCGACTTCGTGGAAGACCTGCGGGCGGTCCGGGATGGCGAGCTGTTCGCGCTGGACGCCAACGGCCTGTTCTCGCGTCCGGGGCCCCGCGTCATCGAGGGCATCGCGCTCCTCGCGGAGCTGTTCGATCCCGAGGGCCTGGCGGGGTTCGCTCCGCAGGACGCATGGGTGCCGCTGGGTCCACGGCGGGGCTGAGCGACGTGCCGTTCCGACCCGCGTTCGACTGCCTGTGGTGCGGCAGGCACTGGGAGACCCGCTCCCACGGGGACCTGGAAGGCTGGGCCGGGGTGTGTCCGGACTGCCTGGGCCGGGCGGACGGCAATGGCTTCATCGCGTTCCGGCTGCGTGCCGGGCTCGCGGATCGGGCGCGCGCGGCGGCCGACGGCGGGTTGCCGTCAGCGGCGGGGACGGCGGCGCGGACCGCGGGGAAGGCGGCGCTCGCGGCGGAGACCGCGGGGACGGCGGCGCCCGCGGCGGAGACCGCGGTGCTCGCCCCGGATCGGGCGGCACCCCCGTGGGACGAGGATGGCATGGGATGGGCGGCGGCCCAGGGTGCCGCCCAGGATGACCGCTACACCCGCAGCGGCGCGTTCGCCCGCGGCCCGGTCCGGGACCTGGCCTGGCAGGTGGAGCTGGACGAGGCGACGACCTGGCTGGACCGCCTGCCGCTGCGCGGAGACATCGTGGAGCTCGCGGCGGGCACGGGCTGGTGGTCTCCGCTGCTGGCCGGCAAGGGCGAGCTGTCGGTCTACGATCCCGACGAGCCGTCGCTGGACGTGGCGCGCCGCCGGCTGGTGGCGCACGGACTGCGGGCGCACCTCCACGTCCGCGGCCCCTGGGCGCCCCCCGATCGGGCCGTCGATGCGGTCTTCGCGGGATTCTGGCTCAGCCGGCTCACGGACGATCGGATGGTGCGGTTCCTGCACCTCGTGGGCGCGTGGCTGCGACCTGGCGGCCTGCTCGCGTTCGTCGACCGCTCCGGCGACCCCGAGGGCGAGGCGGTCGATGACCCGCCCGTCGTCGATGGCGCCGTCCGACGCGCCCTGCCCGACGGACGGATGGTGCGCGTGCCCCAGGTCGCGCGCACGCCGGACGCGCTGGCGACCGCGCTGGCTCGGGCGGGGTTCGCGTCTGTGGACGTCCGCGCGACCGCGCGGTTCTTCGTGCTGGGGAGCGCGCGCCGCGTACACTCCGCCCCATGAGCGAGCTGCGCGCGGGCATCGGACGGGTTGGCCTCTGGGCGCATCTCGACACGCTGCCGGTCGGCGATCTGCGCGGCCACGTCCGGCGGATGGCGGACGCCGGGTACGGCGCCCTCTGGGTGCCCGAGACGGTGGGCCGCGAGCCATTCACGCTGCTCGGCGCGATCGCGGAGGCGGCCGACCGGATGTGGCTGGGCACCTCGGTCGTGGGCGTCTACGGGCGGGACGCGATGACCTCGCGGATGGGCGCGATGACGCTCCACGAGCTGACCGGCGGCCGGTTCGTCCTGGGCCTGGGCGTGTCCCATCCGCACCTCGTGGAGAAGCTGCGCGGCCACGCCTACGACCGGCCGCTGTCCACGATCCGCCGGTACGTCGCGGATCTCCACCGGCTGCCGTACCTGGGCCCGAGGCTGGCCGAGGGTGCCGCCACCGAGCCGCCCATCCTCATCGCCGCGCTGCGGGAGCGGATGCTCCGGTTCGCCGCCGCGGAGACCGACGGCGCGTTCCCGTACCTCGTCACGCCCGAGCGGGTCGCCTGGATCCGGGGGGTCCTGAACGCCGGTGCCACGGAGGACCGGCCGCGCCCCATGCTCGCCGCGACCCTGCCGTGCGTGCTGGGCACCGATCCCCACGCGGCACGGGCTGCGGCGCGCGCCTACCTCGCGCCGTACCTGCGACCCATCAACTACCAGGTGTCCTGGGAGGCACAGGGCTTCAGCGCCGCCGACTGGGCCCCGCCCGGCTCCGACCGCCTGGTGGACGCGATGGTCGCATGGGGTGACGCGGATGCCCTCAGGGCGCGCATCGCCGGGCTCCATGCCGCGGGAGCCGACCATGTGGCGGTCATCCCGCTCTCCGCGGCCGGCACGACCGAGGGCATCGAGGTCATCGAGGCGCTCGCGCCCGCCGCCTGATTGATCCGTGGCGCCGTCCGTCGGGCCCGCCCGCTAGACTCGCGGCCATGTCGCTGAAGGACCTGACGATCGCCACGGTGGGCACCGGGGTGATGGCTGAATCGATGCTCTCCGGGCTCCTCGAGAGCGGCGCCATCGCGCCGGGCCGGATCGTCTCGAGCCACCCGCGGCCCGATCGCCGGGACCTCCTCGCGCGCACGCTGGGCATCCGCACGACCGCGTCCAACACCGAGGCCGCGGCCGCCGCGGACATCGTGGTCCTGGGCATCAAGCCCCAGATGCTCAAGTCGGTGGGTCGGGAGCTGGCGCCGGTGCTGCGCCCGGAGCAGCTCGTCATCTCGATCCTGGCCGGGCCCACCTCGACCGCGCTCGCCAACGCGCTGGGCCATCGGGCGATCGTGCGCTCGATGCCCAACACGCCCGCCCAGCTGCGCCGGGGCATGACGGTGTGGTACGCCACGCCGGAGGTCAGCGCGGCCCAGCGCGAGGCCACCGCCACGCTCCTGTCCGCGCTGGGCGGCCAGATCGCGGTGGATGACGAGAAGTTCGTGGCGATGGCGACCGCGGTCAGCGGCACGGGCCCCGCGTACGTGTTCCTGGTGATGGAGGCGCTCATCGACGCGGCGGTCCACCTGGGGTTCCCGCGCCACGTCGCACATGACCTGGTGATCGAGACGCTGGAGGGCAGCGCGGCGTTCGCGAAGGCGAGTGCGATGCACCCCGCGCAGCTGCGGAACATGGTCACGTCCCCCGGCGGCACGACCGCCGCGGCCCTCCATGAGCTGGAGGCCGGTCGGATCCGGACCGTGCTGTCCAGCGCGGTGTGGGCGGCCTACCGGCGGACCGATGAGCTGGGCCACCAGATCGAGGCGGACACCGAGGCGATGGCGCAGCCCGAGGCGACCACCGGCGACGGGCGTCGCTGATCGACGCCACCGGCGGCTGGTCGGACGCGCACCGGATGGCCAGGCGGCGCGCATGACCCACGCCGTGATGCGACCGGGCGACCCGGAGGCGGGTGTCGAAGGCTGGCGGCGTCTCGTCGCGATCTTCGTGATCGCGAGCTTCGTGGAGACCGTCGCCTTCGGGCACCTGTTCGCGTTCCTGCCCCTGCTCGTCCGCGACCTGGGCGTCCCCGAGGCGAAGGTTCCCGAGGCGGTCGGGTTCCTGAGCATGTCGGCGATGCTGTTCGGTCTCCCGCTCGTGTCCTTCTGGGGGGCCTGGGCGGAGCGCTACAGCCGCAAGCTCATCATCGTCCGGAGCGCCGTGGTGGAGGCCGTGATGTTCGGCCTGCTGGCGTTCACGACGGACATCTGGCAGGTGTTCCTGCTGGTGCCCCTGGTGGGCCTGAACCTGGGCAACACCGGGGTGATGCTGTCGGAGGTCACCGACCGGGTGCCCCGCGCGCGGACCGGGTTCGCCATCAGCCTCGTGGGGACCGCCGCTCCGCTCGGGTTCGCGATCGGACCGGCGGTGGGCGGCCTGTTCGCCGACGAGCACGGTGTCCAGGCGCTGTTCCTGCTGGATTCGCTGCTCACGATGGGCGTGACGCTGATGCTGCTCCTGCTGTACCACGAGCGCGCCGATCGGCCGCGCTCCGGCGACCGTGTGATGGCGCTCGTGCGGCGCTCGCTCCACGCGGTCGCCACGACCCCGCTGGCGCGGGGCGTCTTCGTGACGTACTTCTGCGTGCTCATCGGCCAGCGCATGGTGCTGCCGTTCCTGGCGCTCTACGTGGAGGAGCTCAACGGCGCCCTGATGCTCGCCACCACGGTCGGCGTCGTGGCGGGCGCGTACGGCCTGGCCGCCGCGATCGGCAGTCCCACGGCCGGCGTGGTCGCGGACCGCGTCGGTTATCGGCGGGTGCTCATCGCCGCGATCGGCCTGGCCAGCGTGTGCAACGTGCTCGCCTCGCTCGCTCCGTCGCTGGCGATGTTCACCCTGGTCTACGCGCTCCTGGGCGTCGGGTTCGCCACCGCGGCGTCGATGCTGTTCACCACGCTCGCCACCGGCCTCGCTCCGGAGGTGCGGTCACCGGTGCTCAACCTGGCGCTCGTCCCGCTGTACATCTCCGGGATCCTGGGGTCGCTGCTGGCGACGCAGCTGCTGGCTGCGACCGGCGGCGACATCCGACCGCTGTGGCTCGTCTCGGCGCTGTTCGTGGCCCTCGCGCTCGTCCCGGCGCTCCGTCTTCCCTCCGGTCGCGCGCGGCCACCCGTCCCGGCGGGCGACGCGTCATCGGGCTGAGGGGTCCCCGCTCGAGACCGCCGCGGCGAGCCGGTCGAGCTGGTCGGCGTGCTCCTCGAGATGGCGCGTGACCATCCCGTCGAGGATCCCGGACACCGGGATCTCGCCGCGCACGACGTGGATCCCCACGCGGTCCCAGTCGGCGCCCGACAGTCCCTCGATGAGCGTGCGAGCGTCGTCCAGCCCCGCCCGACAGCGCGCGAACAGCTCCCCGACCGGCTGTCCGGAGGCCGCCGCGATGGCGTCCACACGGCTCGGGTCGGTGCCCGTCCGGCCGAAGCTCGCCGGTGCGTCGGCGGGGGCCTCCAGCACCCGCCTGGCCGCCGCCGTCCAGAACGCCGGGAACTCCGCGAGGTGACCCCACACCTGGGACGCCTGCCAGGTCTCCTCGCCACCGGGCGACGGCTCGGTCCGGCCGGCCGGCAGCGGCCGTCCCGCATGGGAGGCCAGGCGCGCCTCGGCGGAATCGATCCGGGCGATCAGGTCCGTGCCGCGGGAATCGGTCATCCGTTCTCTCCTCGTGCTCCGTCGGGACGCCGGAATCCTCGCACACCCGCCGTCCGGCGCGGCTGCGTCAGACTGTGCTGATGCGGTCCGTCCCCCCGTCCCTCCCGATCGCCCTGCTCCTCGCGCTGGGTGTCACACATCCCGGGCCCGCTCGCGCGGGCGTCCCATCGCCCGAGCCCGGCGACGCCGTCGAGACACCTGCCGCGCTGCCCTCGACCGGCCCCACGGTGGCGCCCCCGGCCGGGCCCATCGCGCGACTCGCCTACGAGGTGGTCCGGCGGATGCCGCACGACACCGCCGCCTGGACCGAGGGTCTGCTGTTCGACGACGCGGGTCGCCTGTGGGAGAGCACCGGCCTCACCGGGCGGTCCCAGGTGCGCGAGGTCGATCCGCTCACGGGCGAGGTGCTGCGGGCGGCGGACACCCCTGACGCGGCATACGGAGAGGGTCTGGCGCAGGTGGGCGATGAGCTGATCCAGCTCACCTGGAGGGAGGGCAGGGCGTTCCGGTTCGATCGGGACACGCTGGCGCCCACCGGGACCTTCGACTACTCCGGCGAGGGCTGGGGGCTCTGCTTCGACGGCGAGCGCCTGGTGATGAGCGACGGGTCCGACAGGCTCACGTTCCGGGACCCGGCGACGTTCGATGTGCTGGGCCAGGTCTCGGTGACGGCGGGGGGCCAGCCGCTCGGGCGTCTCAACGAGCTGGAGTGTGCGGACGGCGCCGTGTGGGCGAACGTCTGGGAGACCGAGTGGATCGTGCGCATCGACCCCGCCACGGGTGCGGTCACGGGCGCCCTGGACGCCGATGGCCTGCTGGAGCCAGACCCGGCCGTGGCCGACCGGGGAGCGGTGCTCAACGGCATCGCGAAGGTGCCGGGGGCCGACACGTTCCTGCTGACCGGCAAACTGTGGCCGGAGGCGATCGAGGTGCGCATCTCCGAGCCGTGAGTCATTCGCCCCGGGGCGCATGAATCCCCAGGGGGCGCCGCTCGCGCGACGCCCCCTGGGTCAGGCAACGTGCCGGCGGCCGCCGCGAGCGGCCGCGAGGCCTACTGTGCGGTCCAGGTCGAGGAGATGCCGAAGCTGCTGCCGAGATGCAGCTCGCCGTTCACGATGGAGGCCGAGTCCATGAACGGCATCATCTGGAGCAGGCCTTCCTGGATGCTCCCGCGCGCGGCATCGCCGCACTCGCCCACGGGCGTGATGCCCGCGATCGAGATGCTCTCCCCGTCCAGCGTGTAGCTGCCCGTGTAGTCCGTGCAGCCGCCGTTGCCCGACAGGGTGCCGTCAGTCGCGAAGGAGACCGTGACATCGATGATGCCCTTCGGCATCGGCTGGTCCATGAGCGTCGTGAGCACCCAGGTGGGACCCACGATGGAGCCTGTGGGCACGGCCGTGGCGGGAGGGGCCGTCGGCTGCGGTCCGGCCGTCTCCACCGGGCCGGGCGTCGGCTGCACCGGGCCGCCCGCCTGGAAGATCAGCTCCGCGCCGTCGTTCGCGGTGACGGTCAGCTCGTCGTCCTCGATGGTCGCGCTGACCGCGTCGGTCAGGATGGCCATCACGAGCGCCTCGCGGTCCATCACGGCCTGGTCGCAGAACTTGCGGGTGGCGGCCAGGCCCGTCACGGTCAGTGCCTCGCCGTCGACGGTGTAGTCCCCGAACAGCGTGTTGCAGCCGCCGAACCCGTTGATGGAGCCGTCGTCACCGAACGTCACGGTCACGCCGTCGGTGACCACCGCGGGCTCACCGTCGAGGTCCACGAGGGACCAGGTCGTGCCGGTCAGCGCGACCGCCGGTGATGGGCCGCCGCCCGCCTCGAGCACGAGCTGGATGCTGCCGTCCGCGGACGAGAGGGTCAGGGTCTGACCGGAGATGTCCAGCGTGCTCACCTGCTCCAGGCCGTTGAGGAACGCGTTCTCCACGTCCATCGCGGCCTGGTCGCAGAGCTTGCGGGTGGCGGCGAGCGGGCCGATCGCGATCGCGGCCTGGTCGATGGAATAGTCGCCGGAGTACTGGTTGCAGCCGGCGTTGCCGGCGATCCGGAAGTCCTCGGCGAACACGGCGTTCGCGGTGATCCCGGCGGGGACATCCTGCCCGCTGATGCTGCGCAGCTGCCAGTCGGTGCCTGCGAAGGCCGCCGGTTCGCCCGTGTCGCCACCGAACCGCAGGACGCCTCCATCGCTCGCGGTGATGACCAGCGCGCCGCCGTCGAGCGACCACGTGCCGGCGTTCTGGAGCAGGTCCAGGAAGGTGTCCTCGGTCCGCATGACCGGGTCCTCGCAGGCCTTGCGCGTCGAGGCGAGCGGGCCGACCGTGAGGATGGCGCCATCGGTCTGATAGTCGCCCGAGTAGGTGTTGCAGCCAGCGGAGCCGCTGAGCGATCCGTCCGCGCCGAAGGCGGCCGTGATCCCGGCGCTCGCGTCGATCGACTCGCCGTCCAGCTCGCTCAGCGTCCAGGGCGCCGCCTGGAGGGTGGCGAGGTCGTCAGGGCCTGCCTGCATGACCGCCAGCGATGCGCCGGCGACCAGCAGGATGGACAGGGTGGCCGCCAGGGCGGCACGCAGCAGTCGCTCCATGGCGTGGATGATAGGCCGCGGTCGTACTTTGGGGAAGTGTCGCTCGCCACCTCCGCGGGCAGGCAGCCGTCCGCGTGTCCGACCCGGCGCGCACGGATTCCGACCCGGTGCGCCCGGATGTGCATCGGATGCACCACCGGGCGGACGGCACCCGGTCCGCTCGTCGGATGGTCCGCCCCGCGCACCGATCGGGGCCTGGCGCGGACGCTTGGATCGCGAGGTGCACCGATCGGCCGACGGAGCGTCCCCCGACCGTCCGGTGGTGCACCGGGTGGACCAGGCCCGCCCTCGCCGCCGATCGGTGCCCCGCCGATCGGTGCCCCGCCGATCGGTGGTCCACGGTTCGGTGGTCCACGGTTCGGCGTTCCGGATGCCATCCAGGCGAGTCGAGATCGGTGGGTGCGGACCCCCTGCGCGAGGGCTCCGCGAGGGTCACGCGCCCGCGCGGCCGAGCACCAGATCCCGGCCTGCGACGAGCGCACGCAGCTTGGGCCTCGTGGCCCAGCGTGCCGTCTGGCTGAAACCGCAGTCGGGCACGAGCAGCAGCTGGTCCGCGGGCACGCCGGCTGCGAGCAGCGCGTCGATTCGGGCCGCGACCTCGTCCGCCGACTCCAGGTGGTAGGACTTCACGTCGATCACGCCGGCGCCCAGGTCCCGGCCCGCGGCCGCCACGTCCCGAGCCACGTCCAGCTCCGCCATCTCCCGGTTCGCCCACTCCAGGACCAGCTCCCGGGCATCGAACGCGAGCGCCTGCTCCAGCACGGGGCGGTACTGCCGCCTGGCGAGCGGCCGGCCCAGGAAGTTGCCGAAGCACAGGTGGACCGCCACGCGGACACGGTCCCGGACATCCGCCACCACCGCGTTGAACAGCGCCGCGAACCGATCGGACGCCTCGGGGTGGATGGCTGGAGACGGCTCGTCGATCTGGATGTAGGTCGCCCCCGCGTCCGCCAGCGACACCAGCTCCGCGGCGAGGATGGGCAGGAACGCCTCCGCGGCCGCGATACGGTCGGGGTAGACCTGGCCATCCCCCCACGTGAGCCGGCCAGACAGGGTGAACGGCCCCGGGATGGTGACCTTGATGGGTCGTCCCGTGCGGGTGCGCGCGTACCGGAACTCCTCGAGGACGCCCAGCCCGTCCGGCGCGGCGATCGGCTCCACCACCCGGAAGCGGTGCTGCTGGTCGTGGCCGGACGCGCCCAGCCGCCGGTCGGAGGGGAGGGGCGCCACACCCGTCAGGTGGCGATAGAACTCCGCCGTGAAGAAGCCCGCGCGACGCATCTCCCCGTCCGAGACGATGTCGATGCCCGCATCCTCCTGGTCGCGCAGCGCCATGTCCACCGCGTCGTCCAGGACCTCCCGGACGTCCACCGGGCCCAGCTCGTCCCTGCCCGCCGCGGCGACCGCGACCTCCAGCCATCCCGGCCGGGCGTGCGACCCGATGACCGACGTCGCCAGCGGCGCCGGCTGGTACGGACCCACGCGCGAAGCCGCGTCCTTCACCTGTGCACCTCCGAGAACGCATACAGCCGCGCCGGATTGGCCACGAACATCTCCCACCGCTCGCGGTCCCCGAGACCGCGCTCCGCCATCCGGCGCGTGAACCCATCGAGCAGGAACGCCCAGCCCGGCGACCCACCATACGCGGTCCAGTAGCCCTGTCGCGCGGCATCCAGGCCCAGCACGACCTGACCCAGGTGACCGTCCTCCGCGGCCCACTCCAGCAGCTGGAGGGTGCCGTTGGGCTGGTCGGCCCAGCGGAACGCGCCGTCGTACTCCACGCAGGCGCCCGTCTCCCACAGCTCCCGCTGGTAGCCGCGATCGACCACCTTGTCGACGTGGGACAGCGCGATGTGCTCCGCCCGGGCACCGTGCCGCGTCAGCCAGGCCACCTGCTCCGTGCCGCCCCGGCCGCCCTCACAGTGGGTCAGGATGGGGCAGCCCGTGGCGCGCGACGCGAGCGCCGCCGCCTCGAACACCCGTCGGTCGCGCTCGCCCAGGGTCGCCGCGGAGCCCGCGACCTTGATGACGCCCGCCCGGTGGGGTGTCCGCCGCACCACCGGGGCGCCGTAGTCGAGCGCGTCGATACCCACGTCGATGTCCGCGGCGAACAGGCCCGCCATCTCGTCGATGGGCAGTCGCAGCGTCCAGTGGCGCTCCGGGTAGTGGCGCTCGGCGTGGGCGCCGGTGGACGCGATGACGTGGATGCCGCTGCGGCGGCTGATCTCAGCGAGCAGCTCGGCGTCCCGGCCCGCGTCACAGGGCATCGCGTCCACGACAGACCGCAGACCCAGCGCCTGGGCCGGCGCGAGCTCGTCGACCGCCCTGGCCGGGTCGTCCAGCCGGAAGTCGGGCGACCGCTCGGTCATCCGGCCTGCGGCGATGGCGAGGTGCTCGTGACTGTAGGTGATGCCGAGCTCCGAGGGCGCGATGTCCCCGAGCACGGTGCGGATGAACGTCATGACGATGCTCCTGGGCTGGGCGTGCGCACGGGGGCGGGAGGGGCGGCCGACGATGGTGCGGCCGACGATGGTGCGGCCAGGTCGAGCACGGCGCCATCGGCGCGCAGGCGCGCCCGCAGCCGATGGGCGGGGACGTCCCGGGGATCCGCGCGGCTGGCGACCGCGAGCGCCGCCGCGGTGCCCGCGGCCTGGCCCATGGCCATGCACTGGGCCATCGAGCGGACCGAGGCGTGGGCGTCGTGGGTGGCCGAGAAGCAGCGGCCGGCGACGAGCACGTTCGCGGCATCCCGCACGAGCAGCGTCCGATAGGGGATGCCCACGACCTCGCCATCGGGCAGGTAGGCCCAGCGCGTGTCGGCGCCGCCCTGATGGTCCTCGATGGGCGCCCCGCACAGGCCGACCTCGTCGGCGAAGCGACGAGCGCCCAGGACATCCTCGCGCGTAAGCCGCGCATCCCCGAACACCCGCCGCGTCTCCCGGACGCCCACCTGGGTGGACAGCCCCGCGAGCGACGCGTCCGCGTAGCCCGGGACGCGGTCGACCAGGAACCGGGCGTACTCCAGCGCCTGGCGACGCCCCGCGACCTCCGCGTCCGTGAGGAACCACGGGTCGGTCGCGCTGATCAGCCCGCCCTCATCCAGGCGGGTCGAGGCGAGGCGCGTCATGACCGTCGCGCTCATGCCCGCCACGCTCATCGCGTGGTCGGATCCCTCCCGCCGGGGCAGCCGGTAGTCGCCGCCCTCGGCCGCCTCCGCCATCAGAGCGTGCAGTCCGTCCCGGCCGATGGCCCGCCGCGCCGCCCAGTCGACGTTGACCATCCGGAACGTGGTGGTCAGCGTCTGGGCGGGATCCACCTCGCCCGCCGTCTCGAACCCGAAGCCCGCGTGGAAGCACAGGTCGGCATCACCCGACGCATCCACGAAGACCCTGCCGGCCACCCGTGCGAGGCCCGCCTTGGTGGCCACCATCAGCTCCTCGATGCGTCCATCCCGGACGGTCGCGTGCTGGAGGAACGCGTGGAGCAGCGTGCGCACGCCCGCCTGTTCCGTCAGCCGCTCCCAGACCACCTTGAGGTGCTCCGGGTGATAGGTGATGCCCGTGCCCGCGCCGTACGTGTTGGGCCGCTCCACCACCGGCCCGAGCGCCCGAAGGGCGGCGACCACGTCATCGGGGATGCCGCCGACCACCTTGGTGGCATGGGTGCCGGGCGTGTGGAAGCCGTAGAACGTGTCCAGGACCGCGGTGCTGGTGCCGCCCAGGAAGGGCAGCTTCTCGATGAGCAGCGTCCGAGCGCCGGTGCGGGCCGCGGCGATCGCGGCGGTGGCACCCGCAGACCCCGACCCGACCACGACGACGTCGGCCGACGCCAGCAGCGGCGGGCTGAGCCGGATCTCCGTCAACGCATCAGGCTCCCGTCACCGACCAGCCGCCGTCCACGACCAGCATCTGGCCGGTGATCGCCCGGGAGTCCCCAGACAGCAGGAACAGCGCGGCCGCGGCCACGTCATCGGCGGCCAGGAAGCCCCCGACGAGCGGCTGCCGGCGGACCGCGAAGGCCTGGGTCGCGGCATCGGCCGCCGCCCGCGTGCTCATCTGGCTCGTGGTCAGCGCCGGCGCGACCGCGTTCACGCGGATGCCCCGCGTCACGTACGCCGCGGCCATGGCCGTGGTGAGGGCGATGATGGCGCCCTTGGACGCGGCGTAGGCGTGGGTCGGGAACAGCTCCGCGTTGGGCGCGACCGCGAGGATGCTGGCCATGGTCACGATGGCTCCGCGCTGGCCGTCCGCGTCCCGTTCCTGGGCCAGCATCCGGCGCAGCACGGCTCGGGTGGCGGTCACGTGCGTCCGTGCGTTGAGCGCCAGGGTGCGCTCCCAGCCGTCCATCGTCATCTGGTCCACGAGGCCGTCTCCGAAGCGCCGGCCGCTGCCACCCGCGACGTTGAACAGGGCGTCCAGCCGCCCGAACCGCTCGCTGGCCCCCGCCACGGCGCGCTCCGCGGCGACCTCATCCTGGAGATCTGCCGTGGCGCCGTCCGCCTGGGCTCCAGACGCATGCAGCGCCTCCACGAGCGACCGCCAGTTCGCCTCCGTGCGCGAGATCGCGAACACCCTGGCGCCCTCCCTCGCGAAGCGGTGCGCCGCCGCGGCCGCGATGCCGGTGCTCCCCGTGATGACCGCGACGCGACCGGCGAGGCGGGCGCGGGCGGGTGGCGATTGGTGGGTCAATCGTTCCTCACGCTCACGCTGGCGCGACTGCGACGATCGCGAGCGCGCTCAGGGCGACCACGGCCGTGAGGCCGCGGAGGTGTCTCGTTCGCATGAGAAAGGAACCCTCCGATCCACGCCGCCGATCCGCTCGGCGGACCGTCGCGGCGCCCATGTGACCCGCCATCCTCATCTCGGGGATCGGGGTCGTGACCATGGACCTGCATGCTGGCGATGGGCGCTGGCTCCTCCTTCCGCGGCGGTCCCGTCTCCTGGTCAGCCGATCCGGCCGGCGCGCACGGGACGCGGTCCGGCCTCGGATCGACCGGCGGTCCGGGTATCCTCAGGCCTCACCCGAGGATACCCCTGCACAGCCCACGCCCGGAGGTCGATCCGCCCATGACGCGAGAGCCGTCTGTCACCTCGCGCCCGCCGCTGCCGGCGGAGGTCGTCGGGGGTCGGGTCGTGGCCATCGCGCGGCGCCTGGACCCGGCGCGCGTGGTCGGCGTGGCCGACGGGCTGCTGGCCGCCGGGATCGGCTGCCTCGAGATCACCCTCAACGACCCCATCGACACCGCCCTGGGATCGATCCGGGAGCTCGCGGACACGTTCGCCGGGCGACTGCTGGTGGGAGCCGGGACGGTGCGCTCCGTGGCAGCCGCCGAGCGCGCCGCGGACGCGGGCGCCACGTTCCTGGTCAGCCCGCACACGGACGAGGCGCTCGTTGCCTGGGCGGCGGCCCGAGGCATCCCGGCGTTCCCGGGCGCGCTCACGCCCACGGAGGTCGTGCGCGCCTGGGATGCGGGTGCGGCGGGGGTGAAGCTGTTCCCGGCCTCCGCCGCGGGCCCGGCGTTCATCCGGGAGCTGCGAGGGCCGCTGCCGGAGATCCCGCTCCTGCCCACGGGCGGCGTGACCGCCGACAACGCGGCCGACTTCATCCGGGCGGGTGCCGTGGCCGTGGGCCTGGGATCGTGGCTCATCGGGGACGGCACGCCCGACGGGGTGCGCCAGCGCGGGCTGCGCGTCCGGGAGGCCATCGACGCGGCGACGGTGACTGGCTGATGGCGCGCATCGTCACGCTCGGGGAGTGCCTGGTCTCGCTCGTCGCGGCGGACCGAGGGCCGCTCGCCGAGTCCGGCACGTTCCTGCGCACCGTCGCGGGCGCGGAGGCGAACGTCGCGGTGGCGCTGGTCCGCCTTGGGCACGAGGTGCGCTACCTGGGTCGCGTGGGCGCGGACGCGTTCGGCACGGTCATCCGGCGCAGGCTGCGCGGCGAGGGCGTCGACGTGCGCTGGCTGCTGACGGACCCGGCCGCCCCGACAGGCCTGATGATCCGGGAGCTGCGCGACCTGGGGCCCATGGAGGTGATCTACCATCGCGCCGGGTCCGCCGCCTCGCGCATCACCGCGGACGATGTGCGGGTCGCGGCGGCCGATGGCGCGTTCACGGGTGCAGACTGGCTCCACCTCACGGGCATCACCCCGGCCATCTCGGCCGGCGCGGATGCGGCCGTGGATGCGGCGCTGGAGCTCGGTCGCGCCTCGGGAGCCCGCGTCAGCCTGGACCTCAACATCCGCCGCCGGCTGTGGTCCGAGGCGGATGCCGCTCGCGTGCTCGCGGCGTTCGCCGCCCGCTGCGACGTGGTGTTCGGCGGCCTGGACGAGGTCGCCGTCGTGGCGGGCCTGGCGCCGACGCTGGAGCAGGGAGGCCGCGCCGATCCGGTCGCCGCCGCCGATGCGCTCCTGGCGCTGGGCCCCGCGCGCGTGGTCGTGAAGCTGGGCGCCGCCGGGGCCCTCGAGCGGCGCCTCGCGCCGGACGGATCGGTGGCGGGCGAGGCGGCACCCGGACTGCCCGTCCGCGTGGTCGATCCGGTCGGTGCCGGGGACGCGTTCTGCGCCGCCTGGATCGCGTCGGTGCTGGAGGGCGCCGATCCGATGGGTGCGCTCCGGGCGGGCAACGCGGCGGGTGCCGCGGTCGTGTCCACCGTGGGCGACCTGACAGGTGCGCCCACCCGCCGCGAGCTCGACGCGATCCTGCGTGCCGGGGACGGGGGACCCGACACGCTCCGCTGAGGACGCCGGCCACCTGCCCCGCTGTGGGTCATCCGGTGGGTCCCTGCGCGCACGCGGGTACACTCGGTGGGTGTCCGACCCCCTCTTGACCCCCGTCGAGCGCCGCCGCGCACGGACCGCCGGGCTGCCCGACCTGCTGCGCTCCCGCATCCTCGTGCTTGACGGCGCGATGGGCACGATGATCCAGTCGCACGGACTCGATGAGGCCCAGTTCCGCGGCGACCGCTTCCGCGACCACCCGAGCGACCTGCGCGGCGCCAACGATGTCCTCGCGCTCACGCAGCCGGACGTCATCCGGGCGATTCACGCCGCGTACCTCGACGCGGGTGCGGACATCATCAGCACCAACACGTTCAACGCGAACGCCATCTCCCTGGCGGACTACCGCCTGGAGGGGATCGCCCGCGAGCTGAACGAGGCCGCTGCGCGCCTCGCGCGGGCGGCGGCTGACGCGGCGGAGGCCACGGACCCGGGTCGGCCGCGCTTCGTGGCGGGCGCCCTGGGTCCCACGACCCGCACCGCGAGCATCTCCCCGGACGTCAACGACCCGGGTGCCCGCAACGTGACCTGGGAGCAGCTCCGCGCCTCGTACCTGGACGCCGCCCGGGGGCTGGTCGCGGGCGGCGCGGACATCCTGCTCATCGAGACGGTGTTCGACACGCTGAACGCCCGAGCCGCCATCTTCGCCACCGAGGAGCTGTTCGCTGAGATGGGCGATCGACTGCCCGTGATCATCTCCGGCACCATCACGGACGCCTCCGGGCGGACGCTCAGCGGACAGACCGTGGGTGCGTTCTGGAACTCCGTGCGCCATGCGCGGCCGCTGCTGGTCGGGTTCAACTGCGCCCTGGGCGGGAAGCAGCTCCGACCGTACATCCAGGAGCTGTCCGCGATCGCCGACACGTTCGTCTCTGCGTATCCCAACGCGGGACTGCCCAACGCGTTCGGCGGCTACGACGAGGAGCCTCACGACACCGCCTCCACGCTCGCCGCCATGGTCGCCGACGGGAACGTGAACCTCGTGGGCGGCTGCTGCGGCACCACGCCCGACCATATCCGGGCGCTCGCCGCGGCCGTGCGCGAGGGACGCCCCAGGTCCGTCCCGGAGGTGCCCCGCAAGACCCGCCTCGCGGGCCTGGAGCCGCTGGACATCGACGCAGACTCGCTGTTCGTGAACGTGGGCGAGCGGACGAACGTCACCGGGTCGCGGAAGTTCGCGAAGCTCGTGCTCAACGGCGACTTCGGCGAGGCGGTCTCGATCGCGCGCCAGCAGGTCGAGAACGGCGCCCAGATGATCGACATCAACATGGACGAGGCGCTGCTCGACTCGGAGGCGGCGATGGCCCGCTTCCTGGATCTCATCGCGGGCGAGCCGGACATCGCCAAGGTGCCCATCGTCCTGGACTCCTCGAAGTGGTCCGTGCTGGAGACCGGCCTGCGCCATCTCCAGGGCAAGGCGGTCGTCAACTCGGTCAGTCTCAAGGAGGGGGAGGCGGAGTTCCTGCGCCAGGCGACGCTCGCCCGCTGGTACGGCGCGGCGGTCATCGTGATGGCGTTCGACGAGCAGGGACAGGCCGAATCGGTCGAGCAGCGCGTCGGCATCGCCCATCGCGCGCTCCGGCTGCTCACCGAACGGGTCGGCTTCGATCGCGAGGACATCATCTTCGACCCCAACATCTTCGCCATCGGCACGGGCATCGAGGAGCACGCCCAGTACGCGGTCCAGTACTTCGAGGCCACCCGTCGCATCAAGGCGGAGCTGCCGGGGACGCTCGTGTCCGGCGGTGTCTCCAACGTCAGCTTCAGCTTCCGGGGCAACGACCCGGTGCGCGAGGCGATCCATGCGGTGTTCCTGTTCCACGGCATCCGGGCGGGCATGGACATGGCCATCGTCAACGCGGGCGCGCTGCCGGTCTATGACGACATCGAGCCGGACCTGCGGGAGCGCGTCGAGGACCTCGTGTTCGCGCGCCGCCCGGACGCGACGGAGCGGCTGCTGGAGATCGCCGATGCCGCGCGCAGCAGGCGCCAGGCGGGAGGGCCGGACCTGGCATGGCGGGAGGCCCCCGTCAACGAGCGGCTCAAGCACGCCCTGGTGGAGGGCATCACCGACTTCATCGTGGGTGACACCGAGGAGGCCCGCCTGGCGGCTCGCCGGCCGATCGAGGTCATCGAGGGGCCCCTGATGGCCGGGATGGACGTGGTCGGCGACCTGTTCGGCAGCGGCCGGATGTTCCTTCCCCAGGTGGTCAAGTCGGCGCGCGTGATGAAGCAGGCGGTGGCGCACCTCATCCCGTACATCGAGGAGGAGCGCGCGGCGCGCGGCGAGGATGTCGGCGACGTGCGCGGCGCGGCGGGCACGGTGGTCATGGCCACGGTCAAGGGGGACGTCCACGACATCGGCAAGAACATCGTGGGCGTGGTGCTGGGCTGCAACGACTACCGCGTCGTGGACCTGGGCGTGATGGTGCCCTGGACGCGCATCCTCGAGACCGCTCAGGCGGAGAACGCGGACCTCATCGGCCTGTCGGGGCTCATCACGCCGTCGCTCGAGGAGATGCGCACGGTCGCGGCGGAGATGGATCGCGCGGGCTTCCAGGTGCCGCTGCTCATCGGCGGCGCCACCACGTCGCGGGCCCACACCGCGGTGCGCATCGAGCCGATGTACTCCGGACCCACGGTCCACGTGGTCGACGCGTCCCGCGCGGTGGGCGTGGCGGGCACGCTGCTCAACCCGGACACCCGGGACGCGTTCATCGAAGGCACCCGCCAGGAGTACGCGGCGGTCCGCCGCTCCCACGAGGACCGGGCCACCACCCAGCGTCGGCTGACCCTCGCGGAGGCCCGCGCGAACCGCCTCATGATTGACTGGACCGGCGTCGTGCCGCCCGCGCCCTCGTACACCGGGGTGCGGGCGCTGCGCGACTTCCCGCTCGGGGAGCTCGTGGAGCGCATCGACTGGTCGCCCTTCTTCCACACCTGGGAGCTGCCCGGGCGATACCCGGAGATCCTGTCCGACGCCACGGTCGGGGCCGCCGCCTCGGCGCTCCATCGGGACGCCCTGGCCCTGCTTGAGCGGATCGTGGAAGGGCGCCAGCTCCAGGCCCATGCCGCGGTCGGGTTCTGGCCGGCGGCTGCGGACGGCGACGACATCGTGCTCTACACCGACGAGACCCGGACCCGCGAGCTGGACCGCATCCACACGCTGCGCCAGCAGATGGCCAAGACGGGCGGCAAGCCGAACCTCGCCCTGGCCGACTTCACGGCACCCGTGGGCACCGGGATCCCCGACCACATCGGCGCGTTCGCGGTCACCGCGGGCCACGGTCTGGACGAGCTGCGGACGGCGGCGCTGGCGCGCCACGACGACTACACCTCGATCATGGCCACCGCCCTCGCCGACCGGCTGGCGGAGGCGTTCGCGGAGCGGCTCCACGAGCTGGTGCGCCATGAGCTGTGGGGGTATGCGCCCGATGAGACGCTGGACAACAGCGCGCTCATCGCCGAGGCGTACCAGGGCATCCGCCCGGCGCCGGGCTACCCCGCGTGCCCCGACCACACCGAGAAGCGCACGCTGTTCGCGCTCCTCGATGCCCAGGAGCGGGCCGGCATCGTGCTCACCGAGTCGATGGCCATGATGCCCGCCGCGGCGGTCAGCGGCCTCTACTTCTGGAACCCCCAGTCGCAGTACTTCGGCCTCGGCAGGATCGGCCGGGACCAGCTGGAGGACTACGCGGTGCGCAAGGGCTGGGGCATGGTCGAGGCGGAGCGCTGGCTCGCACCGAATCTCGCGGACGTCTGAGCAGGCGCGCGTGAGCGGCGCGAGACGGCACCGACCGGCGGATCGGCATGACTGCACCCGACGCATCCCAGCATCTCGATGAGCTGACCTTCCTGGCGGAGGTCGCCCGGCTTGCCGCGTCCGCCCGCACCTGGGATGAGCTGATGGGCACGATCATCGATCGCGCTCGGGCGGCCTCGCGCGCCGAGGTCGTGTCGCTGTACCTCATGGACCGCGACGGGACCGGTGTCACGCTCGCCGCGACGAACGGGCTCGATCAGCACGCGGTGGGGGTGGCGCGCCTGCGCCTGGGGCAGGGGATCACCGGTCTCGTGGCGCAGGACCGCAGGCCGGTCACCACGCCGGACGTCAAGGAGGACGCGCGCTTCGCGTGGATCCGGGGGGTGGACCAGGCGCGCTTCACCTCGATGTGCTCGGTGCCGCTGCTGTGGAACGACCAGGTGGTGGGCGTGCTCAACGTCCAGACGGTGGAGCGGCGCGACTTCAGCGATGCGGCCGTGGGGTTCCTGGAGACCCTGGCCGGCCTCCTCGCGGGACTCGTCGAGAAGCATCGACTCCAGGACGAGGCGGCGACCCAGCTGGAGTCGCTGCGGGCCATCGACGAGGCCCGCGCCAACCTGGTCGCGGTCGTGACCCATGCCCTGCGCACCCCGTTGGCCGTGGTGCGCGCCTACGTCGAGCTGCTTGGTGGGCGGATCCAAGCGACCGAGCAGCCGGATGCCGCCCAGTGGGAGCAGGAGGCGCTCAACCAGGTGGACCGCCTGGATCGCACCGTGGACTCCATCCTGGAGAGCCTGCGCGTGTTCCCGTCGGCCGTGACGGCGCTGAGCGCGATCGACATCGCCGAGGTGGTGGAGGCGGAGGTCCGCGACCTCGCCCCGATGATGCGCCGCCACGTGGTCAAGACCACCTTCACCGAGCGGCCCCTGCGCGCCCTTGCGTCCGACGAGCTGCTGCGGCGGCTGCTGGGCTATCTCCTGGAGAACGCGTCCAAGTACGCGCCCCAGGGCGGCACCATCGACGTCTACGGCTGGAGCCTGGGCGAGCGCGCCTTCCTGGCCGTCACGGACGATGGCCCGGGCATCCCGGAGCAGTGGCGGGAGCGCATCTTCGAGCCGTTCGTGCGGCTGGACGACTCGCCGCGCGGCGCCGGGATCGGACTGTTCGCGGCGCGGCACCTGGCGCGGTCCATGGGCGGGGACCTGCGGGTGGAACCCCGGGTGCCGGCGGGCAGCCAGTTCGTGCTGGAGCTGGGGCTGGTCCGCGAGCGCTGAATCACCGGGCGGGAATCGCCGACCCGGCGCCTCGGGGGAGGGCACCGGGTCGGGACGGAGGAGCGTGAGGGATGGGTGGCGCCGCGGGGCGGGCCACCCGTGGTCATGGATCAGGACTGGTAGGCGACCTCGCCGTGGACCGCCAGGTCCAGGCCCAGCTCCTCGGCGTCCTCCGGCACCCGGAGCCCGAGGACCAGGTCGATGACCTTGATGATCAGGAAGGTCCCGATTCCCGCGAAGGCGACGGTGGCCACGACCGCGACGACCTGGTGGACCAGCCGCGTGACGTTGCCCTCGATCACGCCGCCGAAGCCGCCGATCGCCGCGACCGCAAAGATGCCGGTGGCGACGGCGCCCCACATGCCGCCCACGCCGTGGACACGAACACGTCCAGGGCATCGTCCACCGGGACCCGCTCATGGAGCAGGACCGAGGCGCCGTACGACAGCGCGCCCACGACCAGGCCGATCATCAACGCGCCGCCCACGCCCACAAAGCCGGAGGCTGGCGTGATCGCGACCAGGCCGGCGATGGCGCCGGCGGCGGCCCCCACCACGCTGCCCTTGCGGGTGCGCGCCCACTGCGCGCCGACCCAGCTGAGCATGCCGGCCGCGGCGGCCACGGTCGTGACCATGAGCGCCATCGCTGCGCGGCCGTCGGCTGCCACCGCGGAGCCGACGTTGAACCCGAACCAACCGAACCACAGGATGCCCGCGCCCAGGACGGTCATGGGCACGTCATGGGGATCATCTTGTCCCCGTTCTTGTGGCGGTGACCGATGACCAGGGCCGCCACCAGGGCGGACACGCCCGAGGCGATGTGGACCACGGTGCCGCCGGGATAGTCGAGGGCGCCCAGCTTGAGCAGCCAGCCGTCCGGCGACCAGACCCAGTGGCGAGCGGCGAGTAGATGAGCAGCGACCAGGCGATCGTGAACAGCACGAACGCTCCGAACCGCTTGCGCTCGGCGAACGCGCCCGTGATGAGCGCCGGCGTGATGGCCGCGAACATCATCTGGAACGCAGCGAACAACACGAACGGCACGCTCGTCGCGTAGACCGTGCTGGGTTCCATCCCCACGCCGTTGAACAGCGCGAAGTCGAGCCCGCCGATGATTCCCGCGCCGTTGACCGACGGCGCGAAGGCCAGGCTGAAGCCGACGATGACCCAGACCACGGTCGCCAGGGCCAACCCGAAGAAGCTGTGGATGATTGTGGACAGCACGTTCTTGCGGCGGACGAGGCCGCCGTAGAACAACGCGAGCCCCGGCAGCATGAACATCACCAGCGCCGTGGACATGAGCAGCCAGACTGTGTTCCCGGCGTCGATCGCAGCAGGCATCGGCCTACCTCCCCTTGCGCGGAGCCGCTCCATCACCGGCTCAGACGTGGACCGGAGGCTAGGTCCCGCGGCAGGGGCAGGTCAGCGCCACGGGAGTGGAGGTTCAGCGACCCACCAGTGGCAGTTCGGTTTGCGGGCTTGGCCGCGTTCGACCTGGTGTGTCGTCACGGGGTGGCGCGG
The DNA here is from genome assembly GCA_034436555.1 of Chloroflexota bacterium. Lineage (GTDB taxonomy): Bacteria > Chloroflexota > Limnocylindria > Limnocylindrales > CSP1-4 > JAFMJV01. The sequence goes on along the minus strand of DAOTUU010000025.1, from coordinate 12,579 downwards.
CGGTTGACCGGATGCGCGAGGATTCGATGCGCGCCGACGAGCGCCCGGGCGACCGAGCCCGGACCGGAGGAGACCCTGCGGTGTGCCGATCCCCACGGGCCGGGCTGCGCCCGCGTCCCGCGACCTCGTCACCCCCTCGCCCATCGATGGTGGGCGAAGCGGGGTCCGCGCGTCCCATCGCCCGCCACATCGCTCGGACGGAACTGGTCGACCGCGTGTTGAGCGCTCGGGTATCGCTCGTCGTGGCGGGCGGCGGTTACGGCAAGACGTCGTTGCTGCTGGACGTCGCCGCGACCAACGGTCATGGCATCGTGGTGACGCTCGGAGAGGGACGCGGCCTGCCGGACCTGCCCGCCGGCCTCGCCCGCTCGTTCCGTGCGTCGGGCCGTGGTCTGCTTGCCGATCTCCTGGGCACGCTCGCAGAGGCGGACCCGGGTCGGATCGCGGATGTCATCCTGGACGACCTGGCGGGCGAGTCCCGACGCCAGCTGCTCGCGTTCGATGACGTCGAACGGGCCGACCCCGGCACCGTGGAGCTCCTGGTCACGCTCGGCCGGCTGCTGGGACCGCCGCATGTCCTGGCGCTCGCCGGCCGATGGCTGCCCGGGCCGCTCGAGGGTTTGCGGTCGTCATCCCGGCATGCCGTCCTCGGGACCGCGGACCTGTCCTTTCGCGCCCACGAGACCGTGACGCTTCTCGAGCACATCCTAGGGCCCGGCACGGACCGGGATGCCGCTCTCGCCGTCCACCGCGCGACCCAGGGATGGGCTGCAGCCATCGTGATGCTCGCCGCTCGCCCGGGTCCTGGTGGTGCCGACCAGCTGGGGCCGCCGGCCCTCTGGCCGGACCTGGCCGATCCACGGACGGGAGCGCGGGTGCTGGTGGAGCGGATGCTGGAACGCCTGTCACCAGCCGACCGGAGCGGGTGTGCCGAGCTGGCCCATCTGCCGGCGGTCGATGACGTGATCGTGACGGCGGCCGCACCGACTGGCCCCACGGCCCTGCGGGACGCGGGCCTTCCCATGACCGAGCTGCCAGGCGGTTGGTGGCGCGTCCCGGAGCCCGCGCGCTCGATCCTGGCCGAGCGCGCCCCGCTCACGGCCGCGGTCGCGGAGCCGGCCGCGACCCGGTACCTCGAGCGCGGCGCCCCGCACCATGCCGTGGACGTCCTGCTCCGAGCGGGACTGCCTGACGCTGCGGCAGCGTCCTTGTCGAACCTGGGTGGACCGGCCATCGACGCCCTCGATGAAGCGCAGCTGGTGAGCCTCGTGCGCGCGATCCCGGCGGCCACGCGAGCGGGATACCCGGTCCTGGAGCTGGAGCACGCCCGGGCCCTTCTCCCGCTGTTCCGGTTCGCCGATCGGGCGGAGATCCTCGAACGCCTGGAGGCGGCCGCGCTCGCGGCCGGGGATGCCACCACGCTCCACGGTGTGCGCGCAGAGCAGGCGCTCGACCGCTCCGCCATGCAGCAGGGGATCGACACGGCCGAGAGGATCGCGACCGAGATCCTGGCCGCGGATCCGGCTGTCGTGGGGCCGGCCACCTCCGTCCGCGCGCTCGAAGCGCGCGCCCGCGCTCTGGCCGGTCGTGGTGACCGGGCGTCGCTTCACAAGGCCGAGCCGCTGATGCTCGACGCCCGCGCGGGCGCGGCGCGACTCGGCCGGCGACGCTGGGAGACGCGGATCCTGACCGCGCTGGTCGCGCTCGTGTACGGCAACCTGGGCGAGACGGTGCGCTGCCTCGAGACCTGTGATGAGGCCCTGGCGTGGGTCCCCGGACCGCGGGCGGAGGCCCGCCTGCGGATGTATCGCTCCTCGGCCCTCGTCGAGCTGGGCCGGTACGCCGACGCGGATGCCGAGTTGGACCGTGCCGAGCGCTTGGCGCAGCGACTGGGCGATGACTACGTCACGGCTGCGGCGTCATGGATCCGCGCCCGGGCGTCGTCGCAGCTCGGCGATGCGACGGCCACGCTCACGCGCCTGGCGGCCGTGGAAGGACGCGCCGGAGAATGGCTCGATCATCCGTTCGGGGCGCTCTACCTGGCCCAGGCCGTCGAGATGTGCGTCCGCGTGGACCGTCCCGACGCTGCGCGCCGGTACCTGGACCAGCTCGACCGGATCGACGGCCTCGATGGCGACCGCCGGATCCAGGCCCTTCAGGCGCGCGCCCTGTTCGAGGCCCGGCATGGTGACGCCGCCGAGGCGATCTCTCGTCTGGATGCGCTGCAACGACGCCATCCGCAGCCGCGCGACGAGTGGCTGCGACACCTCTACCGGGCGCTTGCGCTGCGTCGCCTCGGACGTCCGGGGGTTGGCACGGAGGCCGCACGCGCCTTCGACGAGGCAGCTCGCCTCGCCTCGCCCGAGGTCATCCTGGTGCGGGAGGCCGAGCTCGCGCGAGATCTGCTCGCCGAGGCAGCCGCGGCCGGCAGCGGGCCGGCGAGCCGCTGGCTGGCGGCGCGGTCGCAGGTGCGCATCGACGCCTTCGGCGGCCTGCGGGTGGAGATCGGCGGACGGCCTGTGGCGATTCCCCGCGGCCGGCCGGCCAGCGTGCTCCACGCGGTGATCGCGGCCGGTGGGGCCATCGACGCGGAGCAGCTCATCGAATCGCTGTGGCCCGACGAGCCTCCCGAACGCGGACGGCAGGACCTGAGGAACGCGCTCCATCGGTTGCCGCGGCGTGCGGAGCTGCTCGTCCGCGAGAGGGACCAGGTACGCCTCACGGCGGGGACGACCGTGGATGCGGCAGACTTCGAGCGACAGGTCAAGGAGGCTCGCCGTCTCCTGCGTGTCGACCCTGCGGCTGGCATCGCGGCCGCTGCTGATGCGCTCGGCCGGTACACCGGCGAGTTCCTGCCGGGCGACGAGACCGACCTGGTCCGATCGACTCGCGATCGGCTGCGGGCCCTCGCCGCGGAGGTCGCCGACGCCGCTGCGCGCCTGGCTGAACGGGATGCCCCCGAGGAGGCCGCGGGGTTCCTGGCGGTCGCCCGCTCCATGGACCCCGACGATGAGCTCTTGGCCATCAGGTTGGCACGTGTGCAGTCCGCATCGGGGAGGGCCGGCGAGGCGCGCCGGACCCTTGCGGACGCCAGGGCGCGCGCGGCCGAGCTCGACGTCGCCCCGACCGAGGAGCTCCTGGCCCTGGAGCGGAACCTGGGCTCGAACGTCGTTCCGCTCGCCGGCCGGGTCGGGCGTGTCGCGCGGCGCTAGGCCACACCGCTTGCCATCATCCGCCGAAGTGGGGCTCAGGGGATCGACGTCACGAACTCGCACCCGCGCCCACGCACATCCCGGCCTGGTCCTCCATCGCAGCGGTCGGAGCCGCCGCCACGCCCGGCGACGGTGTCCTGTCCGCGCTGGCCGAACAGGCGGTCGCCCTTGGGTCCTCCACGCAGCGTGTCCTTGCCGGCGCCGCCGCACTGGATGGTCCGGACGTCCGTGTCACCGATGATGGTGTCGGCACCGCCCAGGCCGTGCATCACGATGGGCGATGCAAGGCTGGGGTGATCGGAGGTCCGCAGCAGGTCCGGCCCGGGGCCGCCCACGACCTGGGCGACACGACCGCCGCAGGACGCGACCGGTTGGTCGGTCCGGACGCGGACCCGGACGGCTTCCACCTCGGCCGCCCACGGCTCGAGGCGCTCCCAGGGGCAGCCCTCGGGTGCCAGGTTGGACAAGGTGCCTGCCAGGCCGCGGATCTGGAGGTCGTGGAAACCCACCGGGGCGACGTGGTGGAAGTAGGACTGCACCTGGTCGTCGTGGAACGGCGGGTAGCGGCCCGTCGATCGGTCGTCATCCTTGAGCAGGTAGAACAGGGTCGCGTGCGTGATGCCCGGCACGTCGCGGAACCGCCCGTACACCTTCGCGATCCAGCTCCGGGGGTTCTCCGGGTTGGTCTGGCAGTCGATCCCGGTCGTGGTCGCGGGCATCCAGGTCTCGATCGTCTCGCCGGCGGTCGCCGGGGCGACGGCCCCTACGGTCAGCGCGACGGTCGCGGCCAGGGCGAGCGCGCCGCGACGGCTGCGTCCCATCGGTGGTCGCATCGGTGTCCTCCTCGACGGTCGAGGCTGCCGGGCGGCAGCCGGTCGATGGCCACCAGCCTGCGCGATCGGCGTCTCCGAGCCGTCTCACGCGCGGACATCCGCCCGTCGAGACCCCCGATCAGCCGCCCGCCGGCACGGGCTCGAGCAGGTAGCCGACGCCGCGGACGGCGACAGGGATGGGCGCCCCCGCACCCACCAGCTTCTCGCGCAGCCGGGCCAGGTGCGGCTTCAGCCACAGCGGGTCGGGATCGGGCACGTCGGGCCAGCCGGCCCTCAGCAGGTCCTCGTGCGGCACCACCTCGCCGAGCCGCTCCACCAGCTCGCGCAGCAGCCGGAACTCGGTGACCGTGGCGGGAACGACGGTCCCCTGCCAGCGGATCTCGTGACGCCGCTTGTCCAGCTCCCAGCCGCCCGGTCCCACCCCGGTGATGGCCGCACCCTCGTCGGTCACGCCGCGGACGCGCCCCGACGCGGAACGCCTGGCCACGGCGCGCACGCGCGCCAGCAGCTCGTCCGCGCGGAAGGGCTTCCGGATGTAGTCGTCGGCACCCAGGTCCAGCAGCTCCACGGTCGCCTGTCGGTCGCGCTCGCCGGACACGATGACGATGGGCGTGTCGGACAGCTCCCGCATCCGCTGGCACACCGTGGCGCCATCCAGGCCGGGCATCGCCAGGTCCAGCAGGACCAGGTCCGGCGCATCCTCGCGGAACCGGCGCAGCGCCTCCTCGCCGTCATAGGCGGCCACGATGCGGTGCCCGGCCTGGCCGAGCAGAGCCCCCAGCGCGCCGACCATGGCGGGCTCGTCGTCCACCACCAGGATCTTCAGGGTGCCGGATGCGGCGGGACGCGCGGGCTGATTCATGCTCCTCCTTCAGAGGGGGTCGCGGCCCGAGCGATGCCGGACCGCAGATCCTCGACCCGGTCCCACCAACGGATCAGGCGTGCCTCATCCGCGAACAGGATGAGCACGGTGTTGTCGCCGGCCAGCGTCCCTTCCTGGTCCCGGATCCCTGAGTCGTCGATGGCCTGGGCGAACGCGGACGCCATCCCGGGAGTCGAGATGAGCAGCAGGGTGAGGCCCGATTGCCGGAAGGTCACCGGGTGATCGCCCAGGAGCCGGCGCAGCGCGGCGTCGTTCGCGGGGGGCCCCGGCGCCACGTCCTCCGGAGAGGCGTAGACGTGCCGATCGCCGCGGACCACCTTCACCAGGCCGAGCTCCGCGATGTCCCGGCTCACGGTGGCCTGGGTGACCCGGATGCCCTGCTCCAGGAGCAGGTCCACGAACTCGTGCTGGCTGTTCACCGGGTGGCGCGCGACCACCTCCCGGATCGCGCGCTGGCGCGCGCGCTTCGCGGCGCGGGTCGTCCCCGGTGGCCGCCGTCCCGGTGCGACGCCGTCATCCATGCGTCGCAGCATACAGTTTGACCGCACGGTTATGCAGTTCCGTTCGGACGGGCGCGCGCGCGAGCCGGCGGGCGTCCGGTCGGGCGCGTCCGGTCGGGCGAGCGTGGCTCCCGGCCCGGCTCCCGGCCCCGCGGCGGGCCACGCGGCGGGCCCCGCGGCGGGCCCGGCGGCGTTGCGACCGTCCGCGCGGACCCCGTATAGTCCGGTGGATGACGGCGCACGACACGCACATGGCCATGCCCTGGGCCCCGCCGATCGCGGCAGGGGCCTGAGCAGGGTCGCGACCGGCGCGCCACACGGCGCCGTCACCACCATCGTCGTGGGCCGCGATCACGGAGTCCGTGTCGCGGCCCTTCGCTCACCCGAGGAGTCGAATGCCATGCCATCGCTGACCCATCGCCCGGAGCCCTACGTCTCGGCCGGCACCAGCCCGCCGTCGGAGAGCCCGTTCACGCCCGGCTTCAGCGGTCTCCGTTGTCGGGCCTGCGGCACCCCGTATCCGTCGGGGCCCATCTTCGTGTGCACCCGATGTTTCGGTCCCCTCGAGGCCACCTACGACCTCGCCGGCCTGCGTGGCCGCCTCTCCCGCGAACTCCTGGACGCCCGTCCAGCCACCATCTGGCGCTTCGCGGAGCTCCTCCCCGTGGAATCCCTGCCCACCCGCGGACTGCGTGTCGGCCTGTCGCCCCTGACGCCGGCGCCGCGCCTGGCCGCCCGTCTCGGGCTGGACCGCCTGTGGATCAAGGACGACTCGCGCAACCCCACCCTCTCGTTCAAGGACCGGGTGGTCGGCGTCGCCTCCGCGCGTGCCGTGGAGTTCGGCTTCACCACGCTCGCGTGCGCCAGCACCGGGAACCTGTCGGCGTCCGTCGCAGGATCGGCCTCCGCCCTCGGCCTTCGCTCGGTCGTGTTCATCCCCGCCGACCTGGAGCCCGCCAAGGTCGCCCAGGCCCGCGCGCTGGGCGGCACCATCGTGCGCGTGGACGGCCCCTACGACGCGGTGAACCGGCTGTGCCTGGAGCTCACCGACGAGCTCGAGGGCTGGGCGGTCGTGAACGTCAACCTGCGCCCGTACTACGCCGAGGGCTCCAAGACCATCGCCCATGAGATCGTCCAGCAGCTGGGCTGGCGCACGCCCCAGGCGATCGTGGCCCCGCTGGCATCGGGCTCGCTCTACACCAAGCTGGCCAAGGGCATCCACGAGCTGGAGGAGGTGGGCCTGGTGGAGCCGAGCCAGGTGCGCTACATCGGTGGCCAGGGCGCCGGCTGTGCCCCCATCGCGAGCGCCTTCGGGGAGGGGTCCGACATCATCCGGCCGGTCGAGCGACCCACCGGCATCGTCCGCTCGCTGGCCATCGGCTCGCCGGCGGACGGCGGCTACGCGGTGCGCCTGGCCACGGCCACCGAGGGCAGCATCCATGGCGTGGAGGACGCGCTCACGATCGACTCCATCCGCCTGCTCGCGGAGACCGAGGGCATCCTCACCGAGACCGCGGGCGGCGTGACCGTGGGCGCGCTCCGCAAGGCCATCGAGGCGGGCACGGTCAGGCGCGACCACGAGACGGTGCTGGTCATCACCGGTAACGGCCTCAAGACGCTCGACGTGCTGGAGGATGCGGCCGATCCGCTGCCGGAGCCCATCGCACCCTCGTTCGACGCGTTCGAGCGCTGGTGGACGGAGCGCGGCGAGGCGACCGCCGTGTAGCCTCCGGCGCCCGGTCGGGAGCGTCACCCGGGGGTCCCGGGGACCGGCGCGGTTTGCGCGGCCACGGGTGGCGTGGCATCCTCCGCGCATCGGTCGCGCAGGGTTCGGGAGGGCCGGCGACGGTCGGAGCCAAGTCGTCCACAGCGAGGCCATCTGTTGCGCGCCAGCCCCGATTCCGTCGCGTCCACGGCCGCGCCGGCCGGACCCACGCCGGATGGTCTCGCCCCGGATGGTCCCGTCCCCGCGGGGGAGGTTCCCGGTCGCGCGCCGCTGCTCGTGGCACGCGACATCTCCAAGCGATACGGCGGCCTGCTCGCCCTGGCCAGCTACGACCTGGATCTGTGGCCCGGCACCATCCACGCGGTCATCGGACCCAACGGCGCGGGCAAGACCACCCTGTTCAACCTGCTGTCGTGCATGGTCCGACCGACCACCGGGTCGATCCGCCTGGCCGGAGAGGAGCTGGTGGGACTGCCGGGCCACGAGGTCGCCCGTCGGGGCATCGTGCGCACGTTCCAGAACATCCGCCTGTTCGGCGACCTGTCGGTCATCGACAACGTGATGATCGGCGTCCAGCTGCGACACCGGCCGTCCTTCTGGCGGACGATGCTGGCCTCCCGGGCCTTCCGGGCCCAGGAGGTGGAGATCCGGGACCGGGCGCGCGGGCTGCTGGACCTGGTGGGGCTCGGCGACCGCGCGGATCGCGAGGCGGGCAGCCTGCCGTACGGCGACCAGCGCCGGCTGGAGATCGCGCGCGCGCTCGCGGTGGAACCGCGCGTGCTCATGCTGGACGAGCCCAACGCGGGCATGAATCCCGCCGAGACCGAGTCGCTGCTCCAGCTGATCCGACGCATCCGGTCGGAGCTGGGGCTCACGCTGGTGTTCATCGCCCACGACATCCCGCTGGTGATGAACCTGGCCGACCGCATCCAGGTGCTCAACTTCGGGTCGCTCATCGCCGAGGGCGACCCGGCCACGGTGCGCGCCGACCCGGACGTCGTCGCGGCCTACCTGGGCACCGCCCACCATGCTTGAACCGCGCACCGATCCTGTAGCGCGCACGATGCCGGAACCGCCCACCATGCTCGAGCTGACCGACGTCCGGGTCTACTACGGCAACATCCGGGCGCTCGACGGGGTGAGCTTCCGGGTCGGCGCGGGCGAGCTGGTGGCGATCATCGGGTCCAACGGCGCCGGCAAGTCCACCACGCTCCGGACGATCTCGGGCCTGCTGCGGGCGCGCTCGGGCCGCGTGGTCTACGAGGGCCAGGACATCACCCGCGCCTCGACCGACCGCATCGTGTCGCTGGGCATCAGCCACTGTCCCGAGGGTCGCCGCGTGTTCGGACGCCTGACCGTGCGGGAGAACCTGGTGCTCGGTGGCGTCCAGCGTCCGGCCGCGGCATCGGCCGCCGAGATGGAGCGCATGGCGGAGCTGTTCCCGCGTCTGCGGGAGCGCATGGACCAGCCCGGCGGCACGCTCTCGGGGGGCGAGCAGCAGATGCTCGCCATCGCCCGGGCACTCATGGCGAAGCCGCGCCTGCTCATCCTCGACGAACCCTCGCTGGGACTCGCCCCGCTGATGGTGGAGCGCGTGTTCGAGGTGGTCGGCGAGCTGAAGCGCCAGGGCCTCACCATCCTGCTCGTGGAGCAGAACGTCCATCACGCGCTCGAGGTGGCGGATCGGGCATACGTGATGGAGAGCGGGCGTATCACCATCGAGGGGACCGTGGAGGCGCTCCGGAGCGACCGCCGCGTGGAGGATGCGTACCTGGGGTTCCGGGGATGACCGACTACGCGCTCCAGCAGGTCGTCAACGCCCTCTCGGCGGGGTCCCTGTATGCCCTCATGGCCGTGGGCCTGGCGATGATCTTCGGCATCCTGCGGCTCATCAACTTCGCCCACGGCGACGTGATGATGGTGGGCGCGTACATCGCGGCGTTCGCGCTCATGGCGGGCATCCCGCTGCCGGTCGCGATCGTGATGTCGGTGATCGGCTCGATCGGCGTGGGCCTGGCCATGGAGCGCGTCGCGTATCGACCGCTGCGGGGCGGCCCGGAGGTGGCGCTGCTGCTGACCTCGTTCGCGGTGGGCCTCATCCTCCAGAACGGGGTGCTGCTGCTCACGCGCCTGATGGGCGAACCGGTGCAGATCGCGTTCCCCGCGCCGGAGGCGCTGAGCGGCGTGGTCAGTGTCGGCTCCATCACCATCCCCAAGGTCAACCTCGCGTCGTTCATCGTGGGTGTGACGATGCTGGGCCTGCTGACCGTGTTCGTGACGCGGACGCGCCTGGGCCTGTCGATGCAGGCGACAGCGGAGGACCTCGCCGCGGCGCGCCTGGTGGGCATCCGCGTGAACCGCGTGGTGGGCACCGCGTTCGCGATCGCGTGCGGGCTGGCGGCCATCGCGGGCTTCCTGTATGCCACCCAGGCGGGCCAGATCAATCCCTACCTCGGCTTCACCCCGGTGCTCAAGGCGTTCATCGCCGCGGTCATCGGAGGCTTCGGGTCGCTCTCCGGCGCCGTCCTGGGAGCGTACGTGCTGGCCTTCCTGGAGGTCCTGCCGACCGCCCTGTTCGGCATCGGCGATCTCATCCCGCGCAACTCGATCTCGCCCCAGGTGCACGATCTCATCAACACGCTCCTGCCGGGCGAGCTGGCGGCCTACCGCGACGCGTTCGTGTTCGTGTTCCTCATCGTGGTCCTCCTGTTCCGGCCCAACGGGCTCCTTGCCGGCCGGGCGCGCGAGGAGACGCCATGAGCCCGCGTGTGCGTGACGGCGCGATCCTCCTGGGTGTGCTCGTCGCGGTCCTCGGACTCCTCGAGGTGTACGCGGGCAGCGTCCTCCAGACGTACGCGATGCGCATCGGCATCCTCGTGGTGCTGGTCGTGGCGCTCAACCTGGCCAACGGCTTCACGGGTGTGTTCACCCTCGGCCAGATCGGCTTCATGGCGCTGGGCGCGTACATCTCGGCCATCCTGACCCTCTCCCTGGCGGACAAGCGCTCCTACCTCGATGACCTCCCCGACTGGCTGGCGGGCGTCAGCTTCGACTGGATGGTGGGACCGGTGCCCGCCGGCTGGCTGATGGCGACGCTCGTCGCGGCGCTCCTGGTGGCGGGTGTCGCCGCGCTCGTGGGTGTCGTCCTGATGCGCCTGTCGGGGCCGTTCGTGTCCGTGGCGACGCTGGGCTTCCTGGTGATCGTGGAGGTGGTCCTGGTCAACGCCGACACCTTCACGCGCGGGTCTCGCACGTTCTCGGGGGTGAAGCCGTACACCGACATGTGGTGGGCCTGGGCCGCCGCGGTCCTCACCGTGTACGTCGTGTGGCGCATCAAGCGCTCGTCCTACGGCCGGGCGATGTTCGCACAGCGAGGGGACCGCTGGGCGGCGATGGGGGCCGGCGTCCCGGTCCTGCGTCCGCGGCTCCAGGCATTCGTGATCTCCGCGTTCTTCACGGCCATCGCGGGCTCCCTGTACGCCCACTTCCTGACGTCGTTCTCGCCCAAGGTGTTCGACTTCGGATTGACCTTCCAGGTCGTGACGATGCTGGTGGTGGGCGGCATGGGGTCGGTGTCGGGGTCCGTGATCGGCACGCTCCTCGTGTTCGCGCTCACCGAGCTGCTGCGCGACCTCGCGGGCCGGACGCTGCTGTATGGACTCGATGGCGTGCTGCTCGCATCGTTCCTCATCCTCGTCATCGTGTTCCGGCCCGGCGGCATCATGGGCCAGCGCGAGATCTCGTTCGACCGGCTCTTCCGCAGGCGGACGACGGGGTAGGCGAGCCGCCACCCGCACCGGGGCCGCCGCGAGCACCGGGGCCGCCGCGACACCGCGGCCGCCGAGCGGACAAGGCCGACGCGACACCGCGGCCGCCACCCGCGCCCCGGGCCGCCGACCCGCGCCGCGGCCCGCCGCGAGCACCGGGGCCGCCGAGCGGACAAGGCCGACGCGACACCGCGGCCGCCACCCGCGCCCCGGCCGCCGACCCGCGCCGCGGCCGCCGAGCGGACACGGCCGACGCGCTGACAAGCCCATCCGTCGCAGCGGGCCGACCATCGGCCCAGCCCGTGTCCCGTGCGTCGCGAGGGGCCACCCATCGGCCCGAGTCGACCCGCACTGGCCGAGGCATGTCAGATGTGGCCGCTGGGTGACCCACCGACGGCGGCTCGGTATCACCCTTCAGGTGGCCCAGTCACCGCCCCGATCGGCCGAGTGCCGCAGCGGATGCACCAGGATGACCCCGTCGCCCGAGGGTGGGCGACCTTCGGCCAGGGCTCGGAGCACCTCGCGCGCAGGCGTGGGGAAGTCCGCCGCGAGCTCGGTCGCGTGGTCCACGAGAAAGCGCCGGTTGGCCCGCGTGTCCATGAGCACGAGGATCAGTCGGTCCACACTGCCGTCGCGACGCTTCTGGCTCATCCGTCGCTGCAGCTCCTGGCCGTCACGCGGCCGCGTCTCGCACTCGAAGGCCACGCGCTGTCCCTCGAGGATCGCCATGTGGTCCCACGACCGATGGTCGCCCGCGTTGGGGAACGGCACCTCGGTCCGCCACGGCGCCGTCGCTGGCAGAAACCGGCGGGTCGCCTGGCCCACAAGCTGGTGCCCGCGATCGCGATGGGCGACGCCGTCCGGGTAGGTCGACGCACCGAGCCGGAGCCCGACGACGGCGAGCACCGTGGACAGCTCCACGAGGCCGACAGATGCGCGCTGGCCGCGCTCGATCCGGCCGAGCGCCGACCGCGAGATGCCGGATGCGCGAGCCGTGACAGATTGCGCCAGTCCGGCGTTCACACGAGCCACGCGGATCTCCTCGCCCAGCCGTAGACCGAGTTCACGGCCGCGGCGACGACCCCGGTGTGCTGGACGCTCGGAGGTGGACATGGCGAGAGGATGGCGGGCCGCGCTTCGCCGGCACTTGCCTCCGGCTTGACCACGGCTCATCGAGCGTGTGGATGGGGTCCATGACACGCGCCACGCCACCCGGCCGATGAGCGGCCAAGACCAACGGGGTATGGCCCGGAAGTTCGACCATCAGGCCGACCAGGGGACGATGACACCGTAGCTGGCCACGTCCGGTCCGCTGGGCGGCCCGAAACGCCCGACCTCGCCGCAGGTGGGTCGGCCGTGGCCACTGAGCGGCCCGGATTCCCGGACCCCCGGCCCGAAACGCCCGACCTCGCCGCAGGTGGGTCGGCCGCGGCCACTGAGAGGCTGTGAAGAATCCTCGGGTCGGGTGCAGCTACCCTGTCGGCATGGATGAGTCTCGCGACCCACGCTCGGAGCCCCTGTTCCACATCGCCGTCGATCCGGACATCCGCTCGGTCGAGCGGCCGGGTGGACGACCACGGCTCCAGCGGCCCGATCGCGCCCAGCTGATGCTCCGCCCCGTGGACCTCGATTCGCTGCTGCCCGACGATCACCGCGCC
>DAOTUU010000024.1:0-50324 GCA_034436555.1 Chloroflexota bacterium | reverse complement strand
CCAGATGATCTACGTGGACCCGCCCTACGGCATCAAGTTCGGCTCGAACTGGCAGGTCAGCACCCGCAAGCGCGACGTCAAGGACGGCAAGGTGGAGGACGCCACCCGGCAGCCCGAGCAGATCCGCGCCTTCCGCGACACCTGGGAGTTGGGCATCCACTCCTACCTGAGCTACCTGCGCGACCGGTTCACTGTTGCGCGTGACCTGTTGACCGAGTCCGGCAGCATCTTCGTCCAGATCGGCGACGCAAACGTCCACGTCGTTCGGAGCCTCCTCGACGAAGTGTTCGGCGCGGAGAACTCGGTCTCCGTAATTACCCTTCGCAAGACGGCAGGGCAGGACGAACGATTGATCAACAACGTGGCCGACTTCATCCTCTGGTACGCCAAGAGCAAAACATCGGCAAAATACAGGCCACAGTTCACGGTGAGGTCCGCGCAAGCACGTGACCTGGGCCAATACAACCTCATCGAGCTTGCTAACGGACACCGACGGCCCCTCGCACGGGACGACTTCGGGCCTGACGGAACTCTCCGAGTTGATGGACGGCCATACCAGCAAGTCATCGCCACCTCGAGTGGATATGGAGGCAACACCCCCTATCCTGTGACCTTCCAAGGACGGCAGTACGTCCCCACGGCTGGCCGTCACTGGAGCACCCATCCCGAGGGGTTTCAGAAGCTCATCGCTGCGAACCGGATTGTCGCAGCCGGGTCCACTCTGCGATATGTCCGCTTCTTTGAGGACTTCACGGGGCAGAACCTGCACAACATCTGGACGGACGTGGGTTCGGCTACGGCCAAGCAGTACGTGGTCGAGACAGCACCGGTGGTTATTCAGCGGTGCCTGTTGATGGTTACCGACCCGGGCGACCTCGTGCTTGACCCCACCTGCGGTTCCGGCACGACCGCCTACGTCGCCGAGCAGTGGGGCCGACGCTGGATCACCATCGACACCAGCCGGGTCGCGCTCGCGCTCGCCCGGACCCGCCTCATGAGCGCGCGCTACCCCTACTACCTGATGGCGGACACGCGCGAGGGACAGCGCAAGGAGGCCGAGCTGTCGGGCCAACCCGCGTTCGGCGGCACCCAGGGCGACATCCGGAAGGGCTTCGTCTACGAGCGGGTTCCGCACGTGACCCTCAAGTCGATCGCCCAGAACCCGGACATCCGGGAGGGTATGACCCGCGCGGAGATCGACGCCGCCATCGCGCGCCACGCCGAGACCGAGCTGTTGTACGACCGCCCGTACGAGCACAAGAAGGTCGTCCGCGTCGCCGGTCCGTTCACCGTGGAGAGCCTGTCGCCGCACCGCGTCGTGGCGGACGGCCCAGACGACTTCACGACGCCGACAGACGCGCCTATCGAGGAGTCCGGCCGGTTCGTGACGATGATCCTAGACAACCTCCGCCGTGCGGGGGTCCAGAACACGGTGAAGGGAGAGCGCTTGGAGTTCACTACGCTCGACCCGTTCCCCGGCCGATGGCTCCACGCCAATGGCGAGTACCTGGAGAACGACAAACCCAAGCGCGTCGCGGTCGCCATTGGACCGGAGTTCGGCACCGTGGGCGCGGAACTGGTCCGCGAGGCCGCCAAGGAGGCGGTCGGCTACTTCGATCTGCTCGTCATCTGCGGCTTCGCCTTCGATGCCATGACCGAGGAAGAGCGGGTCAAGACGTCGAAGCTGGGCAGCCTGACCATCCTCCAGGCGCGTATGAGCCCCGATCTGCTGATGGGCGATGCGCTGAAGAAGACGGCAGCGGGGAACCTGTTCACGGTGTTCGGCCAACCGGATATCGAGGTCCGTTCCGCTGGCGATGGTCAGCTCCGGGTCGAGGTCATGGGCGTGGATATCTTCGACCCCAACACGGGGCAGATCCGCTCGTCTGGCCCGGACGACATCGCCTGCTGGCTCATCGACACCGACTACAACGGCGAGGCGTTCTTCGTCCGCCACGCCTACTTCCTGGGCGCCGACCAGCCATATGACAAGCTCGCCCGAGCCCTGAAGGCTGAGGTGGACCCGGAGGCTTGGGAGTCCCTCTACTCGGCGATCTCCCGACCGTTCCCGCGACCGAACAGTGGTCGCATCGCCGTCAAGGTCATCAACCACTATGGCGACGAAGTCCTCAGGGTCATATCTGATCCTCCGGCCTGACTTCGCGAGGGTCGGCCACGGACGAGTTGGTCCCTAGGCCCTACATCGTTCCTCCCGACAGGGTGACCTAGAGGGTCAGGAACCAGGTCCGGATCTTCTGGGCCATCAGTGCCCGACGCTGAACCAGGAACTCGTCGAACGTCGGGATGACGCCGTCGAGCAGTGACTCCGGCAGACAGTTCGCCCTCAGGTTGGCGCGCATCTCGTCCCAGTCCCTGATGGCGCCGTACCGCCTGGGTCCGCCGTTGCACTGCTCGGCCAGCTCGGCGAAGTAGATCTCGGGAGCACGGTCTCCGATGGCGATGTTGATCTCGCTCTGCGCCAAGACGAAGTTGGCGATCTGGTTGTAGCGACCCCGCGGCAGGTTCTGCTTCTTCAGGTGGTTGGCCGGGAACACGTGATGCACATCGCTGCGGTTCTTCATCAGGTCGAGGACGGTGATGTCTCGCGACAGGAACCCCTTGTCCCCCAGCTTCACCTGGGCAGCGCGGAACGCCGTGAAGTACGGGCTGATCGATGAGGAGCTGTCCATGAGCTGCGGCAGCATCCCGGTCCAGAAGCTCTCAGGCAGCTCGGACGCGAACACCGACTCTGCATAGGCCAGCAGCCCCCGCGCTTCCATCTGCCGCACGTCCAGGTCGAAGGCCGTCTCAGGGCTGCCGGTATACCGACCGCGGATGAGCGACATCGCGTACCAGCGCCGGACGAGCCGCTCGACGTCCGCGGCGGGCACGTTCTCCGCCCGCCCCTTCAGGTAGATGATGTACGCGAAGTTCAGGGCGTTCTGCCCGATGATCATGTCACTCGTGACGAAGCCTGCACTCCGCATGATCATCGTGAACCGTTCGAAGTGCGTCTGGCTCATGAACCGCAGGATGCCCTGCTTGAGCGTCGCGAAGGACGCCTCGGCGATGGCGTCCTCGTACTGCTTGGTCTCGAAGTTACGGCCGGAGAGCAGTGCCACGAGGTCGGCCAACCGGCCACGTCCGAACTCCGAGGTGAAGGCGACCCGCAGCATGTCCGTGTACGACGGGTCGTAGATGTCGTCGTTGACGTCCTTGAGCCACCGCATCCTTGGCATGAACTCGGACGCCGCGAAGACCGGATCGTTCTTCTCGATCCTGCCAAGGAAGTCCGGGGCGATCGCAAGATGGCAGAAGTAGTCGATGGCCTTCCGGAGTAGGTTGCCCCCGTACGTCTCGTTCGCCGCGATCTTCGACATGGCGAAGTCGGCCTGGGACAGCTCCGCGCCAGCCGAGTTCACGCGGATGAAGATCTCCGTGACCGTCTCGATGTCGAGGTCCTCGGCGAGATCGATGACCCCCACCGGGTTGTGGACGATGCCCTTGAGCTTCTCGAGCGACCGGTAGATGGCGTCAGGGCTGACGCCTAAGTTCGCCTCGACGTAGGCGTTGGTCAGCGCAAGCAGACTGGTCTTCGGATCGAAGAGGACCGCCACGTCGGGGACCCAGGTGCGGTCCTTGGCGATGGCCGGGTTGGTGACCTCGAACCGCTCCTCCAGCGGGTGGAAGGCGATCCGGATGCGCACCGTGGCGTAGTCCTTAGTCAACACCTCACCGCCCAGGAGCGCCGCGGTCAGTGCTGTCACTCGCTGCTGGCCGTCGATGAGGACTCGCTTGCCCGCGGCCATGCTGCCGTCCTTCAGCTTGACCGTGGGGTTACGCCAAGCGATGAGGTATCCGACCGGGTAGCCCTGATACAGCGAGTCGAGGAGGTTGCGGACCTTGGTCGCATCCCATACGAACGGGCGCTGGATCTCCGGGATCGCGATCTCGCCCGACTGCACTCAGGTGAGCAGCGTCTGGATCGGGTGCGGCGTGACCGAGTAGCGGTGCGCGACCATGGGGCGCTCTTTCTCCCTTGAACGACCGGTTCCGATGCTCGAAGATTGATGCGCGCGCGGAGCCCAGATCTACGTCCGCCGGGACTGATGCGCGCAGGCCTAGTATCCGGTCTGTCCGGCACCTCGTGACGGCCGACGACGGACTTCCGGGCCGTCCCCGATCTCGAGGTGAGATGTTGGGCGCGAACTTTGCCCTCGACCCCCCGTCGGACATGGTGGCGCAAGCGATCGCGAGTGGTGCGACAGCCGCGACCTGCTCGGTGTCGGAGCGAGGCGATGAGCTGGGCTACGTCCTGCTCGAGGGGGACGAGGCGCTCGCGACGGTCCAGTTCCGACCGAAGGCGGACCAGGAACCGCGCACACGTGTCATACCCCTGCTGTGGACAATCCTCCTCGCCGCGCGAGGGGCGGTGGTGGAGGATGTGCGCGCGCCGGACCAGGATCAGTGGACCTGGACGGCGGCATCGACGGCCATCGTCGAGCGGACGCTTCCGGCCGGACTGATCCTGCCCGAGCCCGTGGCCCGTCGGACGTTGTGGCTGCTGGTCGCTCACGACGACCGCGGCCTGTCAGCCGCCCTGCACTCCCGAGAGACATCCATCAGCCGAATGGGAAGCCTGGGTGCGGTCCTCGAGAGGGCTGTTCCGCGGACCACCGTTCGAGGAGCCTCAGCCCGTGTGGACAGGGCAGCCTCCCGCCTGTCGAAGCAGGACCGCCGAGAAGTGGTGGCGGGAGCTGTCGCCGAGTACCTGTCCACCATGGCTGCGGCCACCGGGTCCGACGGAGGGGCTCCGTCGATCGAGTGGGAGCTGTCCTCCTTCGACCCGCTGACCGCGCGCTGGCCCACCGTCGCGGCGTCCCCAAGGGCAGCGGGGAGACCTGCGAGGCGGAGGAAGGCACTCTCATCGGCGGCGCTGAAGGCCCTCGAGGAGGAGGCGTTCGGCAGGGGCGCGAGGTCGCGACGGACCCTCGTGTCCTTGGACGCGCCCGACAGTGGGTCCATGCTCACCGATCCGCCCGTGGGCCTTGCCGCCTCCATCGCCGACCCCCACGACTCGATGCGATCGGCCGAGCAGCGACTCGAGCTGACCGAGCTGGCGAGCAGAGCGGGCCTGTCGGCGAGAGAGCGCGAGGTGCTGGGTCTCAGGGCGGCGGATCATAAGGAGCATGAGATCGCGGCGATCCTGGGCATCAGTCGAAACGCCGTCAGCACCCATCTCAGTCGATCGCGCAAGAAGCTCCAGGAAACAAGCCGGAAGAGCCCGGAAGAGGGTGTAGGCAAAACGGATCGCTGACTGCCCTCCGGGGGCATCAACCCCCGAAGCACGGAGCAGTTTGTGTCCACCAGCGCCACATTCATCGCCATCTACCGCGGCGCGACCATCGGCGAGGCGCACCTCCTCGCGGTCAGTGCGGACCCCGCTCTCGTCCAACAGGTCATCAGGTCCCTCCTACGACAGAGGCCCGTCGAGGCAGTCGATCCTGCCGTCCGAGCGTTGGAGCGAGGCCGTAAGGAGGCCCTCCGATCGGCGCTCCCCCCTCTTCCCGCCCGAGAACCGGACCGCGTGCGCAGCACGAGCGTGGAGCCCGGCGATGACCTCCCCGGTGGTCGGCGGTGAACCGCCTCCAGGCCGCCCTGGCACTTGCCCACGAGGGGTTCCTGATCGGCCAGTGCTTCGGTGTTGCGGAGGATGGCTGCCGTTGCCGGAATCCCTCGTGCAAGGCACCCGGCAAGCACGGTGGGAGGGGCTGGAAGGACCAGGCGACTACGGATGCCGAGGTCATCCGGACCCGGATGTCCCGCGGCGATCCCAACTTCCTGGTGATCCCTGCCGTCGGCTCCCGGCTCGTCGTCATCGATGAAGATCGTCCAGGCGCCCTCGAGATGCTCGGACCCGTCCCCGGGACCCTGACGGTGCTGACGAGCGCGCGCGAAGGCGGAGCGCGGGGTCGGCACCTCTACGGCAGGCTCCCCGCGTGGATCGCGGAAGAAGACATACCCAGCACGTGGGCCGGGGGCGAGATCCGTGTGGCCGGGAACGGTGGCGTGGTGGGACCGCTCTGTCGCCACGCCTCCGGTTCCGTCTACCAACCCGTCGGCGACCTTCTCGTCGCGGAGCTACCGGACGCATGGGTCCGC
Source organism: Chloroflexota bacterium (assembly GCA_034436555.1). Lineage (GTDB taxonomy): Bacteria > Chloroflexota > Limnocylindria > Limnocylindrales > CSP1-4 > JAFMJV01. The sequence continues at coordinate 44,162 of DAOTUU010000024.1, read as the reverse complement.
GCCCTGATCCGTTCCGGCAAGCGCCAACAGCAAGGCCGCCCCGACGCTGGCGCTCCGGGGACATCACGCGCCTGGGTGGAACCCGGCGGGCGCCATCCGCATCTCACGTCGAGGGCCGGGCAGCTCCGGAACACGGGGCTTGTCGGCGAAGGACTGCGCGACGCGTTGCGCTTCCTGAACTCCCTGGAGTGCTCGGTGCCGCTCGACCTCGACGAGGTGGATGCCATCGCGTCATGGGCGGCCGGGCAGGCGGCATCGCCTCCCTCCGATCCCATGGAGGCCGATGGGATCACCTGGCCCACGCCGCGTGATGTCGGTTCGTCCTGCCAGCCCGCGGCGATGGACGAATGGATCGTGGAGGGTGTGCTCCGTCCGCGGACGATCCTGGTCATCGCGTCCCCCGAGGGCACGGGCAAGAGCTACGTGCGGAAGGAGATGGCCGCGCGGCTCACGACCGGCCACGGCTCACTGTTTGGGCACTACCCGATCGCGCGCCCGGTAAGCGTTCTGGAGCTGGACGAGGAGAACGGTGAGGCCGAGGAGTTCCGCCGCGAGGAGCAGGTCTTCGCCGCGCTCGGTGTCCCGCGGTCGGAGGCGCGGGAGTACAGGTCCCTCTCGTTCGCGCAGCTCCAGTTGAGCGACGAGGGGGACCGCGGGCGCTTGCGAACACAGCTCGCCGCCTTCCGCCCCGAGGTCCTGATCCTGGACACCGGAACGAGCATGGTCGATGACGAGTGGGGTCCGGAACTGAAGTCCGCGATGCGGTACCTCCGCTCGTTGACCATGCTGTTCGGTTGCGCCGTCGTCCTGTGCGTTCATCTCACTAAGCCGGTGGGGGGACGGGCTCGGCCCTCCCGGCCCCATGGGACGCTCCTGAGCGATGTCATGGGGCAGTGGACCCGCTTGGCGGATGCCGTGGCCCTCATGGCTGACCTTGGGGACGGACGCGTTAGATGGGCGATGCACAAGCGTGTTCCGAGGTCGGAACTCGTGCTCGCGCAGTCGCACGGTCTCTGGACCGCGGTCCACGTCGGCGCGAAACTACCGGACCCCACTGACGTGCGAGTCCTGCGTGCGATCGCCGCTGGGGGCGCAAACCCGAAGGAGATCGCCCTGCTCCTGGGAGTGTCCAGCAGGACGGTCTCGACGGCGATCGGGCGGCTCCGCACTGCCGGTCTGCTTGCTCCAGGGCACCCTTACGAGCTGACAGGGCGTGGCCGGGGGGTGGTGGCATGAGTGCAGGTGCACCAGCCCTGCGTCAGCCCTTCACCGTCGCTGCGCCGACGATGGGGAAGGATGCACTCGAACAGCAGTCGCTGCAGAGTGCACACCCCTATAGGGGTGCACTGCACCGCGTCGGCGTAGTACATCGCGGCGAGGAGAGTCCCGCTACAGACGCCCCCGCGGACCGCTTGGTCACCGCGCTCATCATCCTGATCCAAGAGGCAAGCCGTAACCGCAGGGCGGGTGGACCACGCCAAGACACACGCGAGGTTGTTCATGAAGACGCTGCCAGCACACGTAGGTGACCTCTCTAGGCTTCGCGCCGCGCGCTGGACCCGCGAGTCAACCATCGGTCAGTTCGACGCCTTCGGCCCGGACTCGCAGCGGGAACAGCAGGACCGAGCCATTCGTCAGTTCCAGATGGTGGACACAGGCATCGAGTGGAGGGTCGCGGCCTCGGGCTGGACCGAGGTCTGGTCAACGCGAGAGTTCCGGCAGATGCTGGACCGCGCGGGTGGGGACTTCGATGTACTGATCGTGCCCTACTTCTCGCGGTTCATGCGAAACGTAAAGCAGGCCCTGATCTTTCGAGACGAGATGCACGAGCGCGGGGCCGCGGTGTACGTGTGCGATGAGCGCATCCTCTCCTCGGACGAACACGCCTGGGACGAGTGGGTGCGCGAGGCACATGACGCCGAGGCGTACAGCCGTAAGCTGTCACGCCGTGTGGCAGAAGGATACGCGGCCAAGCGCCGCCGCCTCGGCGTGCCGGGCGGCAACCGCGCGCCGCTCGGATACAAACGGCTGCGGGCCGAACCCACCAACCCGAGAGCGCCGCAGCAACTCGTCATCGATGTCGCCGCAGCCGCGGTCGTGCGACGAGCGTTCGAGCTGTCCGCATCTGGCCTGTCGGATCGCGACGTCGCCGCGGATGCCGGGCTGAAGCTGACGCACGTCCGCGAAGTGCTGAAGAACCCTATCTACATCGGCCAGCTCCGCACCGGCGAAGCCGCCGGTGCTCCCGCCCTCGTCTCAAGGGACCTGTGGGACCGGGTCGTGGTCGTCCGCTCGCGATACGCCCGGCGGAACCGGGGGCCTGTATCCCAGAGGACGTACGCCCTGTCCAGCCTGTTGGTGTGCGTGGCCTGCGGCCGACGCTTGACCGGACACGTCGGTAGGTACCGCCACGTGGATGCCTGCGCGGCCTTCAAGGAGGCGCGCCCCGACGCTACCCCGTGGCGACGTCCCGGCGATCGGCGACTTCGGGGAGAGAGCTACAAGGCCGAGGTGTACGACAGCCTCGTCCCGCGGCTGCTCGAGCACGTGAGCCTCAACGCCTCGACCCTCAGCCAGGTGATTGGCGGGCTGGTCACCCACACAAGCGCCCCATTTACCCTCGCCCGGATACAGCAAGAGCGCCAAGCTGCCACAACTCGGTACCTCAAGGATCGTGATGTCGCCGCACTCGAGCACGCGATGTCCCGGCTCGACCAGGAGGAGGCTGACACGAATGGTTCCGAACAGGTCGTCGATCCAGCCGAGGCGCTCGCCTGGCTCCGGGATCTGCCCGCCCTGTGGGTGGCCGGAGACGACTCTGGACGTCGGCTGCTGACCGAGGCGCTCTTCGAGAAGGTGGAGGTCCTGGGGGTCAAGTCCGCCACGATCTACCCCACGCCGGAGGCAGAGGCGCATGGGTGGTCGGACGCCTTCGGGAGCGAGCCGATCCTCATCCCGATCGAGATAGTTGCGCGGTCGATTGGTAGGGATGGTCGGGGCGAGAGGATTTGAACCTCCGACCTCAGCGTCCCGAACGCTGCGCGCTAGCCAAACTGCGCCACGCCCCGACCGAGTCCCGCGGCGCGTCAGGCGACCTGCGGGACCCGGAGTATAGCCCACGGTCTCCAGAGCGGCTGCCGGTCCGATGGCGGCCCCAGATCGCGGCCGCCAGCGCCCGGACCCCCCGTTCGATGCGTGCCCCGTCCATCCGACCGCAGCCGATCACCCGGCCGTCGCGGCCCGGCAGCGCCCGCGCGGATGATCATGCACGGTGGCGCATGGATGCCATGACCTCGACCGATTCCTGCCAGCCCTCGACGTCCGTCGGCCCCACACTGTCCGGATGACCCGACGCGGCATCGTCCTGTTCGCCCTCATGGCCATCATCTGGGGCATCCCGTATCTGCTCATCCGCATCGCGGTCGAGGAGGTCTCGCCCAGCGTGGTCGTGTTCTCCCGGACCGCCCTCGGCGCGCTCATCCTGCTGCCCATCGTCGTCGCCCGCGGTGACCTTCCCAGCGTGCTGCGGCACTGGCGCTGGGTAGCCGCGTTCGCGGCCATCGAGATGGCCATCCCGTGGGTGCTCGTGGCGTCCGCGGAGCAGAAGATCCCCTCGTCCACCGCCGCTCTGCTCATCGCGGGAGTGCCGCTCGTGGGCGCGGTCATCGCGATGCTCCGGCCGGGCGGCGAGCACGTGGGCCGGACCGCGATCATCGGGCTGTTCGTGGGGCTCGCAGGCGTGCTCGCCATCGTGGGCGTGGACGGCGGCCCCACCGATCCGGTCGCGCTGCTGGAGATGGCGGTCGTGGTCGTGTGCTACGCCCTGGGACCGGTGATCCTGGTGCGCAACCTGGGCGGCGTGTCCGGCATGGGCGTCTCCGCCGTGGCGCTCGCCATGACCGCGGCGCTCTACGCGGTCCCCGCCGCGGCGGACTGGCCCGTGACGCCACCCAGCTCGGAGGCGCTCGTCGCGCTCGCGTTGCTGGGCATCCTGTGCACCGCGGTCGCCTTCGTGGTGTTCGCGGCGCTCATCGCCGAGGTGGGACCGGTGCGCTCCACGGTCATCACGTACGTCAACCCGGCGGTGGCCACCGTCCTGGGCGTGCTCATCCTGGACGAGGCGCTGACTCTGGGCCTGGTGGTCGGCTTCGTGCTGGTGCTCCTCGGGTCCGCGCTGGCGACCCGCTCGGGCGGCGCGCGTCGGTCGTCCTCCGGCGCCAAGGCGGCACAGTCCGCGGTCGAGGTCGCCTGACCCACCCGCCTGTCGGGCACGACCGGCCTGACGGGAACGTCCCGCCTGACCGACCCGCCTGGGCCCCGACCCGCCTGGGGCCCGACACGCCCGCGGGTTCGAGCGGCCTGGCCGGATGGGGGACCCCCGTGGGACCTTCGACCGATTCGGTCGGCGTCACCACGGCGCAAGAGTGCACCCAACCGGCGCGCCCCCGTACGCCGGGACCATGGGGTCCGATGCCACCCATGCCCTCTCTCGTCAGGACCATGCCAGCCCTGCCAGCCAGCGCCACCACGCTCGCGCGCCATCCGCGATACCGCGCCACGGCCCGTCGCGAGACGCGATCCGCCGCGTTCATCGCAGGCATGGTGCTCATCGCGGTGCTCGTGGTCGATGCCCTGTTCGTGGGTCGGACGGCCCCCAGCCTGCCCACCCCGAACGCCGCCGGCATCACCCTGGCGCTCATGGGTCTCGCGCTCCTTCACGGCCCGATGCACCGGCGACCCGATCCCGTGGCGTTCCTGCTGGGGATGACCGGAACGGGCGTGGCGCTCCAGCCGATGACCGAATCCCTCGAGGTCCGGACACTGATGCTCGCCTACGTCGCGGTGCTGATGGTGGCCATGGCGCTGTTCATCCCCTGGAGCCGTGCCTGGCACGGGGCGTTCCTGACCATGGCCGCAGCGGCGCTCCTGCTCGCGGTCCTGCTCGCACCGCTCGCGGGCCCCACGGACCCGTTCCGCACGGACGCGCTCGTGGTGGGGACGGCGGCGCTCCTCGCGAGCGCGGCGGGTCACCTGGTGCTGGGCCGCCAGCGGCTGCGGGCCTTCGCGTCGGAGGCGCAGCTGCGCGGCCTGCATCGGCGCGCGCGCGAGCAGCAGGCGGAGCTGAGCCGCCTGAACGCGGAACTGGCGACCGTCTCCCGGCGCGACCCGCTGACCGGCGTGGGCAACCGCCTGCGCATGGAGGAGGACGTCCAGTCCATCCGGCGCGACCTGGAACGCACCGGTCAGCCGGGCGCCCTCGCGCTCGTCGACGTGGACCAGTTCAAGCGCTTCAACGACCGCTACGGGCACCTCGAGGGAGACCACGTCCTGCGTCAGATCGGCTCCGCCCTCGGCGCGAACCTGCGTGCCGGCGACGGCGTCTACCGCTACGGCGGCGAGGAGTTCCTGCTGCTGCTGCCAGGGGCCGGGATCCCGGAGGCCCAGGCCGTGGTGGGCCGACTGACCGCCGCGATCGCGAACCTGGCGATCCCCCACCCCGACAACGCGCCCTGGGGCGTGGTCACGATTTCCGCGGGCATCGCCACCATGGGCGCCGACGACGCGGACGACTGGCTGCGCTCCGCCGACCTTGCGCTCTATCGGGCGAAGGACGCCGGGAGGAACGCGACCGGCCTGGCTGAGCGCGGCGGCGTGCGCATCCTCCGGCGACCGACGGCGGCCGCAGGCGCGTGACCGCGGGGCGGGCCCGCGCCCGCCAGCGCCGCGACCGATACCCGCCAGCCAGATGGCCCCGGCGGCGGCTATCGTCGCCCGATGAGCCGGCAGAGCATCGCCCTGTTCGTCCTGATGTCCGTGATCTGGGGCATCCCCTTCCTGCTCATCCGGGTGGCCGTGGAGGAGGTCGCGCCCAGCGTCGTGGTGTTCGGCCGCGCGACCGTCGGCGCCGCGGTGCTCCTGCCCATCGTGCTGCTGCGCGGCGATGCCCCCGGCGTGCTCCGACACTGGCGCTGGGTGGCAGCCTTCGCGGTCTTCCAGATGGTCATCCCGTGGCTCATGGTGGCGTCCGCGGAACGGCACCTGCCGAGCTCCACCGCGGCGCTCCTGGTCGCGGGCGTGCCGCTCGTGGGCGCCGCGATCACCTTCGCGCGACCCGGCCGCGAGGCGCCGCTGGGACCGATGGGGGTCGCCGGCCTGCTGGTGGGCCTGGCCGGCGTCCTGGCGGTCGTGGGCGTGGACAGCGGACCGACCGAGCTCACCGCGCTGGTGGAGATGGCGGTCGTGGTGGTGTGCTGTGCGCTGTCCCCGCTGATCCTGGCTCGGAGGCTCGCGGGCGTCCCGGCGATCGGCGTGGTCGGCGTGGGTCTCGCCATGTGCAGCCTCGTCTACGTTCCCATCGCGGCGACCGCCTGGCCCGCGGAGACGCCCTCCCTCGAGGTGGTCGCCTCCATCGTCCTGCTGGGCGTCCTGGGCACGGCGATCGGGTTCGTGGCGTACGCGGCGCTCATCAGGGCGATCGGGCCCGTGCGCGCCACGGTCGTGACCTACGTGAACCCGGCCGTCGCGGCGCTCCTGGGAGTCGTGATCCTGGGCGAGACGCTGTCGCTCGGCTTCCTGATCGGGTTCGCGCTGATCATCCTGGGCTCCGCGATGGCGGTTCGCCCGCGCGGCTCGAGCCGGACCGATCCGGTCAGTCCGGCGGCAGCCGCTCCGCCAGCACCTCCGCGAGGTGCCTCGCCCGACGTCCGGACAGCGACTCGATCTGGGTCCGGCAGCTGAAGCCGTCCGCCAGGATCGGGGTGTCCGCCCCGGCCGCGTCGAGTGCGGGCTTGAGCGCAAGCGCCGCCACCTTCGCGGACACCTCCGCGTGCCCGCGCTCCGCCCCGAAGTTGCCCGCCAGTCCACAGCAGCCCGCGAGCTCCGCGCCCACGGTGATGCCGTTGCGGTCGCGCACGCGGCGGTCCGCATCGAGGCCGAGCACGGCCTGGTGGTGGCAGTGCGGCTGGGAGATCGCGGGACGCACCTCGGCGCCGCTCGATGCGGCCCCGCCCTGGGCCACGAACCCGACCGCGTCCAGCACCTCGGCGAGGGTCCGGACCCGCCCCGCCACCGATCGCGCCCGTGCGTCATCCGGAAGCAGCTCCACCATGTCCGCCTTCAACATGGCGGCGCACGATGGCTCCAGCACGACCACCGGCTCGTCGCCCGCCAGCTCCCTCGCATCCAGCGTCCCACGCAGGACCCGGCGCGCCGTGCCCAGCTGGCCCGTGGTCATCCAGGTCAGGCCGCAGCAGACCGCCGACTCGGGCACCCGGACGCCGTATCCCGCCGCCTCCAGCACCCGCACGGCCGCGTGGGCCACGTCGGGCGTCAGGTGGTCGTTGAACGTGTCCGGCCACAGCACCACCCAGCCGTTCACGGGCGCCATGCGCGGCGGCGCCACGCCCACGGTCGCGTCGGACACGGGTGTCCCGCTGCGCGCCGACCGTCGCCGGCGATGCCCGCTCCGGAAGGTCTCGCGCGCCAGGGGCGGGATCGATCGCTCGGGCTCGATGCCCGCCGCCCACGTGAACGCCCCGCGCGTCAGTCGACCCCGGGTCATCAGGTTCACCAGTCGGGGCATCCGCTCACCCACCCGCAGAAGCAGCGGCAACCAGCCCAGGGAGTAGTGCGAGCGCGGCCGCAGCCGCCCGCGATAGTGATGGTCCAGGAACTCCGACTTGTACGACGCCATGTCCACGTGCGTGGGGCAGTCCGAGACGCAGCCCTTGCACGCGAGGCACAGGTCCAGGGCGTCGCGCACCGTCTCCGACCGCCAGCCCTCCGCGGCCAGCTCGCCGGTCAGCAGCTCCTGGAGGAGACGGGCGCGTCCCCGCGTGGAGTGCCGCTCGTCACCGGTCGCCCGGAAGGAGGGGCACATCAGCGCCTGCCCCTGGGTCGACACGCAGCGGCCCACGCCGATGCACCGCTCGGTGGCGGCCCGGAACGACCCGCCATCGTGCGCGAACGCGAGCGAGGACGGCCCCTGGAGCGCCATCGGCCGCGGTGCGCGGAGGTCCAGGGTCACCGGAGGCGGCCGCACGATGACCCCGGGGTTCAGGATGCCGTCCGGGTCCCAGGCGTCCTTGAAGCGCCCGAACAGCCGGATGATCTCCGGCGGGTACATCTTCTCCAGCAGCGCCGACCGCGCCAGGCCGTCGCCGTGCTCGCCGGAGATCGTGCCGCCGTGCCGCGCGACCAGCTCCGCCGCCGCGTGCATGAACCGCTCGTATCGCTCCGTGCCGCCCGGCCGGTCCAGCCCGAACCCCACCCGCAGGTGGATGCAGCCCTCGCCGTAGTGACCGTACGTGACGCCCTCGAGACCCTGGTCGCGGAGCAGCGCCCGAAGCTCTCGGAGGTACGCCGCCAGGCGCGCGGGCGGCACGGCGGAGTCCTCGAAGCCGGGCCACGCCGGACCGCCGTCGGGCAGTCGGGCCGCATAGCCCGCACCGTCCTCCCGGATGCGGCACAGCGCGGCCTGCGCCCTCGCGTCCTCCAGCAGCCGCACGCCCGTCGACGCCAGTCCGCGGCCCACGGCGCCAGCCAGCCTCGCGGCGTGATCGCGCGCCTCGGCGAGGGACTCGCCTCCCGCCTCCACCATCAGCCACGCGCCGCCCTCCGGCAGCCCGGCGCTCGCGAGGTCCACGCCCGACAGCGCCAGGAGCTCGATGGACATCGACTCGATGGTGTACGGGGCGTGCTCCAGGAGCGAGGGCACCGCATCGGCACCCTCGAGGTCGTCGGGGAAGCCCAGCACGAGCAGCACTCGCACCGCGGGCGGTCGCACCAGCGCGATGGTCGCCTGGGCGATGACGCCCCAGGTCCCCTCCGTGCCCACGAAGGCGCGTGCGATGTCAGCGCCACGCTCGGGGAGCAGCCAGTCCAGCGAGTAGCCGGACACGCGCCTCGGCCAGCGGGGCATGTGCGCGCGGACCAGTCCCACGTTGGCCGACATCAGCTCGCGCAGGGCGGCGTCGAGGGTGCCGCCCAAGGCCGGCCAGGCGAGGTCCGGGGCGCCGCGCGCGAGGCCCGGGATCTCTGATGCGAGGCCGGGGGTCCCCGATGCGAGGTCCGTGGCGCCGGGCGCGAGGTCCGGGGCTCCGGGCGCGAGGTCCCGGCCAGCCGCCGGCGACACGAGCCGTACCCGCGCCCCGGACGCACGGACCACGTCGAGGGCCAGGGTGTTCTCCGCGGTGGTCCCCCACGCCACCGAGTGCGCGCCGCAGGCGTTGTTGCCCAGCATCCCGCCGATGGTGCAGCGGGCGTGGGTCGATGGGTCCGGTCCCACGCGCAGGCCATGCGCCGCCATCGCCACGCGGTTCAGCTCGCCCAGCACGACCCCCGGCTGGACCGTGGCGCGACGCGCCTCCGGGTCGATGGACACGATCCGGTCCATCGTCCGGGTCACCACGAGGATGCCGCCACCCAGCGCGTTGCCCGCGACAGACGTGCCGGCGCCGCGCATCGTGATGGGCACGCCGGCCTCCGCGGCGGTGGCGACCACCGTGGCCAGCTCGTCCGCGGAGGTGGGATGCGCCACCAGCCGGGGCACGCGCCGGTAGTTGGAGGCGTCCGAGGTGTACAGCGCGCGCTGTGCGGGCGCCGAGCTGACGCGCTCGCCCAGCTCCGGCCTGAGGCGGGCCTCGAGCCAGCCGACACGGTCGATGGTCGCGGCGGCCGGGCCGATGTCGCGGATCGGACCCGTGCCCTGGGCCGGGCCGGTCTCGCGGGTCGGGCCAGTCTCGTGGGTCGGGCCGGTCTCGCCGGTCACGGCCGACCCGGCGGTCGGGGTGGTCGCGGGGCGGGAGCGTCGGACGGCGGCCGGACCTTCACCGGGGGGATGGTACCAACGACCCGGTGCAGGCGATGGGGCCCTGGGCGCACGCTGCGGCCATGGTGCGCAGGTCGATGCTCCCGGTGGCCCTGGGCGCGCTCATGCTCGCCGCCACCCCCTCGGCAGCGGTGCCCAGCGGATGGACCAGGCCCTCACGTGCCCACGCCACCCACGCGACGGTGGCCCACGACCTGGCGGTCGAGGCCGACGGCACCATCCACCTCGCCGTCGAGGGTGCCCGCGACGGCGGCATCTGGTACATCAGCGGCGGCCCCGGTGCGTGGTCTCGGCAGCAGGTCTCCAGCGGCGACGATCGGTCTCCCTCGATCGCGCTCGACGGATCGGGGGTGGTCATCGCGTTCGCGCGCATGGATCCGGCCGATCGCGGCATGTTCACCGTGACGAACATCGACGGGGACTGGGCGGCGCCCGTCCGGCGCCACGACGGAGCGGCATCGGCGCCCTCGCTGGCGATCCACGAGGGCCGCGCACACATCGCGTTCCGCGAGGGAGCATCCTCCCTGCGCTACGCGGCCGGTCCCGATGACGCCCTCGACGGCACCGGCTGGATCTCCGAGCTGGTGGACGGCTCCTGCTGCACGAGCGCACCCTCGCTGGCGGTGACGTCCACGGGTGACGCGCGGATCGCCCACGCTGACGGGACCGCCGCGTCCCCGGGCGGCCTCGTGGTCCAGTCGCGCTCCGGTCCGGATTCCTGGAGCCGCCAGGTCATCGTCGCGTCGCGCGTCAGCGCGCCGGCGCTGGCGGTCTACGGCACCGGGCTGTACCTCGCCTATGTGAAGCGCGGCGCAGGCACCTGGTACGCCTCGCGGCCGGCAGGCCAGCGCTGGACGCTGAAGCAGCTCGATGCGGCCGCATCCGGCCCTCCGGACATCTCGGCGTTCAGCGGGTCGGCGGCGTTCGTGTTCGGCAAGCCGGGCAGGCTCCGGTACGCCACGATGTCCGGCGGCATCCTGCTGACGCGGGCGTTCAGCTCCACGTCGGGGGACCGGACGCCCCACATCACGCGTGTGGGCGGCAGACCCGTGGTCACCTGGCTGCGCGTCAACGGCGGGCGCGGCGACGGCCTGCTGGTGTCGCGCCAGCGGTAGCCGGCCGGCCGGGATCGCGGCCAGCCGGGCAGGGCAGACAGCCTCCCGGGTGGCCGGCCGCCGCTCCGGGCGGTCGGCCACCGCTCAGGGTCGGAACGCCACCGCGGCCTCAGATCGGCTTCTTGGTCAGCGACGCCGCCCCGATCGCGGTGATCTTCAGCCAGTTGACGGTGACGCTGCCGGGATCGCCGGTGCGCTTGCACTGGAGCTTGGCGGACCCGGAGCTGCTCGACGCATGGGTGAGGGTGAGCACCATGGTGCTGTCCATGGTGATGTTGGCGTTCTGACGCACCCGGGCCTCGTCCGTGTCCGACCCGAAGCGAAGGCGGCACGACGTGCGACGCGACAGCGAGGCGGGCATGGAATCCACCACCCAGAGCGTGGCGACGAGGCTCCAGCGACCTGCCGGAAGCGCGAGCGAGCGCACCGTCTTCCACGCACTCCCACGCGCGATGGGGCGGGGATCGTCGGACCAGCCGGAGATCACGACCGGCGTGCCGCTGCCGCCTGTGATCTCGGTCGCCGAGTCGAGCGCCCGATTGGTGAGCCGCCCTGCCTTGATGGCGGCGATCGCGACCGTGTTCACGGTCCAGGACGAGTAGCCCTGGCACTCGAGCCGGACCTCGGACGCGCTCGGGAAGTGGTGGACCACCTGGAGCGCGACCGGGATGGCATCGACCGGGAAACCGCTCGCGGAGATACCCACCCGCTTGAGATCGCCGTCGGTGTCGGTGACGAGCCGGCAGGTGACGGAGCCGTTCAGATCGTTGCCGAGCGTCGTCCTGGCCACGATCCACCACCGGCCGGCGGGGATGGCGACCGCACCCATGGAGTGGAAGTCGGCGTCGTTGAACCCGGTGGCCGTGTAGAGGTGCTGGAGCGCGATGACGCGCGGCGACCCCGAGCCGGTCTCGACCGGGCCGTGCGGTGGTTCCAGGACCGTGAGGCGACCCACGCGCAGGGCGGTGATGCGGATGTCCCTCGCCTTCACGGAACCGGTCCCGGCCTCCGCCACGCAGCGCAGCTTCACCTTGCCGGGCCCGGAGAAGCGGTGGGCGACCGAGAGCAGGAATGGGACCCGCGAGCCATCCTCGCCGGTCGCGTTCGGTGTCGCGTTGACCAGGTCCTGATGGCTGCCGGCCACCAGGCGGCAGGTCACGCCGCGATGCTCCATCACGGTTCCGCCGGTCGCCTCGAGCATGCCCTTCGCGGTCACCCACCAGCTCCCCGCCGGCAGCTTCAGCGCCGCCACCGTACCCAGGGTGCCGCCGTGGACCGACACGGGACCGGCCTTGGCGCCCCACAGGACCGCGGGCGCCGCCGCACGCACCCCGCCCGGCGTCGCCGCGATCAGCCCCAGGGCCAGGGCCAGCGCGAGGGCCACACTCGCCGCGCCGGCGGCACCGACCGCGATCCCCCGCCTGTCCCGATGGGATCCGTTGATTCCAGCCACCGCACCAGCCTCCTCGCGGTCCCCCATGACCCCGGCCGCGCCGCGATCATCTCTGAGGATTCACGCGGTGTACCTCCGCTCGGAACCCGGAGTCAAGTGCCATCTGTCCCGAGTGCCATCTGTCCCGAGGTGTCCTCGGCCCCGAGGCTACCAGGCGCCGACCCGGCGTCAGGCGCCGTCGGGCCCGTCGGGCCCGTCGACCCGCCCGATCAGCTCGAGCTCCTCGGCGCGCGCCTGCGCCGCCCGCTCGTCCGCCCGGATGGGCATCACCACGAAGGCCGCTGCGAGGTAGGCGAGGGCCATCACCACGAACACGACGGGCAGCCCCCGGTCGTTGCCGAGCGCTCCCGTGATGGCTCCGTACAGGGCGGTCCACATCGCCCCCACGCCGAAGGCGAGCGTGAAGTAGAGGCTGAAGCTGGCATCGCGCAGGCCGGGTCGGACGATGTCCGCCAGCAGCGCCTGGAGCTGGGGGCTCTCCACGAAGCTGAAGATCGCCAGCAGGACGACCGTCGCCCAGATCCACGCCAGGTCGCTCCCGGCGCTCACGAACAGCAGGATCGACACGGCGCCGCACAGGTAGATCGCCACGATCATCGGCTTGCGCCCGATCCGGTCGCTCAGCCAGCCCGCCACGATCGGCCCGGGCACGGATCCCAGCAGCAGCACGGTCATCATCGCCGCGATGGTGCCCGTGTCCACGCCCAGCACCACGCTCAGGTAGAGCGGGATGAACAGGTTCAGCATGCCCAGGCCGCGGGCCCCGCCGCCCAGCATCGAGGAGGCGAACAGCAGCAGCAGGTCACGGTCGCGCAGGATCTGCCCGAAGGCGCCCCGGAGGCTGCCCTGGGCGAGGGCCGCGGCGCGGTCGGTCCCGGTCTCGCGGATGAGCGACAGCATGGCCAGACCGACGAGCAGCGGCGGGACGCCGAACAGCACCACGGTCCAGCCCCAGCCCACCCCGGCGATGAGCCATGCCCCGATGAGCGGCACGGCCACCGTGCCCACGTTGCCACCCGCGATGTGGGCGCTGATGGCGAATCCCCGGCGGTGCGGCGGATACTGCTCCGCGAGCAGGCCGTTGCCGACCGGATGCTGCTGGCTCGCGCCGATGAAGCTGGCGATGTTGGCGAGCGCGAATCCGGTGAACGTGGTGGCGAGCGCCTGCGCCGCCATGGCAGCGCCGAACAGCACGTTGCCCGCGCCCAGGATCGAGCGCCGGCTGAAGCGCCGCGTCAGGCCGCTGTAGCTGAGCTGCGCGAGCCCGCTCGCGAGGCTGCTCGCCGCGGTCAGGAAGGCGATCGCAGACACCGTGACACCCCACTCCTCGATGAGCGCGAGGTAGACGAGGGGCAGCACCGCCACCTGGGCGTGGTTGAACGCATGCGCGATGACCAGCAGCCAGAGCGAGCGGCGGGGCCGGACGTCGGGGGTTGCCGGTGGCGGGGGGTGGGCAGCGGCAGCGGCCTGCATCGTGTCGAGCGTAGCGGACGCCGACGGCCGCATCCCCTCTACACTCGCGCGGGACGGCCCCGGGGACACGATCGGCCGCGCACCACGGGAAGCCGAGGCGGCAGGGAGGCGAAAGCGAAGCATGACCGAGGGGAACGTCGGACGAGAGCGCTGGGCGCTGGTGCTGGGTGCGAGCAGCGGTTTCGGGGGAGCGGCGGCCAAAGCCTGGGCGCGTGCCGGGTTCCACATCATCGGCGTCCATCTCGACCTTCGCGGCACCATCGCCGCCGCCAACGCGGTCCGCGAGGAGATCGAGGCGGTCGGCGTCCGGGTCGCCTTCCACAACGTGAACGCCGCCGACGATGAGAAGCGGGCGGCCGTGGTCACCGCCATCGGTGAGCTGTTCGCGGAGCGTCGCGCCGCCGGGGCGGACCCCGTCATCGGCGCGTTCCTCCACTCCCTCGCGTTCGGCGCGACCCTGCCCTACATCGCCACGGACCAGCGCCCACGGACCCTCTCGCGCAAGCAGCTGGAGATGACCGTCGATGTCATGGCCCACTCGCTGCTCTACTGGGTCCGCGACATCTTCGAGGCGGGCCTGCTGGGCGGCGGCAGCCGCCTCTATGCCATGACCAGCGAGGGCGCCATCCTGGCCGTCCCCACGTACGGTGCGGTGTCCACCGCCAAGGCCGCGCTGGAGGCGCACATCCGGCAGCTCGCGCTGGAGCTGGCACCGCACGGCATCACCGTCAACGGCATCCGCGCCGGCGTGACCGACACACCCGCGCTGCGCCGCATCCCCCAGTGGGAGCTGCTGGTGAAGGCCGCCGTGACCCGCAATCCGGGCGGTCGGATCACCCGGCCGGAGGACGTCGCGGACGCGCTGGTCGCGCTGGCCACCCCCGGCACCCACTGGATGACCGGCAACATCATCGGCGTGGACGGCGGCGAGGTGATGGGCTCGCGCGAGGGCGCGTGACGGTCAGGCTGAGGGCGCGCCGGGCACCCTGGTCTGGAGCAGCATCTGGCGCGCGGCCTCGCGGAAGCGATCGCGCACGTCGCGCGTGGGCGGCCGGTCGCGGCTGGAGCCCAAGCCCAGCAGCTCCAGGCACAGCTTCACCGGGTACCCTCCCCCGCTCGTGTACCCCTCCATCTCCCGCCACAGGCGCTGGAGTGGCATCGCCACCCTGACCAGCTCGTGCTGGGCCTCCGCGTACCGCCCTTCGTCCAGCAGCCGGAGCATCGCGATGCCCCAGGTGGGCCAGTAGTTGGACACGAAGCTCTCGAACGCCCGTGCGCCCAG
Organism: Chloroflexota bacterium; assembly: GCA_034436555.1. GTDB lineage: Bacteria > Chloroflexota > Limnocylindria > Limnocylindrales > CSP1-4 > JAFMJV01. The sequence goes on along the minus strand of DAOTUU010000024.1, from coordinate 29,010 downwards.
CATGTGGCTGGTCGGGTAGCGCAGGGAGTTGTCGATGACCGACACCCGCCCGCTGTACGTGGAGACGACGGCCTCGAACTCCATCCAGCCCTCGTCCGGGGTGGCCCACTTGAGCCCGACGACGCCGGGGATCTCCAGCAGCCGACCGACCAGGTCGCCCGACACGCCGGCGCTGGTCCAGTAGGTGTTGTAGACGATCAGCCCGAGACCCGGCTCCGCGTCCGCGGCCGCCTCCACGTGCGCCAGGAAGTCCCCCTCGGTGTGCGTGAAGTAGTACGGCGGCGAGACCTGGAGGTACTCCGCGCCCACCTCCCGCGCCGCCCTCGCGAGGCGCACCAGCTCCCGCGTGCTGGTCGTCTGGCCCCCCATCACCACCGGGACGCGGCCATCGGCCACGGTGGCCACGGTGGTCGCGACCGCCACCCGCTCGTCGAAGGTCAGCGTGGAGAAGTCGCCCGCCGCTCCGCCCGCGAGCAGCACCGCGTCGCCGGTCCGACAGCCGCCGTCCACCAGGAAGCGGACGTGCCGCTCGATCGCGGCATGGTCGACCGAGAGGTCCGCATCGTCTCGGAACATCGTGGGGATCGAGACGTACAGGCCGCGAAGCCGCTCCCGGGACGAGGCGCGATCCATGGTTCTCCTACGTGCGTCGGGGACGGTGGTCGGCTGAACGTCCCTGGACAACCGATATCGTAGTCGGCGGATCTGCCCGGATGTCCGGGCCCGGAGACGATCGAGGAGGCGACGGCGTGGGCGAACCGGATCGACACGAGGCCATGCGCGCGATCATCGTGCGGTACTTCGAGGCCTGCAACCGGCGCGACGCGGATGGCATCGCGGCGTGCCTCACGCCGGACGCCGTGCACTACTTCCCGCCCGGCATGTACGGCGGAGCCTTCCGGGGCGCGCGGGCGGTCGCCGAGCGGTGGACCCGGGCACACGACGAGCTCGGGTCGCGCTGGGTGCTGGAGACCGTGTCGGTCGATGCGGTCGCCAACACGGCCGTCGCCGAGTGGACCCACTACAAGACCCGCCAGGGGACCGTGCTGCGGGGCGACGAGTGGTACGAGTTCGACGAGGCGACCGGGCGCATCCGCGAGATCCGGGCGTACTACGCGGCGCCCCAGGCGGCGGGCCTGGCCCGATCTGAGCTCGCGGAGTTCGACTACGCCGGGCGCGGCTACTCCCTGGAGCCCGCGCCGGACGCCTGACCTCGCGGGCGCCTCACCTCGCGGACGCCTCACCTCGCGGGCGCCCGCCCGGTGCGCCGAGGCGGTGGTCCGACCGATCCGATCCCGCCCCGACCCACAGGCCGGCGACGCGACCGCTATCGCTGGACGGCGACCCCCTCGGCGCCCAGCTCTCCCGACGCCAGTCGTTCCACCTCCGCGGCCTCGGTCGCCAGCAGCCCCACCGCTGACGCCTCCGCGACCGGGTGCGCGACGGCTCCCGGGCCATGGATGAGCCGCTCACCCAGGTCCAGGCGGCGCAGCTGGGGCGCCAGCACGGTGACCACCGCCACGACCCCCAGCGTGATCAGCCCACCGCCCACGATGCTGGGCACGACGCCGAACATCGCCGCGGCCATCCCGCTCTCGAACGCGCCCAGCTCGTTGGACGCGCCGATGAACACGTAGTTCACCGAGGCGATCCGACCGCGCATGGCCTCCGGCGACTCCACGCGCAGGATCACCGACCGGATGACCACGCTCACGCCGTCCGCAAGGCCGCTCACGAACAGGGCCGCCAGGGACAGCGCGAACGAGGTGGACAGGCCGAACACGAGCATGGACACCCCGAACACCGCCACGCACGCGAGCAGGATGGGACCCGCGCGACGCCGGGGCGTGAAGCGGGTCGTGGCGAGCATCGCGAGCAGCGCGCCCACCGACGGCGCCGTCCGGAGCAGGCCCAGCCCGAACGGACCGACGTGCAGGATGTCCGCCGCGAACACCGGCAGCATCGCGATGGCACCCCCGAAGAACACCGCGAACAGGTCCAGCGCCATCGAGCCGAGCAGGACCTGGTGCCGTCCCACGTACTTCACGCCCGCGGTGAGCGACTGGACGAACCCCTCCTTCTCCTCCGGCTGCGGGGGCAGCGGCTTGCGGCCGATGCGGGTCACGGCCAGCACCGACAGCAGCAGCATCGAGGTGATGGCGGCGTAGGTCGCGGGGATGCCGACCACGGCCACCATCAGGCCACCCATCGCCGGGCCGACGATCGCGCCGCCCGTCCAGACGGTGCCCATCCACGAGGCGCCGCGCGTGGCGTGCTCGATGGGGATGACCTGGGCCTCGAACGCGGCGAGGGCAGGCCGCTCGAAGCCCGCCGCGACGCCCACCAGGAACACCACCGCGAGGATGCCGCCCAGACCCAGCAGGTTCGGATTCGCGGCCATCAGGGTGAGCACCAGGCCACCCACCACCAGCAGTCCGCCGGTGATGAGGATCACGCCGCGTCGATCGCGCCGGTCGGCGAGGTGGCCGCCGACGAGCATCAGGCCGAGCGCGGGGATGGCCTCCACGAGGCCCAGCAGCCCCAGTGACAGCGGGTCGCCGGTGAGCTCGTACGTCTGGAACGCGACGACCGTGGCGATCGCGGACATCGCGAGCGCGGACAGGCCGCGCGCGCCCAGGAGCGCGCGGAACTCGGGCAGGGCGAGGATGGACCCCGTCTGGGGGCGGAACGATGGAACGGTGGTCACTCAGGGCTGAGGGTAGCGCCTCCACGGGGCACCGTCCGGGGCATCGCGGGCGGTGGCGCGAGGCCGAGCCGTCCGATCGGCGGTCGGCGGGCCAGGACGACGACCGCATCGGGGCGTCGGGACGGGCCTCATGGGCCCGTCGACAGCGCGGTGTGGGCCCGAAGGGATGGGTGCCGCCCCGCACGGGCGAGCCGAGGTCAGGCCGGTGGGCGGACCGACAGGCCGGCGATCGCGACGAAGTCCCGCAGGTTGCGGGTGACCAGCGTGCGCCCGTGCTCGAGCGCCGTCGCCGCGATCACAGCATCCGCGATCCCGATGCCAGCCGTCCGCCGGAGGCGCCCGGCGAGTTCCGCGACGGCCCGGTCCAGCGGCAGTTCCGTGAACGGAGCCAAGAGCCGCTGGACCCTGTCCTCATCCGTCGCCCGCCCGGCGAACAGCTCCGCTCGGGTCATGGACGAGTAGGCGATCCGATCCTCACCGAGGACCAGCCGGCGGGCGCCCCGCAGGTGATCGACGAACACATCCGTGTCAAGGAGGAGGTCAGCCACGATCCCATTGCCCGCGGGCTGGGACCTCCAGTTCCGGGAGCGTGCCGAACGTGTCGCTCAACGCCAGCGCCGGATCTGGCACGGCCGCGAGGTAGCGATCCACCGCCTCCCGGACCATCGCTGCGAGACCCTTGCCTTCCCGAGCGCCGAGCGCGTCCAGTCGGGTGCGCTGCTCGACCGTCAGATAGATCTGAGTGCGCGTGGATACCATATCCAGCGCAGTATACATCATCCTCAGCGCGGGGAGCGCCTCGCGGACGGCCATGCGGCTCACCTCGAGCTGCCCGGCGAGCTGGGTACGCGTGCGTCGCGCCGCGCCGGTCGTCGGCCTGGCCCGTGGCCGTCCCGCGCGCCCGCTCAGATCCGCGTGCCGTCCAGCGAACCCGCGAGGTGGAGCAGCGACTCGAACAGGAAGTAGTCGCCCCAGATCAGCTCGGCGCGGGTGGCCAGCCCGATGCGCCGGTTGTAGCACCCGTCGGCGAGGATGCCCGGGGGTCGGCGGTCCGCGGCCGACGTGGGCGTGAGGTGGCGCGCGACCATGGCCTCCACCATCTGCTCCGCACATCCCCGGTAGGCATCCGAGCGATCCGGCACCAGGGCGGCGAGCTTGAGCAGCGAGGCCGCCGCGATGGCCGTCCCGGACGTGTCCCGGAGCGTCCCGGGGGCATCGAAGTCCCACCACGCCACGCCGTCCTCCGGCAGATGGGCGAGCCACCAGTCCGCCACGGTGACGGCGACCTCGCGGAACTCGTCCCCCAGCCAGCGCAGCGCGTGGGCGTAGCCCAGCATCGCCCACGCCTGCGCCCGCGTCCAGGTGCTGTCATCGGTGACGCCCTTGTGGGTGTAGCGCCGCTCCAGGGCCCCGGTGGCCGGGTCGAAGGACGCGGACTGGCAGACGGACCCATCGTCCCGGACGCACAGCTCGATGTGCCGCTGCGCGTGCGAGCGGGCCCGCTCCACGAGCGACCCGTCGTCCTGTCGCGCCGCCGCCCAGACGAGCAGCGGCACCACGCCCGGCACGCCGTCGATGTTGGCGTCCGTGCGCCCGACCGCATGCGCCTCCTCCGCGGTCGTGCCCAGGGGGAACAGCCCGGCTCCCGGGACCCACAGGTCCTGGAGCCCCACGGCGCCCGCCTGCGCGATCCGCTCCGCGTCGCGGTCGCCCAGCAGCACCGAGCCGATGGCCGCGCCGTACCAGAACAGAAAGCCCCGGAAGATCGTGTCCGACTGTGCCCGGGGCAGGACCCGAGCGGACCAGGATCGGGCCTGATCGCGCAGCCAGGGATCGCGCGTGGTCGCCGCGGCCAACCACAGCTCGCCCACCCAGAATCCGCCGGTCCAGTCGCCCGCGGGCGACCGGGTCCAGACGCCGGTCTCCGGGTCGCCGTAGTGGGGGAACCCCGGCGCATCCTCGCGCGCGGTCTGGCGGATCTGCTCCAACATCGCGTCGATCGCGATGTCGGTACGCGTGCTCATGGGGCTCCCTCCGTGATCGTGCCGTCCTGGAACAGCCGCGAATCCATCTGGGTGAGCGGCTCCGCCACCCGCACGGGCGGGAACCCCATCTGGTCCAGGATGTCCCGGCGCAGGTCAACGCCCGGCGCGACCTCCGTGAGCACCAGGCCGTCGGGCTCCATCCGGAACACCGCGCGCTCGGTGACCACGATCACCTCCTGGCCCCGCAGCCGCACTCCCTCGGCCAGCCGGTAGGTCACGTCCTGGGCCTGAGCGACGAACTTGTGGATGGTGCCCTCGCGGTCGATGCGCAGGGCGCCGTCACGCCACGCCACCTCCAGGCCTCCGGTCGTGAAGGTGCCCGTCAGGACCAGCTTCCGGGCATTCTGGGCGATGTCGATGTAGCCACCCGCACCCGGACTGGATGTCCCGAACCGGCTGACGTTGACCACGCCCGCGGCGTCGATCTCCGCGAACGCGAGCGCCGCGGTCCGGCAGTGGCCGCCGTCGATGAGGTCGAACTGCGAGACCCCGTCGAGCAGCGCCGTGGGCAGCAGGTTCGCCGAGAACTGCCAGCCGCCCATCACGATACCCCCGAACGAGCCGTGCTCGGTGGTGAAGATGTAGTCGTCGATGGTGGCATCCGACAGCACGCCGTCCTCCACCATCACGAGGGGGATGCTCGACGATGCCCCGAAGCCGAAGATCGTGGGCACCCCCGGCACCACCTCCCGCGCGGCCCGCCGGGCGATGACCTTGTCGGCCGACATGGGCATCATGTCCACGGCCACGCGCGCCCCGGCGGGCGTGCCCATGAAGCGGGGGTCGAACGGGGTCTCCGTGGTCATCCACGGCTGCTCCACCAGCACCACCCGGTCCACCAGGGAGCCGGGCACGATGATGTCGCGCGCGGGCCGGGAGCGTCGTGGCACGATCCGCTCCACCTGCGCCACGACGCGACCGCCGCTCGCCTTGACCGCCATCGCGAGCGCGAGCGAGGACGACACCAGCGGCTCATGCTCGAACGAGAGGTTTCCGTCCTCATCCGCGGACGTCGCCCGCAGGAACCCCACGTCCAGGGGCCAGGTGGGATAGAACAGCAGCTCCTCGCCCTTGACGGTCAACAGCTCCACGAGCGGCGCGCTGGAGCTGGGCGTGACCCCGCCTCCCCCGAGCCGGGGGTCGATGTAGGTGCCGAGCCCCACGCGCGTGAGGTAGCCCGGACTGCGGCGGGCCACCTCGCGCAGCCAGTGCATGCTCGCGCCGATGGGCCAGGTGTAGACCTCCACGGCATCGCGGGCGATGAGGTCGGTGAGCGCCGGCCGGGTGCCCGTCACGGGGTGCCTGGGATTGACCGTGGACCCGGTCACGAGGCGCCGCATCAGGCCCTCGCGGGCGACCCGGTCCATGCCCCGGATGTCGATGCTGTCACCCACCGCGACCGGCAGGTAGAAGGTCAGGTCGCGCGGATGGCCGGTGGCCGCGAAGCGGTCGCCGACGGCCTCCATCAGGGCGTCCGGCGTGATCCAGCCGATGACCCCCACGGACGAGACGGTCGCGCCGTCGGGGATGTCCGCCACGGCGGCGGCACGGTCCATCACCTTGCTAGTAGCCATGGGTCTCCCGGTAGCGGGCCATCGTGGCCGCGGCCGCCGTCGACTGCACGTCCGCCTCGAAGCGCCGTCCCGCGTCCTCGTCGAGGAGCTCCGCGTCCCGCAGGACCAGGCTGCGGAACGCCGCCTTGGTGGACGCGACGCCTTCCGGCGGCATGGCCGCGAGCGCGGTCGCGATCCGCTCCGCCTCCGACGCGGCCGCGCCATCGGGGGTCGCCACGTCGACCACGCCCAGCCTGAGGGCGTCGCTGGTGGTCAGCGGGTCCACCCCCCAGCACAGGCGCCGCGCGGCGACCGGGCCGACCCGGGCCGCCAGGAGCTGCAGGCCCCACGGCGGCACCCAGCCGAGCGCCACCTCCGGCAGCCCCCAGCGGACACCCTGCCCGGCCACCACCAGATCGCAGGCCACGGCCAGGAACATCCCGCCCCCGATGGCGAACCCCTCGACGGCGGCGATGACGGGCACACGGGCCGTCGCGATCCGGCGCGTCAGCTCGGCGGTGCGACGCTCGTGGAGGCTCATGCCGGAGGGCGAGGCGGCCGCCAGCTCGCGCAGGTCGCTGCCCGCGCAGAACCCCGATCCCGCGCCGGTCAGCACGATCGCCCGCAGCGTCGGGTCGGCATCGGCGGCGTCGATCTGGCTGGTGAGCGTCGCGACAACCCCCCGGCTCAGGGCGTTGCGCGACCGCTCCCGGTCGATGGTCAGCCACAGGACCGGTCCGCGCCGCTCGATGCGCACCTCGCTCACGCCTTCGACCACCCCCACAGCCTCCTCATCGGTCATCCGATCGGGACGGTACACGGTCCCCTGTGCCCGGGTCAAACCGGGCGATTCCATGTGTTGCATCAGATACGATATGTGGTACCGTCGGCTCGCTGCACGCTCGCGGCCGGGTCGTCCCGGGTCCGGGCGGTCGGCCGATACGGTCCTCCACGATGCGCGTTCCGGCGGGTGGTGATGGGCCGGTCGCGTGGGTCTCGCGTTCGTCTCGGAGGAGGACCGTGGTGAGCGGATCGCCGGCGGCAGACGTCGCCCGAGCCAAGGGGCTGTTCGATCTGGGGGGTCGCGTGGCCGTGGTCACGGGAGCGGCGTCCGGGCTTGGGCGCGCCATCGCGTGCGGGCTCGCCGCGCAGGGAGCGGCGATCGTGGCGGGCGACCTGAACGAGGCCGGCCTCGAGGCCACCGTGGCGCGCATCAGCGACGCGGGCGGGAGGGTCGCCGCGGCCCGCTGCGACGTCGCGGACGAAGCGTCCGTGGCCGCCCTGTTCGCGGTCGCGGATGCGCAGCTGGGTCGCGTGGACATCCTGGTCAACGACGCGTTCGTGCCCAACCCGCGACACACGCCGGAGGACTTCCCGCTCGACGCCTGGCAGCGCAGCATCACGGTCAACCTCACGGGCTACTTCCTGTGCGCCCGCGAGGCGGGTCGGCGGATGATCGCACAGGGACAGGGCGGCAGCATCGTCAACATCAGCTCCATCGCGGGCAGCTCCGGGATCGGTCGCGGCAACTTCGTCTACTCCGTGGCCAAGCACGGCGTCAACGGGCTGACGCGCGAGCTGGCCATCGAGTGGGCGCGCCATCGGATCCGCGTCAACGCGATCCAGCCGTCGCAGTTCCTGACCCCGCCGGTCCAGGCGATGATCGACGCCGCACCGGACCCCCAGGCGTTCCTGCAGCACCTGCTGCGGGGCGTCCCGCTGGACCGCCTGGGCGACCCCGAGCGGGACATCGTGGGTCCGGTCGTGTTCCTCGCGTCGGATGCCGCCGCCATGGTCACGGGCACGATGCTGCCCGTGGACGGCGGCAACCTCGCGTTCAACGCGGGGGGCAGCAAGACGTGGTGAAGCCCGGCGGCGACCGCTCCGGCGACGAGCCGCCCGCGGCGACCGGTCCCGGCCGGGGAGGCATCGAGGGCTCGGGGGGCCGGCTGCGGCTGGCCACGGCCGATGGACCCGCCGATGGACCCGCGGGCATCGGCACGACCGGCACGGACCGCCTCGCCCGGCTGCTGGGGGCGCCCGAGGTGGGCCTGGTCGCGATGGTCCTCGCCGCGGGCCTCGTGTTCAGCATCATCAACCCGGCCTTCGCGACGGCGGCCACGATCGAGTCGCTGTTCCGGACCATCGCGTTCACGGGGCTCGTGGTGATCGGCCAGGCGATCCTGATGATCGTGGGCGAGTTCGATCTGTCGGTCGGCTCGGTGGCCAGCCTGGGCGCCATCGTGTCGGGCCTGCTGATGGCGGACGCGGGCCTGCCCATCCCGGTGGCGATGGTGGGCGGTGTCGTCGCGGGCGCGGTCGTGGGCCTCGTCAACGGCGTGGTCACCACCAGGGTCGGCATCCCCGCGTTCGTGACCACCCTGAGCATGCTGTTCATCGCGCGCGGCATCTCGTATGTGCTCAGCGGCGGCGATCCGGTGTACCCGCTGCCGGACGGCGTCGGGACCCTCGCCCGGACCGACATCCTGGATCTCCCCTCGTCCATCTGGATCTTCCTCGTGCTCGTCGTGGTGTTCGACCTCGCGATGCGCCGCACGACGATGGGCCGCATCGCGTACGCGACGGGTGGCAACCCCCGGACGTCGCGCCTGGCGGGCATCGACACCGATCGCGTCCGGATCGCGGCGTTCGTGCTCACGGGATCCCTCGCGGCACTCGCGGGCGTGGTGCTCATGAGCAACCTGCGCCGGGCCGACCCGTCGATCGGCCTGGGCTGGGAGCTCAACGTGATCGCCGCCGCGGTCGTGGGCGGGGTCCGGCTGGGCGGCGGATCGGGGACGATCCTCGGTGTGTTCCTGGGCCTGCTGTTCCTGCAGGTCATCCAGACAGGGCTGGTGATCGCGGGCGTGGACGCCACGCTCCAGCCGGTCGTGTCGGGGGTCGTGATGGTCGCCGCGGTCGGGCTGGACATGGTCCGTCGAGGGCGGTTCGGCTGATGACCCGGTCGGAAGGGAGGTGCTGAGGACACCCAAGCCACGATCGAGCGACGGAGCCACCGGATCACATCCGGGCATCGGCTGAAGACTGACGGAGGAGTTGACGAGAATGACGGTTTCAAGCAGCGCATCGCGCCGGGCGCTCTCCGGCGTGGTGTGCGCCGGCATCGCGATCGCGGCCCTGGGTCCGGTGGCCACGGCCCAGGACGCGTCCGCGGCGCCCACCTACACGCCCCTGACCGAGGCTCCCTGCGACGTGAGCCAGAAGGACATCCACTTCCTGTCCGTCCTCAAGGGCCATCCCACGCTGCGCCTGTGGCAGCAGGGCTTCCTTGACCAGGCGGCCGCCCTGGGCTTCCGGAGCGCGACCATCGCGTCGCCGGACGATGCCGACTGGGCGAAGGCCGTGGGGCTCGGCGAGGGCATCCTCGCGACCGGCACGGACGGCATGGTGTTCGGCTTCGTGGATCCGACCGAGGCGGACCTCATCAAGAAGTTCGGCGAGAAGGGCATCCCGGTCGTCATCGGGCATGTCGTGGTGCCCGAGGGCACGTACGAGGGCCTCACGGCCTGGGCCGGGTTCGTGCCCGAGAAGTGGGGTGCCGCAGCGGCCGACGTGATCGGCGAGAAGATCGGCGGCACCGGGGCGGTGGCCATCACCGAGGGGTCGTTCAACGTCGTGGAGGACGCCGTGGCCAAGGCGTTCGCGGACCGGATGAAGGAGGCCTACCCGGGCGTGCGGGTGCTCGACCCGCAGGAGGAGGGCTTCGATCCGCCGACCGCGATCGCCAAGGCGGCCGCCATCCTCCAGGCGAACCCTGATGTCGTGGGCGCGCTGTCGACCACGGGTGCCGGACCGGTCACGTGGGCCGGTGCCGCGGACGAGACCGGGCGCACGGTGTACTCCATCGGGCCGGACATGACCCGTCCCAACCTGGACGCGGTCCGCGACGGGCTCGTCTACGGCCTGGCGGCCCAGCCCGGCTACGAGGAGCACCAGCTCGCCGTCGACCTCATCGCGCGCGCGATCTGCGGCGAGACCGTGCCCTACGCCAACGAGCTGCCCGCACCCATCGTCCTCGCCGACGGGCTCGCCCCGTACTACGCGGTCGTGGACCGGGTCGACGCCCGCAACTAGTCCCGGCCGCATTCCCAGCACGGACGGGCGCGCGGATCCTCCAACGCGCGCCCGTCCGTCACCACCACGGGAGTTGTCCATGGACCACCCGCGCGACGCACATGACCAGGTCCGGCCAGGCGCCGCACCCGCGTACGCGCTGGAGATGGACTCCATCGTCAAGTCGTTCGGCGGCGTGCGGGCGCTCCGGGGCGTGTCGCTGCGCGTGCGGCGCGGCGAGGTCCACGGGCTGATCGGCCAGAACGGGGCCGGCAAGTCCACGCTGATGAAGATCCTGGACGGGTACTACCCGGCCGGGTCGTTCGGCGGGTCCATCAAGGTCGCGGGCGCCGACGTGCGCCTCCTGTCGCCGCGTGACGCCCGGCGGGTGGGCATCGCGATCGTGCCCCAGGAGACCACCATCGTCGACGCGCTGTCCGTGGCCGAGAACGTGATGCTGGGGGAGATGGCCCAGGTGCCCGCGAGCCGCTACCGCAGGCGCGCGATGGAGGTTCGGGCGGCGGCGTTCCTCGCGGAGCACCACATCCCGCTCGTCGCGAGCGCGCCCGCCGAAACGCTGAGCATGCACCGGCGCCAGCTGGTGATGATCGCGCGGGCGCTGTACACGCGGCCCGAGGTGCTGGTCCTCGACGAGCCGACATCGTCGCTGACGAGCGACGAGATCGAGAACCTGTTCACGATCGTGCGTGGACTGCGCGACGACGGGCTGACGTGCGTGTTCATCACCCACAAGCTCGACGAGATCATGACCCTGTGCGACCGCGTGTCGATCCTGCGGGACGGTGAGGTCGTGGGCGAGTACGCGCGCGCGGAGTTCAACCCCGAGCGCCTCGTGACCGACATGATCGGGCGGCAGCTGGGTGACCTCTATCCGCCCAAACCGCCGCTCCCCGACGGTGCGTCGCCGGTCCTCCAGGTCAGCGGCCTGGCCGTGGAGAACCCACGCATCCCAGGCACGGAGCTGCTCCGTGACATCGAGCTCACCGTCCGGGCGGGCGAGATCGTGGGCCTCGGTGGCCTGGTGGGGTCGGGGCGCAGCGAGCTGCTCACGGCGCTCTACGGCCAGACGACCGTCCTGCGGGGGGAGGTGCGGGTGGACGGCCGGCCGGTCCACGCCACCAGCGCCCGGGAGGCGATGCGTGCGGGCATCGGGTTGCTCACCGAGGACCGCAAGCAGGAGGGCCTGCTGTTCAACCTCGCGATCCGGGAGAACGTGACCCTCAACGTGCTGGACCGGATCACCCGTGCGTTCCTGCTCGATCGGCGGCAGGAATACCGGCTCGCGCGCGAGACCGCGACCAGGCTGTCGGTGAAGGCGCCGTCGGTGGATGCGCGCGTGATGAACCTGAGCGGCGGCAACCAGCAGAAGGTGGTCCTGGGCAAGGTGCTCCTGCCGCGCCCCCGGGTGCTGCTGCTCGATGAGCCGACCAAGGGCGTGGACATCGCCGCGAAGGCGGACATCTACCGGCTGATCACCGAGCTCGCGGCGTCCGGCGTGGCCATCGTGCTGGTGTCCTCGGAGTTCCCGGAGCTGCTCGCCCTGAGCCATCGGGTCGTGGTCCTCGCGGGGGGCACCATCCACGACACCCTGAGCGGCGATGACCTTACCGAGAAGCGGCTGATGATGGCCGCGATGCGACTGCCCACCGACACCGCTGCCTGACCCGCGGCCGCCCGCGACCGCGCGTCGTCAGAGTCGGGCCAGCAGGCCGCCGTCGATGATGAACGGCGCGCCGCTCACGAATGAGGCGTCCCGGGACGCGAGGAACAGGACGCCCGCGGCGATCTCCTCAGGTCGACCGACGCGACCGATGATGCGGTCGTCGGCGGGGAAGCCCGTCTCCTCCAGCGACTGGCCCAGGGCGGCCGCATGCCCGCGAGCCATGTCCGTGTCCACGCCGCCCACCACCAGGGAGTTGACCCGGATCCGGTCGCGCGCGAGGTCCAGGGCCATCTGGCGCGAGAGGGCCACGATGGCGCCCTTGCTCGCGGCATAGGCGGCGACGCGCTCCATCGTGGCGTAGGCGTGCACCGACGCCACGTTGATGATGGCTCCGCCACCCGCCGCCCGGAGGTGCGGGATGGCCTCGTGCGACACGAGGTAGACGCTCTTGAGGTTGGTGGCGAGGACCCGGTCCCACTCCTCCTCGGTGGTCTCCTCCACGCCGCGGAACAGGAAGGTGGCGGCGTTGTTGACCACGATGTCCAGGCGGCCGAACTCGTCCGTCGCCGCCTGCACGAGCCGCTCCACGTCCTCCCGGCGCGCGACGTCGGTCGCCACGAACCGTCCTGCGAGGCCCTCCGCCGCGAACTGCTCCATGAGCGTGGCCCCCAGGCCCGTGCGGCGGCCCGCGGCCACCACCGTGGCGCCCTCACGCGCCAGCAGCAGGGCCGTGGCCCGGCCGATGCCCGAGGTCGCCCCGGTGACGATGGCCACCGAGCCGCTGACGCGACCCGGTCGTTCGGTTGCGGTCATGTGACGGGCCTCCTGCGCCTGCGCGTGAGATCGACCGTCACCGACACGAGCATGATCAGCCCGATCGTGATGGTCTGCCACCAGGGATCGATGCGGGCGGCGACCATGCCGCTCGCGATGGACTGGAGGATGGCCAGGCCGAGGAAGGTGCCCACCACGGTCCCCGATCCTCCGAACAGGCTGGTGCCGCCCACGACGACCGCGGCGATCGCGGACAGCTCCCAGCCGGAGCCGGTGGTGTGGGTGGCGCTGCCGAAATGGACGATGCTCAGGATGCCCGAGAACGCGGCCAGCACGCCCACGAACACGAACAGGCCGGCCCGGATGCGGACCGTCTTGACACCCGCGATGCGTGCGGCGTCAGGATTGCCTCCGGTCGCGCGCATCAGCCGTCCGAAGGTGGTCTGGCCGAGCACGAACGCGCACACCAGGGTCAGCGCCGCCAGGACCACGATGCTGACCGTGAGGGCGCCGATGCGGATGCCGCCCAGCTCGCCGATGACCGACGGCAGCGGGTAGACCGGCTTGGCGCCGGAGATCCAGACGGTCAGGCCGCGCGCGATGAACAGCATCCCGATGGTGGCGATGAAGGACGGCACGCCCACGCGCAGCACGATGACCGCGTTGGTGACGCCCACGGCCGCGCCGATGAGCAGCCCCACCCCCATGGCCACGAACGGGTCGAGGCCGCCCCGGGTCATCAGCAGCGCCGCGGAGACCGACGCGAGCGCCGCCGTGGAGCCCACCGAGAGGTCGAACTCGCCGGCCACGATGAGCAGCGTCAGGCCGATCGCGGCGATGCCCGCGAAGGACATCGCCTGGACGATCGCGAGAAAGCTCTCGCCACTGACGAAGGCGTTGTTGATGGCCCCGAAGAAGGCCACCACGAGCACCAGCACGAGGAGCCGCTTGGCCTCCGACGAGCCCACCAGGGACCGCCAGCGGGATTCGGAGGGGACCTCGACCAGCGCGGACGGGCCCAGGCGCCCGGAGTCACCCACCATGTCAGCCTGCCCGACGCGGGCCGACGTCGGGGATCATGACCCAGGATCCTGCATCACCGCACGGACGGCGTCTGCGATGTCGGCGACCTGGGGGATCACGCTCTCGAACAGCGCCGGGCTGTGGGCGATGGGCGCATGCTTCGCCGCCACGCGCATCACCGGCCGGTCGAGCCAGTCGAAGGCCGCCTCGGCGATCGACGCGGCGACCTCCGACGCGATGCTCGCGAACCGCGGCGCCTCCGTGACCACGACGGCACGGCCGGTCTTGCGCACCGACCGCGTGACGGTCGCGAGATCGAGCGGCATCACGGTGCGCAGGTCGATGACCTCGGCCTCGATGCCCTCACCCGCGAGCACCTCGGCCGCGTCGAGCGCCTTGCCCACCATGTGGCCGTAGGTCACGACCGTCACCGTCGCGCCCTCGCGCCGGACCGCAGCCTGGCCGAACGGCACCAGGTCCTCCGGCCCGCCGACCTCCCCGCGCAGGCCACCCAGACGCTTGTGCATCATGAACACGACCGGGTCTTCGCCGCGCAGCGCGGACTTGAGCAGGCCCTTGGTGTCCGCCGGTGTGGACGGCATCGCCACCAGCAGCCCCGGGATGGATGCGAACAGCGCCTCCAGGCTGTTGTTGTGCTGCGGCCCGTACAGCGCCACCCCGGAGGATGCCCGGATGACGAGGGGCATCGGCGTCCCGAACATGTAGCGCATCTTGGCGGCCTGGTTGACGATCTCGTCCATCGCGCCGAAGGCGAAGTCGACGAAGTTGAGATCGACCACGGGCCGCATCCCGTTCATCGCGGCGCCGACCCCGGCCGCGACCATGGCCGCCTCCGAGATGGGCATGTCCCTGATCCGCTCGGCCCCGAACTCCCGGCCCAGCCCCAGGATCTGGGCGAAGTGACCGCCCCGCTCGTAGAGGTCGGTGCCCAGGACGAAGATGCGCGGGTCGCGCGCCATCTCCTCGCGCATCCCCTGCTGGAACGCCTGACCGGTCGTGACCGCCGCCATCATCGGGCCCCCATGTGCAGGTCGAGCGCCGTGACACCGCGGGTCGCATCGCTCGGGTCGGGTTGTGGCGACGCCTCCGCGAACGCGATCGACGCGTCGACCTCACCGCGGACCTCCGCCACCAGCGACTCGAAGGCCGCCTGGTCCAGCGCCTGGCGTGCGTCAAGGGCCAGCCGCAGCCGCTCGATCGGATCGCGCGTGTCCTGCCACGCGCGGACCTCGTCCATCGTGCGGTAGGTGATGACCTGGCCGGTGCTGTGGCCCTCGTAGCGATACGTGCGTGCCTCGATGAACGTGGGGCCGTCGCCCGCCGCGGCACGCGATCGCGCCTCCCGCGTGGCCCGGTACATCGCGGCGACATCCTGGCCGTCGACCGTGATCACGGGCAGGCCGAAACCCTCCGCCCGGCGGGCGATGGAGCCGCCCCCGGTCAGGCGCTCGGTGGCCGTCTCGACCGCGTAGAGGTTGTTCTCGCACACCACGATGAGCGGCAGGCGCCACACCGCGGCGATGTTGACGCTCTCCCAGGTCCGCCCCGTGTTGGCGCCTCCGTCGCCGAAGATCCCCACGGTCACCTGATCGGTGCCGCGGATGTGCGCGCCGAGCGATGCCCCCATGGCGATGCCCAGGCCCGCGCCCACGATGCCGTTGCCGCCCAGGAACCCCATCGACAGGTCGGCGACGTGCATCGACCCGCCCTTCCCACCGCGATACCCGGTGGCCCGGCCGAACAGCTCCGCCATCATGCCGTTCACCTCGAGGCCCTTGGCGAGCGCGTGGTGGTGGGAGCGGTGGGCGCAGGTCAGCAGGTCCTGGGGCTCCAGGCCGGCGGCGATGCCGACCGCCACCGCCTCCTGCCCGATGGACAGGTGGACGCCACCCGGGATCGCACCGCTCATCGACAGGGCGTCGAGGCGAGACTCGAAGTCCCGGATGAGCACCATCTGCCGCAGCCATCGCCGCAGCTCCGCCGCATCGATGCCGCTCGTGTCGATGGGCTGCATGCCCGTCTCGGCGCCATCGTCCGGCGGCGGGTCGGCCGCGGGCCCGACGACGGCCGCGGCCGATGACGGGACATCCATCCCGGCGGCGGACGGCGCGTCGGCGGCCTGCTCACGAGCCATCCGGCGCTGCCTGGGGCTCTGCCGGTGCGGCGTCCGGTCGATGGCGGCCGAGGTCGACGCCTGGGCTCCGATGCGTCCGGGCTCCGGTGGGGACGGTGGTGGTCCGGGCCGCGCCGATGCCTGCGGCGCGCTCGTCCCAGCGGCGGTTCCGGCGTCAGCGCCATCGTCCACATGGGCGATCGCGACGCCCGTGGCGATGGCGTCTCCCTCGGCGGCCAGGAGGGTCCCGACGATGCCCGCGACAGGACTGGGCACCTCGACGATCGCCTTGTCCGTCTCGATCTCGACGATCGCCTCGCCCTCGGCGATGCTGTCGCCTGGCTGCTTCAGCCAGCGCACCACGACGCCCTCGGTCATCGCCACGCCGAGCGCCGGCATCAGCACGGGCTTCACGTCACCTCCTCGTGATCCTCATGGTCGGCGTGGTTCCCGCCGACTCGCCGGGACCCGACGGCTCGAACGTTACTTCAGATACGATGTGCGATGCAAGGTGCGTCGACGGGGTCGCGCCGGGGCGGGGACGCACGCGATGGGGGCAGCGTCGCACACGATGTATGATTCGCCTGCGCACCTCCCGCCCACAGCGCCGCCACCTTCCCGAGGCCCATGCCCCGACCGAGCACACGCGCGACACGGCCCGCGCCGCTGTCCGTCCGGACCTACAAGGCCGCCGTGTATGACTCGCTGGGCCGGATGATCAGCGAACTGGACCTGCCGCCGGGCGCCCGCCTGGTCGAGGATGAGCTCGCGGGTCGCTTCAACGTCTCCAAGACGCCCGTCCGGGAGGCGTTGCTGGTGCTGGAGTCCGACGGCCTCGTGTCGCTGGAGCCCTACCACGGCGCGACCGTCACGTGGCTGTCCCTCGAGGAATACCAGGAGCTGCTGTTCATCCAGGACGCGCTCGAGCAGGCGGCCCTGCCGCTGGTGGTCGAGGGGGCGACGGAGAAGGACCTGCGGGTCATCGGGGACCTCACGGAGCGCGTCGCGCGCAAGCGTCGCGAGGGGGACAGCCTGGGCTTCGCGGTCGCCGGGGCGCAGGTCCACGAGCGCCTGTTCAGCATCGCCCACTCGCCCCGGCTCATCCGTGCGGTGATGTCGCTCATCACGGGTCCCACGCGGCGCTACGAGAAGGCCTTCATGCACCAGTTCCAGGACACCTGGGACCTGGAGCTGGACATCCTCGCGGGTCGCGTCGAGCGGGTGCGCGCGGGCGATCCGGACGGCGCCGCGGAGCATGTCCGCCGTGGGCGGGCCGCGATGCTGGCAAAGATCCGGGAGCGGCTCGACGATCCGGCGATCGCGCCGTACCTCCGACCGGCGACCCCGGTGCGTCCGAGGCGCACCCGGCGCGCCCTCGCGGAGACCGTGCGAGCCGTCTGACCCACGCGGCCGCACCTCGCCGCTACCGCGACGTCCGCACCGACACGTCGTCCCAGGCACGGACCTCGGGGCGCAGCGACACCCCGTGTCCGGGCTCCCCCGTCGGACGCAGCCGGCCCGCGTCGAACAGCGGCAGCCCGGTGACCAGCTCGGCGTACCAGCCCCAGTAGTAGGCCCGCACCATCTCGGCGATGAGCGCGTTCTCCGCGTGCAGGCAGAGGTGGACGCCCACCGCGAGCGTGACCGGACCGCTGCAATCGTGCGGCGTGAAGGGCCGCAGGTGGAGCGCGGCGAGATCCGCCACCCGGCGAGCGACGCTGACGCCGCCGCTCCATGCCGAGTCGTTCATGATGATGCCCACGCCCGCGTGCTCCAGCAGCTCCCGGTAGGGGAACGGGCTGCCCAGGTTCTCGCTGGCGACCGTGGGGATCCGGGTGCCGCGCACGAACTCCGCGAGCACGTCGATGTTGTCCATCCGGATGGGATCCTCGATCCACATCGGCTGGAACGCCTCCACCGCGTGCGCGATGCGCTGCGCGGCCGGCAGGTTCCAGCGGCCGTGGAGCTCCAGGGCGACCTGCATCTCGTCGCCCACCGCATCCCGGATGAGCCGGAACGGCTCCAGCCCGCGCTCCAGCTGGCGAGGGGAGATCGTGTGCCCGCCGGTCTCGTCCGCGATGACGTCGAAGGGCCAGATCTTCATGGCCCGAAAGCCCATCTCCAGCAGGCTCGCGGCGAGCGCCGCTGGTTCGTGGTGGAACCCCCACAGGTCCTCGTAGCGACGATCGGCCTGGGCCTCGCCGAACAGCTTGTCGCCGGGGACGCTGCGGCGGCGGCCGTACTCCGGTCCGCCGCACGTGTTGTACGCCGCGATGTCCGTGCGCGAGGCGCCGCCCAGCGACTGGTAGAGCGGCTCGCCGGTGCGCTTGCCGGCGAGGTCCCACAGCGCGGTGTCCACGGCCGACGCGCCGCGCGCCTCCGCGCCGATGCCGCTGCGCCCCCAGTAGCGATACAGCGCGCCCCACAGGCGCGGGATGTCTCGGGCGTCCTGGCCCAGCAGGAACGGGGCGGCCGTCTCGTGGAGGTACGCGCTGACGGCGGCCGCCCCGAACAGCGTCTCGCCCAGCCCGACCAGCCCGTCGGCGGTCTCGACCTCGACCAGCAGCAGGTTGGGATACCGCTCGATGGCGATCGTCGAGATCGCGACGATGCGCGCGTCAGGGCCGGTCAACGAGCACCTCAGCTTCCTTCGGGGTGTCGCCGCCCGGGCCCGGGGACAGGCATCCCCGGCAGGTCGGCCTGATATACGATACATCGACCGAACCGGTCCGGGAGACCGGCGATGGGCGCCATCGCCCCGTCTGGGCGAGCGGCGTGGGCGCGTGCGGGAGGAGAGGACGATGCTGCTCGTGAGCGCGACGGAGGTGGCCGGGGGGCTCGGCTTCCCCGAGGGACCGCTGGTCCTGGACGACGGACGGATCGCGTTCGTGGAGGAGTACGGCGGGTGCGTCTCGGTGGTCGAGGACGGGCGGGTGCGCCGGCTGGCCCTTGTCGGCGGCAATCCCAACGGACTCGCCCTGGGCGCCGATGGGCGTCTCTACGTGACGCGCGGACGGGGCGCGGTCGGGGCGTGGCGGTCACCGGAGCAGGTGAGCCCCGCGATCGTGGCCGTGGACCCGGCGGACGGGCGCTGGGAGATCGTCACGGAGACCGCGGACGGCAGGCCGCTGCGCGCCCCCAACGACCTGTGCTTCGGGCCGGACGGCGCGCTGTACTTCACCGACCCCGACGACTTCGCGCCGGATGCCGACCTGCGCGGCTGGATCTGCCGGGTGTCGGCGTCGGGCACGCAGATCGTCCACGAGCTGGGCAACACGTTCCCCAACGGCCTCGCGTTCGATCCGGCCGGTCGCCTGGTGTGGGTCGAGTCGCACACCAGGGCGGTGGTGCGCGCCACTGGTGACGGCGGCCACGAGGTGGTGACACGACTGGCCCCGGAGACCACGCCCGATGGCTGCGCGTTCACGACCGATGGTCGCCTCGTGGTGGCGGTGCTCTTCGCGGGCGGCCTTGACGTGCTGGACCCGGCGGCGACGGAGGCGGGCGTCGAGCGCATCACCTGGGCGGACGGCGTGGTCCCCACCAACTGCTGTCTGGGAGGCTCCACCATCTGGGTGACCGACGTCGGCCGAGACTGGGACACGTCGCACACCGGCGGCAGGCTGTGGCGCCTGGAGACCACGCTGACCGGGCTGCCGCTCCAGCCGGGTTCACCGATGTCGGATCGGCGCTGACCGCCGTGGCCGACCCCGAGCGCCTGGCCCGCGTCGACCCGCTCACGGCGTGGACGACGCCGCTCGACGCGCCGATGTACCCCCGGTACCCCATCCCCTTCCGCGACCTGGAGCTGCTCACGCTGCAATACCGCACCGATCCCGAGGCGATCCGCAGGCTCGTCCCGGAGCCTCTGGAGCCCACGGGCGACACCGTGCTGCTGCACGTGGCGCGCTTCGGCGACGTGCCGGGCATCGGCGCGGACGTCCACGAGTGCAACGTGATGGTGGGCGTCCGTCTCGACACCCCGACCGGGCCGGTGTCCGGGGCCTACTCGCCCTGGTTCTTCCTGGACAACGACCGGGCCGTGGCCGTCGGCAGGGAGGTCCAGGGCCAGCCCAAGCGCCTGGCCGTCGTGAAGCTCGAGACCCGGGGCGACCTCGTCGTGGGCACGGTGACGGCCAACGGCATCGACATCCTGACCGGGACGCTGCCGTACAAGGTGCGGGCCGCCCCGTTCGAACAGCTCCGATCGCGGGTGGACATGGTCACCAACATCAACCTCAAGGTGGTGCCGTCGATCGACGGCACGATCCTCGCGCGACAGCTGGTGGCGCGCGAGCTGGCCGACGTCCGGATCAGGGAGTGCTGGACGGGACCGGGGACGGTCGAACTGCGGCCGAATGCCGTCGCGCCGCTGTACCGCCTGCCCGTGCTGGAGCTCCTCGAGGGATACCACTGGCGGGCGGACTTCGCACTGGTCGCCGGGCGCGTCCTCCACGACTACCTCGTCGGGCCCGGAGCGGACTGAGATGCACGTCGCCATCACCGGCGCCGCAGCCGGGATCGGGGCGCAGGCTGCCGTCGACCTTGCCGCAGCGGGCCGTCACGTGTGGTGCCTGGACCGTGATGCCGCGGGCCTGTCCGGCACCCTGGAGCGCATCCGCGCGGCCGGCGGCACGGCTGATGCCATCCGCCTCGACGTGACCGACGAGGACGCGGTCGCGGCCGCCTTCCGCACCATCGGCGAGCGGGCGGGCGGGCGGCTCGCGGGCCTCGTCAACGCCGCCGGTGTGATCATCGTGGGGCGCTTCGAGTCGTTCGCGGTGGCCGACTGGGAGCGGGTGTTCGCGGTCAATGTGGTCGGCTCCTATCTGACCATCAAGCACGCGCTCCCGCTGCTGCGTGCCACGGCACCCGGGCGCGTGGTCAACCTCGCCTCGATCGCCGCGAAACTTCCCACGGCCTGGACCGTGCCCTACAACGCGAGCAAGGCGGCCGTGGTCAGCCTCACCCGCTCCGCGGCGCTCTCGCTGGGCCCGGACGTGCTGGTCAACTGCGTCTGCCCGGGACCGGTCGGGACCGAGATGTACGACACGATCGACGCGCGGCTCGACGAGCTGGGGGCCCCGGCGGAGCTGCGGTTCGCGGCCCGATCCCGCGCCAACCCGCTCGGCCGCGCCGGGACCGCGGCGGAGGTCAGCGCCGCCATCTGCTATCTGCTCTCGGACGCGGCCGGCTTCATCACGGGCGAGGACCTCAACGTGAGCGGCGGGATGGTCATGTTCTGAGACGCGCGCTCTGCCGCTGCGGCCGGCTCCGCGGTCGGGCAGCCTCGCAGGTGCACACGATGTCGCCCCCCACGAGTCGTGACAGCGCGGCGAGCGGCCGGATGACCATCACGGCTCGCGATCGGGATCGAGGTCCGTCAGGAGCACCGAATGCGCCTCCATGCGGATCGACTCGCCAGCGGGGAGCTGGTCACCGATGCCCTCCCAGCCCAGGGGGTCGACCATCGCGCGCTCGACGGACCGCTCCGTCAGCGCCCATCGCAGTCGGTGACCGGTCGTGAGGCCGGAGATGTCGAGGCTCAGCGCTTCCTCGGCCAGCGATGCGACGAGCAGCTGACGTCGACCCGCTCCGCGCACGAGGATCGCGGCCACCTCGTCCGCGTGGTCGCGCGCGTGGACGCCTCGGAGATCCTGAGCGCCCAGGATCACCCGCAGGACATGGAACGCCGGCAGCACCAGCGCACCGCGAGGCAGCGCACCCGTCGCATGGCCGGGCGTGACGATCAGCCCATTGGGGCCGATCGCATCAAGCAGCGCGGCGGATGAGAAGCCAGCGATGACCAGTCGGTGCACCATGCCCACAAGCCAGGCTGCCCCGAACGTGCCCGCGAGCCTCGCATCCATCACGGGCGGGGCCGAGGCCGCGCGCGGTACGTGGCCGGTGTGATACGGACCCTGCACCGGCACGAACCGGGTCGGGCTCGCATCCAGTCGCACGTCGGGTCCATAGACCGTCCTCGCGGACGCTGCGATCGCCTGCACCGCGCGGAGGTTCGCGATGATGGAGCGTGCGTCACAGGCGTGCACCTGAGGAGCGACGCCGAATGCCAGCCGCCGGGACTCGCCGAGCGCGGGTCGACCGCGGTTGATCTGGCAGAAGAACTGCCCGGTGCCCGCGACGATCTCCGGTCGGGTGGGCGCATCTTGGTCCCCCGACCCCGCCATGCCGTCCGAGGCGACATCCGTCACCTCGACGGGTGCTCCATCCTCCCCGACACCGATGACCATGACGCTCGCCACGGGGACCGATGGCCCAAGGCTGTCGATGATCGCGCGCGCGTGGTGTGCATCCCGAGCCGCCACCACGAGGTCAGCCGTGGCGCCGAGTTCCGAGACCATGCGCTGAAGGGCACCGCGCGCATCGGCATCAAGCTCCCGGGACAGCTCCAGGCGGAGCCTGCGTGGTGCCAGGGCCCTGATCAGGTCCAGGGTCGCAGCCGGCAGCCTGGCGAGCGACAGGTGATCGATGGAGGTGGATGCTGCGAATGCATGCCCAGGGTCGACGTCGGCGAGGTGCGCGATCGTCGGTGCCTCGGGCCGGGCCGGCGGCGGGTGATGCGCGGGGAGACCGCGAAGACGGATCCTCAGCTCGCGCTCCAGCTCGTCCCCCTCCTGGTACCTCCACGGTCCGCCCAGGGCCTGCGGTGTCGAGTACGTCTTGAAGTCGGCATCGGCCCAGTTCCGGTGGTCCTGCATCTCGTACAGGTCGCCCGCGAAGGAGAACGTGGCGTCGATACCCGTCGCCGGGAATCGCAGCCGCAGGTTCTGGAATGCGGGGAACATGGCCGTCAGCACACCATCCACGAGGTGCTGCGGGTGGATCGAGCCGGACAACGTGCCGGAGCTTGGCTGCTCCGCGCCCCACGCGTCGTACCGCGCGCCGACCGCCGTCGTCTGGCTGTGCGTCACGCACAGGCCGAGCTTCGCCGCGAGGAAGCTGCGCCGCGGAGTGACGACGACGCGCAGGACGAGGGTCTCGGCATCCTCGGCCTGCGCGCTCCAGGCCGACGTGAGCGACCGCACGCCGTCATCCACGTCGACCACCCATGCGGCTCGGCCATCGTCGGCGCCGGTCACGCCGAGGCCGTCCATCCGACCCCGAACCGTGTTCCACGAAAGGTCGCGCACACCGAGGTAGATGCGCGCAGCGATCTCCACCCCCTGATGGGCCACGCGCGAGATCCCGTCGGCGCCCACGTCGAAGGACCAGTCGCCGCGCACCACGCGCACCGACTCGGGAAGCCATCCGCGATCGCCCCAGACCGGGTGCCATCGGGACGCGGCACACGAGCCGGCGTTCGGTCCCCCTTGCGATCGGCTCATCACGGATGAGCCTCGGGTGCTCGCTCGCGAGGCGCCGCGCAGGAGGCGCTCGGGCGGAAGTCCATGGGCAGGGCCGCCGTGCGTGGTCCACCACCCTCCAGCTGTTCCAACAGCAGGTCAGCGGCCGTCCGGCCCAGCTCTCCGAGGTTCCGGGTGATGGTCGTGGTCGGCGGGTGGAGAAACGTCGCCAGCGATGGTGCGTCGCAGGCCACGAGACTGACGGCGTCCGGAATCGCCAGGTCCAGCTCACGCAGCGCTTCAAGGACCCCCACCAGGAGCTGATTGCTTCCGGCGATCACGGCAGTCGGCCGGTTCCCAGACCTCATCACGTCCAAGGTCGACAGGTACCCGTGGCGATCCGACGCGAAGGCACCGGTGCGAACCACGCTGGAGAGCCCCGGAGTCGCCCGGCACTCCCGGCGCAGTGCCCTGATCTGCTCGCGGAACGGACGGGTCGTGGGCGCCCCCGTGACCAGGCTGATGCGCCGGTGGCCCAGCGCCACGAGGTGGGTGACGGCGGCACGCATCCCGTGGGCGTGGTCGCTGAGGACCGCCGCGAGGTCCAAGCCAGCCACCTGGCGGTCGATCAGGACGCACGGCATGTCCAGCCGATCCAGCTCCGCCTTCAACAGCGGATCGGTCTCGTCGCTCAGCGACAGCAACAACCCATCGACCCGCCGCTGTCGAAGCAGCCGAAGGTGGTGCATCTCGAGGCTCGCGTCGTTCTTGGAGTTGGCCAGGATCATCGAGTACCCGCGCTGTCGAAGCCTGAGTTCGGCCCCGAGGGCGATCTGCGAGATGAGGGGGTTGCTGATGTCGGCGACGACGAACCCGATGGTCATCGTCTCGCCGGTGCGCAGGCTCTGGGCCAGGAGATGCGGCTCGTAGCCCAGGGCCGCGACCGCATCGAGGACGCGGTTGCGCAACACGGTGCTGACGGAGGGATGACCGTTGAGCACGCGCGAGACGGATGAGAGGGCGACGCCTGCCCGGTCAGCGACCTCCGTCATCACAGGACGCGCCTGACGACGGCGCCCTTCACGCGCCTGCGGGCGTCCGCCTTCAGTCATGGGACGAGGGCCTGCCGGGAGTCACCATGATGGACGATCGGGCAGAGCGATCCGAGGACCACGGTCGCCTCCATCAGACTCCGTCCGCCGAAGGTGACCGTCATCGTGCGGTGTGGCCGCCATCCACGTTCAGCACATGGCCCGTGATGAAGGACGAGGAGTCCGAGGCGAGGAACAGGACCGGTCCCACGATGTCAGCCTCGCTCGCCAGGCGACCCATCGGGATGTTCGACCTGAAGTAGTTCCCAAGGTTCGGATCCTGATCGATGAGGTCGGAGATCAGCGGCGTGCGGGTATGACTGGGAGCGACCGCGTTCACACGGATCCCGGAGGCGGCCCATTCGATGGCCAGACACCGCGTGAGGGCGATCACGCCCCCCTTGCTGGCGCTGTAGTTGGCCACACCGGTGGGCAGCCCGACCTGGCCCGCGATCGATGCGATGTTCACGATGCTTCCCGGCCTGCGCCGGTCCAGGAGCTGACGGCCGATCAGTCGATTGAAGATGAATACACCCCGCAGGTTCACCGCCATCACGCGATCCCATTGATCGACCGTCATGTCCACGGCGGCCGCTCGACTCGCGATCCCCGCGTTGGCGACAAGGATGTCGATCGTCCCCAGGGCATCCGCGATCTGGGCCACCGCACGTTCCGCGGCGCGCTCATCGGACACATCGGCCTGAATCGACAGAATCGGGCCTGCGCTGCTCGCCAGTTCCTCGGCGACTCGCGCGGCCGCTTCGCCGTCGATGTCGATGATACCGACGGCAGCACCGCTCCCGGAGAGCCCGTGGGCGATCGCCCGGCCGAGCCCGCCTCCGGCGCCCGTCACGAGGGCGACTCGACCACCCAGGTCGAACGAGTCGGATCGGGTGAGCGGCATCCCCGCGTTGCGATCGGGCCCGGACCCCTCTGGCTCGCCCACGGCTCAGTCGATCTCCTGCTGGCCGCTGAGCCGCGCGAGGAGGAGTGCCGCGACGATGAGGGCGCCGTATGCGGCCTGGACCCAGAACGACGGGATCTGGGAGAGCGCGAGCAGGTTCGACACGACACCCAGGAGGAGCACGCCGCACAGCGCGCCGAACATCGTGCCCCGTCCGCCCGAGAGGCTGATGCCGCCGATCACCGCAGCGGCGAACACCGAGAAGATCGAGTTCTGGCCCATGGCGGCTGGCACCGATGCCAGCCGACCCGCGAGCACCAGCCCCGCAAGGGCCGAGATCGTGCCCGCGGCCACGAAGGTGCCCATGACGATCCGATCCGCATCGATCCCGGCGGCTTTCGCTGCCGCTCGATTGCCGCCGATGGCGTACATCGCACGGCCGAGCCTGTGGAAGTGCAGGAAGACGCCGACGACCAGGAAGGCCAGCCCCGCGAGCCACACGGACACCGGCACGCCGAACCACCGCGCAGAACCCAGGTAGAGGAAGGCGTCAGGCAACCCGAACAGGGTGCTGCCATCGGTGAGTCCGATCGTGATGCCGCGCAGGAGGATCAGCATGGCCAGGGTGAAGATGAAGGCATTGAGGCGAAGCTTCACCACCATCAACGAGTTGAACCAGCCGACGGCCGCGCCGACCGCCAGCAGCAGCCCGATGGCCAGCCAGTCGGGCAGCGGCAGCCCGATCCCGCCGCCGCTCTCCGGCAGGATCATCCACAGGACGAGCATCGGTGCCAGGCCGACGATCGACTCGAGCGAGAGGTCGAACTTGCCGACCAGGAGGACGAGCGCCTCGGCGATGACGAGCAAGGCGAGGACCGACGACTGCTGGAGGATGTTGACGAGGTTCGTGCTCGACAGGAAGGCAGGCTGCGTCAGCGCGCCGTACAGGAACGCGATGGCCAGGAATGGCAGGACCGCCAGGTCCCGCCGGCGGAGGACCCGACGGGCTGCCGCCCCTGCTCCGGTGTCCGCGGCGGAGCGCGTGACCCTAGTCGCCGGCTCGGTCATCGACACCCTCCATCGCCGCGATGAGCCATCGTTCGTTCCAGCCGGCCGGTTGCTCGGCCACGACCCTGCCCCTGAACATCACGATGACGCGATCACAGGTCCGGAGTTCGTCGATGTCGTCGGACACGATGAGCGCGGACGCCCTGGAGTCCGCGATGGCGGCGAAGAGCTCGTCCCGTGAGGCGACGTCGACCCCGGCGGTCGGATTGACGAGGACCAGGACCGAGGGGTCACTGGCGAGCGCGCGAGCAAGCACCATCTTCTGCTGGTTCCCTCCGCTCAGGGTCGTGGGGGGGTCACTGGGCGAACCGGCCTTGATGCCGAGCCTCGCGATCAGCTGTCGGGCGCGCGCCGTGCGTGACCGCGGAGCCGAGAATCCCCAGGAGCCCATGCGGTCGAGCGTCGTGAGCGTGATGTTGTCCGCGATGCTGAGCGATGCCACGTATCCATCGTGGTGGCGGTCCCTCGGGACGCTGCCGATACCGCACCGGATCGCGGCTGCCGGATCACGCGACACCATCGGCCTGCCTGCGACGCTGACCGTTCCCCGCTCCCAGGCGCCAAGTCCACACACGGCCGCTGCGACGTCATGGCTGCCCGATGATTCGAGGCCCGCCAGCCCGACCCGCTCGCCACGCCGCACCGTCAGCGACACGTCCGTGAATGTCGACCCTGCCGTCAGACCATGGACCGACAGGATGGCCTCCGATGGATCGGGCGCCGTCGCCGCGTGACGTAGCGGGACGCGGGTCTGGGATGACGGCGCGGTGTCCCGCTCACCCACCATGGCGTCGATCAGGTCAGACCTGTCGAGACCGGCCACCGCGCAGTCCAACGTGACACGCCCGTCCTTGAGGACGGTGACGGTCTGGCAGACCTCGTGGATCTCGTCGAGGTGATGGGAGATGTAGAGGAACGACACGCCGGCGCACTGAAGGTCGCGCATCCGGCCGAACAGGTGGTGGCGCTCCCTGCCTTCAAGCTTGGCCGTGGGCTCATCCAGGATGATGAACCGGCTGCCGCGCAGCAGGGCGCGGGCGATCTCCACGATCTGGATCTGCGCGATGCTGAGGTCGCCGGCGATGTCGTCCGGCGCAAGCGGGAGGCCCCACTCCTGCATCGCGGCGACGGCGCGCGCGCGGAGGGCACCCCAGGCGACTAGACCGCCGACCCTGCGCGTCGGATGGCTGTTGAGGAACAGGTTCTCGGCGACGGTCAGGTGTGGCACGACACTCGGTCGCTGGTGCACGACCGCGACGACCTGTTGCCAGCGCCGGCGGTCGTGCAAGGACGGTGCCGGCTGCCCGTCGAAACGCAGGCGCCCGGCATCAGGCTGCTCCAGGCCCGCAACGCAGCGGACAAGGGTGGACTTGCCGGCTCCGTTGCGCCCGACCAGCGCGTGCGAGGCACCCCGTGCGACGCTCATCGTCACGCCGTCCAAGGCGATGGTCGCACCGAACTGCTTGCGCAGGCCGGATACGTCGAGCACGTTCGTGACCGCCGACACCGCGGCGGTGTCGGCGGTCACGCTGTCCCCCGCAGGATCACGTGGCTCAGTTCGAGGCCGCTTCGCCGTTCCCCCACAGGGTCGGGTCGTCGACGTTGTCCAGTGTGACCAACGGCGACGCGAGCAGGTCCACGAGGTTGACCCCCAGCTTGACGATGGTGCTGCCGTGGTCGGTGGGGCCCTCTCCGGGAAGGGGCTGGCCCGCGATCGCCATGAGCGCGTACTGGACGGCGTACTTGGCGAACTGGTCAAGCGGCTGGGACACGGCTCCATCCACCTCTCCGGCGCGGATGGCATCGTGCACCTGGGCGGTGCCGTCGATGGTGTAGATGGCCAGGTGGCCGGGATCGCCGACCGGCTTCAGCCTGTCGGCCGACTGCAGGACCGCGAGCACGGAAGCCAGCATCGCGGAGTCGCTCTGGAGATAGAGCCCCACGAGGTCCGGCTCGCTCACGAGGGCGGTCTGGACCTGGTCGGCTGCCTTCTGTGCGTCCCAGTCCGTGGGCTTCTCGACCAGCTTGATCCCCGGGAACTGGTCCGCCATGCAGTCGGCGAACCCCTTCGATCGCTCCTTGCCGGCATCACTGGTGAGCGCACCCTGGAGCGAGAGCACCGTGCCCGTCCCGTTGACGGTCGCGCCCATGGCCTCACATGCCACCCTGCCCATGGCGACGTTGTCGGCCACCACGGAGAACGTGATCGGGAAGTCGTTGATGGACGTGCCGATGCTGATGATGGGCACGTTCGCCTCTTGGGCGGCTGCCAGGGACGGCGCCACCGCCCTCGGGTCCTGGACCGAGACGATCAGGCCCTGCGCCCCGGCCGTGATCAGGTTCAGGATGTCGGTCGCCTGCTGGCCCACATCGCCATTCGCCGTCGCCGCGGGGAGCATCAGGGCACCCTGGGCGGCCGCCTCGCGCTCGCTGTTCTTGAGCTCCAGCGCCTGGAAGGGGTCCGTCAGGAACGTCGATGAGTAGCCCAGGACCGGCTGGTCCGCGCTCGCGCTGGATGCGGGCGCAGCCGGAGATGCGGCGTGAGCGGAGACGCCGATCAGGCTGGCAAGCGCGACGCTGGACGCGACCGCACCCATCCGTCGACCGGCCTGGCGGGATGCCCTCGCGCCCCCATCGATTCCCGTC